>JAZNJO010000052.1:0-61084 GCA_045578085.1 Acutalibacteraceae bacterium | reverse complement strand
TCTCAAAAAAAAAAGGGCCCGACAGCGGCCTGTTCGGCTGTCGGTCCTTTTTTATTGCTCTTCTTTCATCAATTTCACCAGCGCGCTGGCACCGATACGGGAGGCACCCGCTTCGATCATCGCCTGTGCCGCCTCAAAGGTGCGGATGCCGCCGGCCGCCTTAACCTGCACGCCGTCACCCACATTCTGCGCCATCAAGCGCACGTCCTCCACGGTGGCACCGCTCTTGTCAAAGCCGGTGGAGGTCTTGATGAACGCCGCGCCCGCCTCAGTGACGCACTTGCAAAGAGCGATCTTCTCCTCGTCGGTGAGACCGCAGCACTCAATAATGACTTTCAGAACCGCAGGGGCACAGGCGCGCTTGACGATGGCGATCTCATCGGTGACTGCCTCAAACAGACCGTCCTTGACCCAGCCGCGGTTAATGACCATATCCACCTCTTTGGCGCCCGCCTCGGCCACACACTTGGCCTCATACGCCTTGGCGGCGGTGGGGCTGTTGCCGTGAGGGAAGCCGATGACGGTGCATACGGGCAGTTTGTCCCCCACGTAGGAAACCGCACGCTTAACGTAGCAGGGTGGGATACACACCGTGGCGGTGCCGTAACTGATGGCATCATCGCACAGAGTGCGGATATCCTCCCACATAGCCGCGGGGTTCAGTTCGGTATGGTCCACGCGGGACAAGATCTCCTTACGGTCCATCACAGCTTCTCCACCTCAGCCATAATCGCCTGAGCGAACTCTGCGCAGGTGTTACCGCCTACGCGGCCGGTCATATTCATCTTCTCGTTGCAAATGGCCAGCGCTTTCTCCAGTTTCTCTGCCTCGGCAGCCTTGCCGATGTGGCGCAGCAGCATGGCGCAGGCTTTCAGCACAGAGGCAGGGTTGGCGTAATCACCGCGACCCATCTCGATCATACGGGGGGCGGAGCCGTGGATGGCCTCAAACATCGCGTAGCGGTCGCCGATGTTGGCGCTACCTGCGGTGCCCACGCCGCCCTGAATCTGGGCGGCTTCGTCGGTGATAATGTCGCCGTACAGATTGGGCAGCACAAACACCTGGAACTGGCTGCGGCGAGCCTCGTTCACCAGATTGGCGGTCATAATGTCGATGTACCAGTCCTCAGCAGTGATGCCGGGGTACTCGGCGGCCACCTCGTGGCAGATGCGACTGAAATTGCCGTCGGTCTTTTTCATAATGTTGGCCTTGGTAACGATGGCCACGTTGTCCTTGCCGTTGTTCTTGGCATACTCAAAGGCAGCGCGGGCGATGCGGCGGGTGCCGGCCTCGGTGGTCACCTTAAAGTCCATGGACAGCTTGCCGGGAATTTCTACGCCGCGGCTACCCAACACATATTCTCCCTCGCTGTTTTCACGATAAAACACCCAGTCAATGCCCAACTCCGGCACGCAGGTGGGACGCACGTTGGCATACAAATCCAGCTCGCGACGCATAGCCACGTTGGCGGACTCCAGGTTGCCGCCGTGAGGAGTGGTGGTGGGGCCTTTCAGGATCACGTCGCACTCTTTCAGCGCGGCGAGGGTATCATCGGGAATGGCCTTGCCCACTTCCTCACGACGCTCGATGGTCAGGCCGTCAATCTCACGGAAAGACACACGGCCGGAGGCCACCTCGTCCGCCAGCAGGAAACGCAGAACGTCCTCACCGGCGTGGGTGATGATGGGGCCGATGCCGTCACCGCCGCAAATGCCGATGGTGATATGGGGCAGGTTGGCAAAATCCTTGGCAGCCTCGCCCGCCTCCATCCGATTCTGACGCTCCAGTTGCTCGGTAATCAGGGTGCGAAACTGCTCTACGGCGTTATCAATGTATTTCTGCATATTACTTCTCTCCCATCTCTTTGGTGTAGGCCAGCAGACCGCCGGCTTTCAACATATCCTTCTGCCGCTGGGTGAAATCGGCGCACAGGGGCACCGCCACACCGGCGGTCTTATCGGTAAGAACGATCTCGCCGGAATCCATGCCGGCGTACACGTCGGTCAGTTCCAATTCATCCCCCTGAATCAGCTTATCGTAATCCTCGGGATTCTTGAAGGTCAAAGGCATAATGCCGGCGTTAATAAGGTTGGCGGCGTGAATACGGGCAAAGGACTTAGCAATCACCGCCCGCACGCCCAAATACAGCGGCACCAGCGCCGCGTGCTCACGGGAGGAACCCTGTCCGTAGTTGCTGCCGCCCACCACGATGGACCGACCCGCTTCCTTTGCCCGCTCCGGGAAAGTCTGGTCACAGACACCAAAGCAGAACTGGGACAGATGGGGGATGTTGGAACGGTACGGCAGAATCTTAGCGCCCGCCGGCATAATGTGATCGGTGGTGATGTTGTCCCCCACCTTCAACACCAGCGGTGCGGTCAAGGTATCCAGTTGAGGATGGCTCTGGGGGAATTCTTTGATGTTGGGGCCACGGAGCACCTCCACAGAGGCGGCCTCGTCCTCGGCGGCCGGGGACAGCACGGCGCTGTCGTCGATGCGGAAAGCATCGGGGAAGGTGATGGCCGGCATCTCACCCAGCAGGCGGGGATCGGTAATCTCGCCGGTGAGCGCCGCCGCCACGGCGGTCTCGGGACTGCATAGGTACACCTGTCCATCGGCGGTGCCGCTGCGCCCCTCGAAGTTACGGTTGAAGGTGCGCAGGCTCACGCCGCCGGAATTGGGGGAGAAACCCATACCGATACAGGGGCCGCAGGCGCATTCCAGCACACGAGCACCGGAGGCCAAAATGTCGGTAAGGGCACCGCAATCCGCCAGCATACTCAACACCTGCTTGGAGCCGGGAGAAATGGACAGGCTGACCGACGGCTGAATGGTGCAACCTTTCAGCAAAGCTGCCACCTTCAGCATATCCAGCAGAGAGGAGTTGGTGCAGGAGCCGATGCACACCTGATCCACCTTGGTGCCTTTGAGCGAGGCTACCGTCACCACCTTGTCGGGGCTGTGGGGGCAAGCAATCAGCGGCTCCAACGTGGACAGATCAATGTGCAGAATCTTATCGTACTCAGCATCGGGATCGCTGGACAGGGGGATATAATCCTCCTCGCGCCCCTCCGCTTTCAGGAACTGTCGGGTCACCTCGTCCGAGGGGAAGATAGAGGTGGTGGCACCCAACTCGGTGCCCATGTTGGTGATGGTGGCGCGCTCCGGCACGGTCAGGGTGCTGACACCCTCGCCGCCCCACTCGATGATGGCACCCACGCCGCCCTTCACGGACAACTGGCGCAGAATCTCCAAGCTCACGTCCTTGGCGGTGACAAAGGGGCGCAGTTTGCCGGTGAGTTCCACTTTATACATCTTGGGCATCGTGATATAGTAAGCACCGCCGCCCATGGCCACCGCCACGTCCAGTCCTCCCGCGCCCATAGCCAGCATACCGATGCCGCCGCCGGTGGGAGTGTGGCTGTCCGAACCGATGAGGGTCTTACCGGGGATGCCGAACCGCTCTAAATGCACCTGGTGGCAGATGCCGTTGCCGGGGCGGGAGAAATACACGCCGTGCTTCTTGCACACCGACTGGATATACCGATGATCGTCCGCATTCTCGAAACCCGATTGCAGGGTGTTGTGGTCAATATAGGCCACGCTGCGCTCGGTGCGCACCCGAGGGATACCCATCGTCTCAAACTCCAAATAGGCCATGGTGCCGGTGGCATCCTGAGTCAGCGTCTGGTCGATGCGCAACGCGATCTCGGTGCCGGCTATCATCTCTCCGCTGACCAAATGGTCACGGATGATCTTCTGTGCAATTGTTAAACCCATACTGATCTTCCTTTCTCAACAAGAGGGCGCGTAATTTTAATTACTGATTATACAACACGATGCCCCGACTTGTCAACTTTTTATCAACAGAAAAACCCGCCGAATCGACGGGTTTTTCCTCATTTTTTTGCTAGCACGATGTGTTTGATTTCCTCAGGCGTATGGACCAGTGCCGCGGGGCACTCGGCCACCAACCGCTCCTCGTCCTGAAAACCCCACGTCACGGCAATGCCCCGTACACCGGCGGCGCGGGCGGTCTGTACGTCCACCACCGAATCCCCTACGAACCACACGTTTTGGGGGATCACACCAATCTGCTCCATTGCGTACAGCAGGCTATCCGGGGCAGGCTTCAATGGGCGGGCCGCACCACCACCCACCACCACGTCCAATGTCTCTCCGAAAAAGCGACGGCAGAGGGCCACCGTACCCGCCTCGTGCTTATTGCTCACCACACCCAGTACATACCCCGCTTCACGGAGCGACTGCAACAGTGCAAGAACGCCGTCGTAGGGCAAGGTCTTATCCGCATTGTGGGTAGCATAAAAAGGGAGATACGCCTCTAACACCGACTGCCGTATCTCATCCGCCGTGTCAGAAGGGCAGGCGCGGGCAATAAGCTCCTTCACTCCATCCCCCACAAAGGATCGCACCTCTGCCTCGGTGCGGACAGGGAATCCCTGACGCACCAGGGCGTGATTCACTGCTGCTGTCAGGTCACCCAAGGTATTGAGCAAGGTGCCGTCCAAATCAAACAGAACTGCTTTTTTCATATCCATCCCTCGTTTTACCATTGTGGAAAAATTGTAGCATATTTTCTCCTCTGTTGCAACCATTTTCGGTTGACAAACGCTGCCGAAAAGCGCATAATGAAGGGGAAATCTGACAAAAAGGAGCGCGCCGTATGTATTTGTACGAAATGCATCAACACACCAACGCTTGCAGCGCCTGCGGCGCCATCGCCCCCGAGGAACTGGTGCAGGAGATGAAAAATATCGGCTATGCCGGTATGGTAATCACCGAACATTTCTACCACGGCAATACCGCCATCCGCCGCAATATGCCCTGGGCGGATTTTGCAGCCGCTTATGAGGAATGCTATCTGCGAGCAAAAGCCGTTGGCGACCGACTGGACTTCGACGTGCTCTTCGGCATTGAAGAAGGCATCGGCAACGGCCGCGAGGCCCTATTGTACGGACTGACACCGCAGTTTATGTACGATCACCCCGAACTTCGGGAGTGCGACCTGCCCTATCTGAGTCGCATCGTCCGTGAGGCGGGAGGGCTCATCTTTCAAGCCCACCCCTTCCGCGTGCGAGAGTACATCCCCCGTCCGTGGGAGGCTTTGCCCTCGGAATATTTTGACGGCGCCGAGATCTACAACGCCTGCAACCCACTCCTGGACAATCTGCGGGCGGTAAACTGGGCCAAAGAGAACAATCTTCCCCCAATTGCCGGCTCTGACCGCCACTATATGGGCCACTGCGAGAAGTTCGGCATCCTGGTCTCCCACCGCATCCACACCGAGGCGGAGTTAGCGCAGGTCTTGCACAGCGGTGAGTACGAACTGAATATACCAGGAGTATAAATCGTACACGATATTACGGGAAGGAGCGGGTTTTGCGATGAGAAAAACACTTTCCATCTTTTTGGCGCTACTGTGCCTGTTGGTGTCGGGCTGCTCTCTGCTGCCGGACACCTCCGACGGCGGCGGTAATGGCGACATTACCACGACCACCACGACCTCTACAACGACAACGACTACCGCATCCTCCGGTTATATCACCGAGGAAAGAGCACTTGAATTGGCGGAGAGTTTCTTAGGCATTCGGTCTGGCGACCGCGATCCGGATACCGGATTTCTGTTTTCTTGGATGGTGTTTGATCGCCCCACCGAAGAAAAGCCGGAATACCGCATCGCCCTGCGGTGGCTGGTGAACGACAGCCACTACTCCACGGTGGATGTGGTGTTGGTAAATGCCCTCACCGGCGAAGTGTACTACCCCTCGTAATCGAAGCAAAAAGAGCCGTGGTTTGGCCTACCAAACCACGGCTCTTTTCTTATTCCATCACATCCCATTCTTCCTGCCACAGGCCGCGCTGTTCCAAAAGAGAACGCATATCTTCGGGAATGGGGCTGGTGACCCGCACCGTCTCACCGGTGACCGGGTGGACGAACTCTGTTCGGGCACAATGCAGACCATGGCGAGGCAGCACTATCTCGTCGGTGCCATACATAGTGTCCCCCGCCAGTGGGTGACCCAACCACGCCATATGTACCCGAATCTGGTGAGTGCGGCCGGTCTCCAGCACCACCCGCACCAGGGTAATCTCACCATCGGTGGCAAGAGCGCGCCAATGGGTGATGCTGTCCTTGCCGCCCTCACCCACTTCGCGGGTAATGGTACAACCTTCCTTAACCCGAATAGGCTGGTCCACTATGCCCTCTCCCTGTAATTCACCTAAAACAATGGCAAAGTACACTTTATGCGGCTTCTGCGCCATCGCGAAGGCGATATGAGGGCTTTTGGCCGCCATCAGCAAACCGCTGGTGTTGCGGTCCAACCGATTCACAGGGCGAAAGGACAAAGGGGTGCCCTTTCGCTCAAAATAACCCACCACCGCATTGGCAAGGGTCGGCTCCGGCTTGCCCGCGGAGGGGTGTACCGCCAGATAGGGCGGCTTGTCGATCATCAAAATATACTCGTCCTCATAAGGGATGGATAGGGGGATATCCGCGCCCTCAATGCGCACCGCATCGGTGGGCATCCTCAGCACGACCTGCTGACCCGCATCAACCCGATCAATGGAGCGCCACGGCTTGCCGTCCACGGTCATTCCGCCCTCTACCCGTTTGAGCTTCACCACCATACGATAAGAAAGGCCGCAGGCACGCCGCAGAAAGGTCTGCAACATCTCCCCGTGGTATTCCGGCGGGACAATATAACTATACTGCTCCACGGAGGCTCCCTCCTCTTTCCCGTCGGCGCAACAGAATCCAATAAACCATCCACTGCACTGCCGAAGTAATGGCCCAGGAAATGGGATAGGATATGTACACCGCCTCCAATGTACCGAACACAGGGAACACAAATAAGATCCACACCAACCGCAAGCCACACACGCCCAACGCATTGGCCATCATCGGCGATAGAGACGCGCCTAAACCACGGATACCGCCGGTGATGACGTCCATAGCGCCGCACAGGAAGTAAAAGGTTGCAATATAAAGCATACGCCGCATACCGTGTTCAATAGCCTCGGGAGAATCGGTGATGTACAGGTGAAGTAACGGGCGACCGGCTATCACCAACAGCCCACCCAGCACCGCGCCAATGAGCGCTACGCTGATCACGCAAGTGTTCATCACCTGCCGCACTCGCTTATAATTCCTGGCACCTATATTCTGTCCGATGAAGTTTAGCGCCGTCTGGTGATAGGCATTCATCGACACGTAGACGAAGCCCTCCAGACTGCCTGCCGCTGCATAACCCGCTACTACCTCGGCACCAAAAGAATTGACCGCCGATTGAATCATTACGTTGGAAATGGCGAAAAACGGGATGCCCGCAGGCAGGCCGATGCGCAACATTTTCAGCAGAGATCGTCCATCGATGCTCATCTGCCGCCATTCCAGACGGCAGGCATCTACCCGACGGCTGAGAGCACGCAGCACCAATACCGCCGAAAGGGTCTGGGACAGAACCGTGGCCAACGCCACCCCCGCTACGTCCATATGTAATGCCGTCACAAAGAAAATGTTGAGTACAACATTCACCACGCCCGCCAGCATAAGAAAGTTCAGCGGACTCTGGGAGTCACCGGCAGCACGCAATACTGCCGCCCCGAAATTATACACCATAGTAGAGGTGATACCCGCAAAGTACACCTGCATATACAAGGCAGACAGGTGGATAAACTCCTGCGGCGTATCCATCCATCGCAGGAACACAGGAGCGGCAGCGATGCCCGCCGCCGTGAGGATAATGCCGCAGATAACTGCCAACGGAATCGAGGTATGCACCGCGTTGCGTACCGCCTCCTTATCGTTGGCTCCCAGCCCCTGGGCTACGGTGACACCAGTACCTACCGAAAGGCCGATAAACAGATTGGTGATGAGGTTGATAACCGAGTTGGTGGCGCCCACCGCTCCCACCGACGCACTGCCGCAGAACTGACCCACCACCATCAAATCGGCGGCGGTGAACAACAATTGCAACAAGCCGGTCATAATGATCGGCACGGTATAACGAATAATGTTGCTCAACAAGGGACCGTTACACATATCAACGGGTTTTCTCGCCATCGCTCCTCCTCCTCCTTTCCGTTTTTACGAGAAAAAAGGGTGACGGACAGCGTGCTGTCCGTCAGCCGTTTTGTTCGTTTTATTTCATTGCCAATACCGCCTTAACCTTCTCCACAATATGGGAAGCGGTCAAGCCATACAGTTCCAGCAGTTCCAGCGCGGGTCCGGACCGACCGAAGGTGTCCTCCACGCCCACGCGGAGCATGGGTACGGGCTTGTTCTCGCACAGCACCTCAGCCACCGCACTGCCCAATCCACCGATAATATTGTGCTCTTCAGCGGTCACAATAGCGCCGGTCTCTTCCGCCGCCTTAACGATAATGTCCTTATCAATGGGCTTTATGGTGGCCATATTGATAACCCGTACCGAGATGCCCTCCGCCTTCAACTGTTCGGCGGCAATCAGCGCCTCGTTGACCAATAGGCCGGTGGCGATGACCGTCGCGTCGGTACCGGTCACCAGTTCTTTACCCTTGCCGATGACGAAATCCACGTTATCGTCATTGAATACCGGTACCGCCAAACGTCCCAACCGCAGATACACGGGGCCGTCCCACTTCGCCGCAGCGCGCACCGCTGCCTTGGCTTCGGGACCGTCCGCGGGATTGAGAATCACCATGCCCGGGATGGTGCGCATAATGCCGATATCCTCACAGCACTGGTGCGTGGCACCGTCCTCACCCACGGAAACGCCCGCGTGGGAGGCGGCCACCTTCACATTCAGGTGAGGATAACCAATAGAATTGCGGATCTGCTCAAAGGCACGACCCGCCGCAAACATAGCGAAAGAGGAGGCGAACACCGTCTTACCGGAAGCGGCCAGACCCGCCGCAATGCTCATCATATTGCCCTCGGCAATACCGGTGTTGAAAAAGCGCTCGGGATGCGCCTTCTTGAACATACCCGTCTTGGTAGCGGCGGCCAGATCAGCATCCATTACCACGATATCGTCCCGCTCGTTGCCCAATTCGACCAAGGTCTGACCGTAGGCGTCACGGGTCGCTACTTTAATTACCTCTGCCATGGCTTAACCCTCCAATTCCTGCAAACGGGCAGTCAGCTCTGCCATCGCCGCTTCATACTCATCCTGCTTGGGGGCCACGCCGTGCCAACTGCACTTATTCTCCATAAAAGAAACGCCCTTGCCTTTCAGGGTCTTCTGCACAATGGCCGTGGGCTTACCCTTCACGGTCTTGGCCTCGTTACATGCGGCCTCGATCTGCTCCAAATCGTTACCGTCGATCTCAATGACATGGAAACCGAAGGCGGCAAACTTCTCGGGAATAGGATAGGGAGAGTTAACCTCCTCCACCGAGCCGTCGATCTGCAGATTGTTGTTGTCCACGATCACCAGCAGATTATCCAATTTCTTGGCAGCGGCAAACATAGCCGCTTCCCAGACCTGACCCTCGCCCAGCTCACCGTCACCGAGGATGGTGTAGACGCGATAGTCCGCTTTGTCCAGTTTGCCCGCCAGCGCCATACCCACCGCGCAGGAGATGCCCTGACCCAACGAGCCGGAGGACATATCCACGCCGGGGATGTGTTTCATATCGGGGTGACCCTGCAACAGGGAGTCGGTCTTGCGCAGCGTGGGAATCCATTCCGTAGGGAAATAACCTCTCAGCGCCAACGCGCCGTACAGCGCAGGGGCAGCATGCCCCTTGGACAGTACCAGGCGATCCCGCTCTTCCCATTTGGGATTCTGCGGATCCACGTTCATCTCCTTGAAATACAAATACGCCAGATCGTCCGCAATGGATAGAGATCCGCCGGGATGGCCACTTTTGGCGTGATAGGTGCCCTCGATGATCGCCATACGGATCTTGGTTGCGACAATCGACAGCTGTTTTTTGGTCATTGCATCCATACAAAACGCCCTTTCTGCAGAAAAACCCATTCTGCAACACATTCTGTATTCATTGTATCACATATCCCGAAAAAAAGCCAGTCTTTTTCTACCTTTTTTCATTTATTTTTCAGCTTTTTTTGCAAATATTTGTTCCAAGCGCGCCGCATACCATTTTCTTCCCCGATGCACACAGGTTTCGGGTAGAAAAACCGCGTCTTTGGCCTCCCGGCAAGCCCCTTCGCCGCCCACTTGTTGCACCACTTGCAAAAAGGCGTCTGCCTGGGCACCCGCCGCCAGATACCGCTCCTCGCGGCCGCCGTCCCGTCGGTACATGGCAATCTTGGCCACCGCCACCCGCGCTCCCGTCGCCAGATCCTCCAGCAACAGGCGGCGTACCGCCTCTGTGTCCGGCGGATGGTCCGCCCATACCTTCAAGATAGCAAACCCCAATAAAGGAGCGCCGTCGACGCCGTTGTAACGGCGATAATCCCGATAAAACAGGGTGGAAATATCCTGTTCTTCTAACAGTTTTTCCTGTAAAAGCGCATACAGCGCGGCCGGCTCTTCGCCGCATAAGGTCGCCAACCACTTCGCTTGTTCTACGTCTTCTTCCTTTGCTTTGAATGGGGACAACCCCTCTGTATCCAACAGAACAGCCCCCAACAAAACACGAGCGCAAAACGCATCAGGAGTCACCCCATCCCGTCTCAGCCGTTCTGTCACCAAAGTGGTCGTTGCTCCTACGGGGCGCACCTGCACATCAGCAACGGTCAGCGGTGCGGATAATGGGTGATGGTCGATTACCGCAACAACTCGTCCTGCATAATTCTCCACCTCGTGATGATCGGTAAGCACCAGTGTACGGGAGGACTCGCCCACCTGCCCCAAAGGCATCAACGGTGCGGCTTTCCCCAACAACCACTCTACCTCGCGAGGCAATGCCTTCGCCTGTACCAAAGGCGAGGCAGGTCGGCCTGCTTTGGTCAGCCGCCATGCTTCAAAGAGAGCCGATATTACCGCATCTCCATCCGGCGACGGATGCCCCGTCACGGTCAAAACCTCCGGTCCTTCCGTCCGCAGACAGTTCTTCAAATAAACAGCCAAGCCTTGTTCGGTCATACCTTCTCCCCACCTTTCCGCGCCAGTATAACACACTATTAATAGGTTGTCAAAAAATGGATGAAATTACCGTTTTTTGCTTTGACTTTTTGCTTTCCATGTGCTATGCTTATAATAATTTGGTTATAGATTTAAAACGCAAGCAAATGCGCGAGCGCATTTGCGCATACTAACAAGACAAAGGAGGTGCCCAATGAACAATCGAATTGACCCTACCGTGCGCCGGGAGACCCGCTACGTAACCGCCTGGTTGGCGGGTGCCATCCTGCCGGTGCAGGCAGTTTTCTTGCTGCTCAGGCAGTGGGATTGCTCCGTACTGTTGGGCAGCTTATTGGGCTCGGTTACCGCTGCCGTCAACTTCTTGTTGGTAGGTCTAATGGTGCAAAAAGCGGTCACCCAAACCGAAAAACAAGCCAAAAACACCGTTCGTCTGAGTCAAGGCAGTCGACTGCTGATGCAAGGTGTGATCTTAGCGCTGGCGGCAATTCTGCCATGGTTCCATCTGTGGTCCACCGCCATCCCCCTGCTGGTGCCCCGCATCGCCGTGTCGGTGCGTGCCAAACAACAAGCCGCCGCCAACCCCTCGACCAACCGCCCCGCCATCGGCTGGGAAGATGAAGACGACGAGGGCGAGGGCGAGGACGACGAGCCCCTTTCGTTAGGAGGTGACGATTCTCTATGAAAACAAATAGCCGCCGCTTCAAAGCGGTGGACATCCTTTTGCTCTGCGGTGCAATCCTGCCGTTGCTGGCGGTAATGACGCTCAAAATTCTCACCACCCCGCCCAACGAGGGCATCACCATCACCGGTGCGATGGTATTTTTCACCATCCCGCTCCCCCTGCAGCCTCTGCCCATTACGGAAGCGCAGATCAATTCTTGGGCGGTAATGTGCACCATCCTGTTTCTATGTCTGTATCTGACCCACGGCATTGCCGTGCGTCCTAACACCAAACGGCAGTTGGCGGCGGAATGGATCGTGGAAAAGTGTCAGAACATGGTCAACACCAATATGGGTGAGTATTTCAAGGGATTTGCTCCCTTCGTAGCCGCCATCATGGGGCTTTCCGCCCTGTCCAGCCTGTCCAGCCTGCTGGGCTTGTTCCCTCCCACGTCGGATATAAACGTGGTGGCGGGTTGGTCGTTGCTGGTCTTTGCTCTCATCACTTATTACAAGTGCAAGGCGGGCCCGCTCCACTATCTCAAAAGCTACGCGGAGCCCATCCCCTTCCTTCTGCCTATGAACATCATCAGCGAGGCCGCCACGCCGGTGTCAATGGCCTTCCGTCATTACGGCAACATTCTTTCCGGCTCCATCATCTCGGTGCTTATTGCCGCCGCCCTGGGCGGACTGAGCAACGTGGTGCTGGGATGGTTGCCCGGTGCGCTGGGCGATGTGCTGGGCAACTCCCAAATTCTGCGCATCGGTCTACCGGCGGTATTGAGTCTGTATTTTGACATTTTCAGCAGTGGATTGCAGGCCTTCATCTTCGCCACCTTGACGATGATGTACGTGTCCGGCGGATTCCCTCAAAGCGAATTCGAAGAGCGCAAGGCTCAGCGCGAAGCCAAAAAAAGGGCCAAACAGCAAGCCAAAGAGACGGCACAGCCCGTCTGAGGATAAACAGTCAATCATTTACACTAAAATAAACGGAGGTAATTATTATGTTGGAACTGGCTTTAGGTATTCTGTTGGGTGGGTGCGCCGTGGGCGCCGGTCTGGCGATGATCGCCGGTGTGGGCCCCGGTATCGGTGAAGGTAACGCGGTCGCCAAGGCCTGCGAGGCCATCGGCCGTCAGCCCGAGAGCAAGGGCGACGTCACCTCGACTATGATCACCGGTTGTATCATCGCGGAAACCACCGGTCTGTACGGTCTGGTTATCGCCATTCTTCTAATCTTTGTGGCTCCCCGTCAGTTTGTGAACATCCTGATGGAAACCATCGGCAAGTAAGAGGTACTACACTATGCAAACATTAGAAATCATTTCGGTCAACCTTTGGCAGATTCTGATTTCTGTGGCAAACCTGCTGCTTATCTTCCTGATTCTGAAAAAATTCCTGTTCAAGCCGATCAAAAAGGTGATGGACCAGCGGCAAGCGATGGTGGACGATCAGTTCGCAGCCGCCGCCGAGGCCGAGGAGAAGGCCAATCAGGACAAGGCGGAGTGGGAGGCCCGACTGGCCACCGCCGATGATGAAGCTGCCGCCCGCATCGCCGCTGCCGACGAGACCGCCCGCCGCCACGGCGAGCGCGTGGTGGCAGACGCCAAAGATAAGGCGCAAGGCATTCTTCGTCAAGCAGAAGCCGAAGCCGCCCTGGAGCGGCAGAAGGCCGAGGCCGGCATCAAGCAAGAGATCGCCTCCGTAGGCGCTCTGCTGGCTGAGAAGATGCTGGAGCGGGAGATCAAGCCCGAGGATCATCGAACCATGATCGAATCCTTCTTGGACGAAATGGGTGATGCCACATGACAGAACTGAGCAAGGATTACGCCGAGGCCCTGTTTGCCTTGGCCGCTGAACAAACACAAGAAAAAGCCTATTTAGAGGCGATGGATATGGTGGGGGCTCTGTTTGCAGAGCATCCCGCCTACACCGAACTAATGGCCTGCCCCGCCGTCCCTCAGAGTGAGCGGACCGCGCTGTTGGAGCAGGCTCTGGGAGACTGTCTGCCGGAGCAGGTGCTCTCCTTTGTGCAGTTGTTATGCAACCACGGGCACATCCGTTGTCTGCCCGATTGTATTGAGGAATACCGCACCCTGTATCAGGCGGCGGTAGCTATGTCCACGGCCTATGTCACCAGTGCCGTACCTCTGACTGATGAGGAAAAATCTCGCCTGTCCGAGACCCTGTCTGCCAAAACCCGTCACGCCGTGGAGCTGGTCTGCGCAGTGGACGAGTCCTTGTTGGGCGGTATGATCGTAGAGCTGGACGGCAAGGTGATGGACGGCAGTTTACGCCGCCGTCTGCAAGTAGTGAAGGAAGTGATTGAACAGTGAGCAATAAGCCGACTGAGATCAGCCAGATTATTAAGGAACAGATCCGTCAGTATCGCTCCCGCATCGAAATGACTGAGACCGGCACCGTCATCCTGGTAGGCGACGGCATCGCCCGCGTCTACGGTCTGCGGGGCTGTATGGCGGGCGAGCTGCTGGAATTTGAGGACGGCAGCGTAGGTCTGGCGCAGAATCTGGAAGAGGAGACGGTGTCTGTCGCCGTCCTGTCCGACCAGAACGACATTCACGAGGGAAGCGCTGTCAAGCGCACCGGTCGCGTGCTGAACGTGCCGGTGGGCGACGGTATGCTGGGTCGCGTGGTCAACGCCTTGGGCCAACCCATCGACGGCAAGGGCCCCATCGCCACCACCGACACCCGTCCCATCGAGAGTCCCGCGCTGGGCATTATTGAGCGTAAGAGCGTGGCCGTGCCCCTGCAAACGGGTATCAAGGCCATTGACAGTATGATTCCCATTGGTCGCGGTCAGCGCGAGCTGATCATCGGAGACCGCCAGACCGGCAAGACCACCATCGCCATCGACACCATTCTCAACCAAAAGGATACCGGTGTCATCTGCATCTACGTGGCCATCGGCCAGAAGAGCACCTCGGTGGTGCAGATCGCCAATGAGTTGCAGCAGGCGGGCGCTATGGAATATTCCGTTATCGTGTCTGCCTCCGCCAGCGAGAGCGCACCTTTGCAATACATCGCCCCCTATGCAGGTTGTGCAATGGCGGAGTATTTCCGCGAGCAGGGCAAGGACGTGCTCATCGTCTACGACGATCTGTCCAAACACGCGGTGGCCTACCGTGCCCTCTCCCTGCTTATCCGCCGCCCCCCCGGACGCGAAGCCTATCCCGGCGACGTGTTTTATCTCCACTCCCGTTTGTTGGAGCGCGCCGTGTGCGTGGCGGATGAATACGGCGGCGGCTCCATCACCGCTCTGCCCATCATCGAGACACAAGCGGGCGACGTATCCGCCTATATCCCCACCAATGTGATCTCCATTACCGACGGACAGATCTTCTTGGAGACCGAGTTGTTCCACAGCGGCATTATGCCCGCTATCAACCCCGGTATCTCGGTGAGCCGTGTGGGCGGCTCTGCTCAGCTTAAAGCTATGAAGAAGGTGTCCGGCGAACTGAAACTGCTCTATTCCCAGTATCGCGAGTTGCAGGCCTTTGCCCAGTTCGGCAGCGATCTGGACGCGGATACCAAGGCCCGTCTGGCCTTGGGTGAGCGCATCGTCTCCGTGTTGGGTCAGCATCGCAACAGCCCCGTGCGCGTGGGCTGTCAGGTGGTCATCATCTACGCGGTGACCCACGGCTGGCTTGATCCCGTGCCGGTGGCCCAGGTGCCCGCCTACGAGGAGCGGTTGTATGAGCTGTTAGAGCAAAAATACAATGATCTGCTCTGCCGTTTTGAGCAGGGTTACTTTGAGGCTGAGGACATCGCCGCCATGGAGAGCGCTCTGACCGAGATGGCGAGGTGATCGCCGTGGGAGCTGATATCAAAAGTCTGCGCACCCGCATCAAGAGCGTCAACTCCACCCTGCACCTGACTCGCGCCATGGGTCTGGTGGCCTCTTCCAAGATTCGCCGCGCCACCGAGGGCATGCTCCACGGTCGGGATTATGCCGCCGCGTTGGAGCAGGTGTTGTCCCTGCTGACCGCCGCTCCCGAGTGCGCTCGCAGCCCCTATATGCGTGAGACCGACGGCGACCGGATACGACTAATTGTTATCGCAGGTGACCGTGGTCTGGCAGGTGGTTACAACGCCAATATTTTCCGCACTCTTCGAGAGTATCCCGACGCCGAGATCATCCCCATCGGCAAGAAGGCCTGTGACCGCTATCGTGGGGAGTTGCGGCTGTGTGAGCGATTCGACAGCCTGACCGCCTACCGGCTGGCCGCCGACCTGTGTCGGGATTTCGCCGCCGGCGCGTATGATCGCTTAGGAATTTTATATACCCGCTACGTGTCTATGATGAGTCAGCAGCCGGAGATTCTCTGGGTGCTGCCCCTGGCCCGCGCCGAGACCGCCAACCGCAGCACGGTGCTGTTTGAGCCGGATGAAACCACCATTCTGGACACCGCGGTGCCGGAATACGTCACCGGTCGCCTTGTGGCGGCGGTGCGGGAGAGCTTTGCCAGCGAAGTAGTGGCTCGTCGGATGGCTATGGACTCCGCCGGAAAGAACGCCACCGAAATGATCGCGGAGCTGCAACTGCAATATAACCGCGCTCGACAAGGCAGCATCACGCAGGAAATCACCGAGATCGTGGCGGGCGCCAACGCATAAGTTCACATTCCCCATTGATAAGGAGGAAAACCAATGGCTGACAAACACATCGGCAGCGTGGCCCAAGTTATGGGCCCTGTCATCGACGTACGCTTCGAAGATGGACATCTGCCGGCGATTTATAACGCTCTCACCGTTCCGGTGGGAGAGCGCACCTTGACCGTAGAGGTGGCCCAACACATCGGTGACAACACCGTGCGCTGTGTGGCAATGGCCTCCACCGACGGTTTGCAGAGAGGCGCCGCCGTCACCGATACCGGCGCGGCCATCAGCGTCCCCGTAGGCAAAGCCACTCTGGGCCGTATCTTCAACGTGCTGGGCGACGCGGTGGACAATCTGCCCAACCCCGAGACAGAGGAGCGGTGGGACATTCACCGTCCCGCCCCCGCCTACGACGAATTGTCCACCTCCACCGAGATTCTGGAAACCGGCATCAAAGTGGTGGACCTGATCTGCCCCTATTCCAAAGGTGGTAAGATTGGTCTGTTTGGCGGCGCCGGCGTGGGTAAGACGGTGCTCATTATGGAGCTCATCAACAACATCGCCAAGCAGCACGGCGGTCTGTCTGTATTTACCGGCGTAGGCGAGCGCACCCGTGAGGGCAACGACCTATATAATGAAATGAAGGAGTCCGGCGTTCTCGAAAAGACGGCGCTGGTCTACGGTCAGATGAACGAGCCCCCCGGAGCCCGTATGCGGGTGGGTCTGTCCGGTCTGACCATGGCGGAATATTTCCGCGACAGCGAGGGGCAGGACGTGTTGCTCTTCATCGACAACATCTTCCGCTTCACGCAGGCCGGTTCCGAGGTGTCGGCTCTGCTGGGCCGTATGCCCTCCGCCGTGGGTTACCAGCCCACACTGGCCACCGAGATGGGCGCTCTGCAAGAGCGCATCACCTCCACCAAGAAGGGCTCCATCACCTCGGTGCAGGCGGTCTACGTCCCTGCGGACGACCTGACCGACCCCGCTCCCGCTACTACCTTTGCTCACTTGGATGCCACCACGGTGCTGTCCCGTTCCATCGCCTCTCAGGGCATCTATCCCGCGGTGGATCCCTTGGAGTCCACCAGCCGCATCCTTTCCCCCGACGTGCTGGGCGAGGAGCACTATCACGTAGCCCGTGAGGTGCAACGAATCCTGCAACGCTACAACGAGCTCATGGACATCATCGCCATTATGGGTATGGACGAACTGTCCGACGAGGACAAGCTGCTGGTACAGCGCGCCCGTAAAATCCAGCGCTTCCTGTCCCAGCCCTTCTATGTGTCCGAAAAGTTCACCGGCATCGAGGGCACCTACGTGCCCCTGAGCGAGACGGTGCGCGGCTTCAAGGAGATCATCGAGGGCAAGCACGACGACCTGCCCGAGTCCGCCTTCCTGTTTGTGGGCACCATTGACGAGGCAGTGGCTAAGGCGAAGAAGGTGAACGGATGAACACCTACAAGCTGACGGTGGCCACACCGGACGGTCGTGGCTTTCAGGAAGAGGTCATCGGTCTGTTTCTGAGAGGCGCCGAGGGTGATTTGGCAATCCTCGCCGGTCACACCCCCTTCATCACCTCCGTGCAGGCAGGCCCCTGCCGCATCCATATGCCGGACGACAGCGAAAAGGTCGCCACCGTGGACGGCGGTCTGCTGACTGTGTCCGCCGAAGCGGTGACCTTGCTCTCCGGATCTTTTCAGTGGATAGAGGAATAAAGCAAGTAAAAAGCACCGACCTCACGGTCGGTGCTTTTTTATTTTAACCAGTTATCGTCTGTATTCCACGTTAATTCCCTACCTACCTGCGCCGCATAGGCGGCCGACAGGTCGGTGGGCACCATCAGCCACTGCACAAAGTCATAGGTGCTGCCCGTGTCGGTGGTGACCCAATGCCCGATCTCACAGAGGTAATACTCTTGCCCTTGCGCCGTCAACTGACCCTCCATTTCGGCACTGAAAGTGTAACCGTACTCCTTTTCCTTGTGGCGAAGCTTTTTGAGCAAGGCGTAGCCGTCCACCTGCTCCACCTTTTCGGTGACGGGGGTGAGCCACTGCCGCCAGTCTCCATTCACCCGTTTTTGTGCGCCCTCTTCATGAAACATGGGAGCGGAAGTCGTGGTGGTCGTTATTGTAGTGGTTGTGGTCGTAGTCGTGCCGACGGAGGACTGCGGGAACGACGGTACCGGGGTTGCTGTGCAAGCGGACAGCACCACCCCACACACCAACGCCAATAATATGCTCGCTTGTCTCATCTGCTTCGCCGCCCTTTCTGCCTGTCAGCATACCACAGACAGCGGCAAAAATCAAGTCATCCATAACCGTGGTCCATGTGTTTCCACGGGCCACCTTTATCTCGCACCAAGATCCAATTCCACCCTTTATAAGTGGAATTGGGATTTAGGCTCTGACTACGGCCGGAATTGTCCACGGTGAACGCAGAAATCAATACAATAACCTCGTCCGCCCCGCGTCTCTCAGCAAGATCCCGAAACCCAGCCTGTTTGTCATCGCCGGCATAGCCGATTTCAAGAAGGGTACACCCTGCAAATTCGCGCTTGAAATAGCGAACCGCTTCATTAATCGCCTGTCGGATCTCTTCGTCGGTGTAGATCTCCGAAGAACACTCCGTGATCCGCGCCCACATCACCTTGCCGCCGCAGGCGGTCAGTCCAATGGCACACATAAAAACCAACACAAGGATAATGGCTCTTTTCATACAGATCCTCCTCTTTATATGAAAGGATACGTTAATTATAGTCATCCGCGTTTTAAGATTCCATAGGAGAAAGGTTTAAGAATCGGTTAAGCCTATGCCGTGTCAATTGAAAAGGGACGCCTGTGAAGGCGTCCCTTTTGCAGAGTATTCTTCAAGCAACCGTCTTGTACAGCGTTGATTCTGGATCAACGAATGTATTTCCATCCGCAGTCGTCATTAATGAAATCCTTCAGCGAGTCTATGTAATCCAGATCACCATCGTAAAATTCAAGATACGCAATTTCCCGGGCAGTATCCGAATAGCCAATCAAAAATACGTTTTTGGGGAAATAGAGATCATGTTCTTCCGGGGACAGCATCCGAAAATGGTATCCGTCAATATCGATCATAGATTGACTGATTGTATCATCCTCCGTTAAGTTTTTGGTTTCAAACTCGTATACAGTGTCCAACCGAGCTTTTTGGGCGTCATATTCCTCCTGTGTGTATCGGCAAATCAAGTGATCTGTTTCCCAGGAGAAAATGAAAGCAAAAGAAGAAACTTTATAACATTCTATAGCCGAGGGGTCACCCAATTCCAAAAGATCCGGCAACAAGTTGGTTTCGCTTATTACGGTTTCGTACTGTTGTACCGCTTTTGCATCTTTGTAACGCGTTACTCGTGTCAATCCGTTGAAGACCAAACACCACAAAAATAATGCCAGAAACAAAATCAAACTAACTCCGGATAATACAATCTTTTTCCACGTCTTGCAATTGATGAAAATCCGCCAACTAAGAAAACCGCCAGCAATCAGCGGGAGGAAGCAAAAGGTAATGGCAAAGTTCCAATTAAACACCACGCCAATGATCAGTAACCAAACACCGGCTCCGATTGCAATTACAGGAAGCAAGGCACAACAAGCAAAGCTAACTAATCTGCGTTTTGTAAAACTATAACTTTTCATCGTGAAACAACCTCCTTTATAATAATTTTAGCATATTGGAGAAATTTAGTCAACAATCGCCGCTCCGCCCCGGATAACGCCCGGTGGCCGGACTCTGAACCGTCTTTTTCGGCAAGGCGAGGTGCGTTTTTCTTTTCAAAGAGCACGGTTTGCCGAAAAAGCTGTATTTGCAAGGCAAATACCCCGCTCCGAGAGCATCAAGAGACCAACGATACCAAGCAAAAAGGGACACCCTGTCGGGTGTCCCTTTTTGCTTGGTGCCGGTGGCCGGACTCGAACCGGCACGGTGTCGCCACCGGTGGATTTTGAGTCCACTACGTCTGCCAATTCCATCACACCGGCATTTGGTGCTCACCTATTGTAGCACGGGTGTGAGAAAAATGCAAGCATAATTTTTCAGTTGTTCAAAACTCTTTTATTTTCGCACGTCCCCCTGCTCGTACCGCCTTCGTAATTTATCCAGCGCACGGGTCTCCAATCGGCTTACGTAACTGCGAGAAATCCCCAGTTTTCGCGCCACCTGCCACTGGGCCAGGGGCTCCCCCTCCAACCCGTACCGCAGACACAGGATCTCCTGTTCCCGCTCCTCCAAGCATTCCTCCAAATACCTTGCCAGCTTGCCGCTGTTAATTTTCTGCTCCAAATCCTCTGCAATGGTGTCATCCTGCGCCAAAACGTCCATTAGAGTTAAGGGCCTTCCCTCGCTGTCCGTGTCGATGGGCTCGGACAGCGACATCTCCTTTTCCGTCTTCTTGGCGCTGCGGAAATGCATCCGTATTTCGTTCTCAATGCACCGCGAGGCATAGGCTGCCAGACGCGGCCCTTTGGCGGCGTCAAACGTGTCCACGGCCTTAATCAGTCCGATTGTACCAATGGAGATCAGATCTTCCTGCTCTTTGGCGCCGCTGTAATGCTTCTTGATGATGTGAGCTACTAACCGCAGATTGTGCTCGATGAGCCGCGTGCGCGCCTGCCGATCCCCCGCCTGCATCGCCGCCAGCGCCTCCTGCTCCTGTCGGGCGGTCAGCGGCTTGGGGAAAGACCCGCTGTTCACCACCGACAACACCATAAACATCATCTGAGACAATAAACGAATTGCCGTCTCCCACATAATATCGCCCCCCTCGCCCTACTGTATGCGCCGCGAGCGGTAGGTTTGCCAGTCCCACAAAAAATCCCCCGTGCCGCAAGACACGGGGGCGCATTTACAAGAAAAACGTGCGGAATTGCATCCGACAACGGGAGCAGGTGACGGTGCGTCGCCCCCTCTTGATGGGCAAACGCAGCCACGCACTGCAACCGGGACAACGACGATAACGGCAACGGCGGATGTCCCGTACACGAGCAAACTGCCGCGATAGCCACGCCTTAGTGGGACCCCACCACTGCAAAAACCATCGATTCTCCGCCTGCCGCGCCTCGATGTTGCGGGACAGGGTGCGCCACAGCAGTACCACCGCCATGACCGTGGTCAACAAGGACAAAAGCCACCCCGCCACCGTACGGGAAAAGAAACCGGACACCAACCACAACACCAGATAGGTGCCCAACAAAAAACGATTGAAGGCATCGGAACCGTACCGCCCCACCATAAACCGCGCTATCGTATTGCGAAACCGCTGAAACATATCATCACCTCTTCTGTATACAGTATAGCCCTTTTTTCTCCCCAATGTGTGATGATATTGTGAACTTTTTGCGGCATACTACTCCTGAAAGGAGGGTGCAACCTATGTATGAAGAGCGAAAAGAGCCCCGTGTGCTGCCGGAGCCGCTGCCCAAGAAGCCGGGCATTGTGGAACCCATTATTGCCGCCGGCGAGATGCGGTGCAACGGTCCCAAGGGCATCGTCACCGACCCCGACGGCAGCTATACCGGTCGCCCCGTAGACGGCGGTGTGCCGGTACAGGACGTGGACGATCTGTGAGACTTTCCCGTACAAGTCTTGTGCTTGTACGGGACTTTTTTATGCCCCGCCGCTTCTGCGACAAAATCTCCCCCTCGGCTTGTCCTATACTAAGGATTGAGAAACACCGAAAGGATGAGCCGTATGAAATCCACCCTTGCCCGACCCGTTGAGACCGCCGTTCCTGCCACCTTGTTATGGTGTGCCATGGGATTGCTGGTGCCCCGCGCCACCTTGTTCGGGGAACTCAGCCCCTTCGGCGTGGGGTTGGCGGCCTGCGGCGGCGCCGCCAATCTGCCCACCCTCCTATGTCTTGCGGTAGGCTATCTCCTATCCCGATCTACCTTTTTACCTTTGCGTTACATTGTCACCGTGGCGATGGTGGGCGGAATGCGCTGGGTGCTTGGGGCGCTTCCTCACCTGAGCCGCCGTCCTATTATCCCGCCTCTGTTGGCTTTTACCGCCTGCGCCGGTACAGGGCTGGTGATTCTGGGAGGTAGCGGCATGGATTCCTACCGCGTCCTGCTCATTCTGGCGGAAAGCGCCGTAGCCGCCGGCTGCTCCCTGTTCTTTGATGCAACCATCCGCGCCTTTCACGTGCGTAACGAGGCACCACTCACCCTCGGAGGACAAGCCGCCGTCATCTTCACCGGTGCCGTAGCGGTGATGGCGACCACCACGTTGGAGGTGAGCGGATTCGCCCCGGGACGGGTGGCGGCGGCTTTTCTGGTGCTGGTGCTGGCCCGCTCCGGTCGGGAGGCGGGCGGCAGTATGGCCGGGTGTATTCTGGGCGGCGCTCTGGTGCTCTCCGCACCGGGACAAGCCCCCTTGGCGATTGCGCTGGCTTTCGGGGGGCTGATGGCAGGCGTGTTCGCCCGTTTCGGACGAATGGCACAGGCCACCCTCTTTGTACTCACAGCAGGAGTGGTAACATTAGGAGAGACCGACGAAAGAATGCTGTATGCGCTGTGCGAGATCCTAATCGCTTGTCTGCTGTTTGTATTACTCCCCAAGGAGTGGGATCGGCGGCTGTGCCGTCTGTTCATCCGCAGTCGAGATCTGCCGGCGGTGGAGGGGCTGCGACGGATGACGGGGCTGCGGTTGCGGGTGGCCTCCGGCGCCATGGACGAGGTGGCCCACTCGGTGGAGACCGTCTCCCGCCGCCTGTCTCGGTTGGCGCCGGCAGACATGGGCGCTCTTTATCGGGGATGCTACGAAACCGTATGCAACGCCTGTCCTTTACGCGAGGTGTGCTGGGAACAGCACGGGGAGGACCTGTTGCGGGATCTGGAATCCCTCACCCCGCTGCTGAAAAGCGGCAACACCGTCACGCCGGATCGGCTGACGGGATATCCCGCCGATCGATGTCGCCGTCGAGAACGACTGACCGACTATATCAACCGCGCCTACGGTCAGCTGGTGGCGCAAGAAAGCGCCTGGCACCGCTTGCAGGAACTGCAACACGCGATAGAGGGACAATTTGTGGGCACTGCCGCCTTGCTCCGTGGGTTGGCAGGCCGACTGGAAGACCCCGATCGAGTGGATGTGGAACTGTCGGGTCAGGTGCTCTCGGTGTGTGAGGACTACGGCATCCCCGTGTTGGAGGCGCTCTGCACTCGGGACGGGGGCAACCGCCTGACGGTGGAGATATTGACCCGTGAAGCAGTGCTCCCCACGGGTGGACGATGGCTGCGGCAGATCGAGGCCGTGTGCGGACGCACCTTTTCCCCGCCCACCACTGCCGCATGGGGACAGCAGGTGCGTCTGACCCTCACCGAGCCACCTCGCTACAAGGTAGAAGTAGGTGTATCCCAGCTCCGTTGCGAGGAAGAGAAGCTGTGCGGCGACACCGTGCAGGTGGATGTCCTCAGCGGTGGAATACTGGCTGTACTCAGCGACGGAATGGGAAGCGGCGGACGAGCAGCGGTGGACAGCGCCATGGCCGCAGGCATCTCCGCTCGCTTGTGGCAGGCAGGATTTGACCCCGCCGCCATCTTACAAACGGTCAACGCCGCCCTGATGGTGAAAAGTCGGGAGGAGAGCCTTGCCACGCTGGACGTGGCGGTCATCGATACCCACTCGGGGCGGCTGGACAGCTACAAAGCGGGCGCAGCGGTGACCCTGCTCAAAAGTGCCGGACGGGTTTCCCGTCTGGATCGGGCAGGGTTGCCGCTGGGCATTTTGCCGCAGATCGGATTTGAACACAGCCACGACACCCTCTCGGAGGGCGATATTCTGCTAATGGTCAGCGACGGCGCCCTGTCCGACGGAGTGGCAGCACTGGAAGTGCAGCTGAGGGACTGGCCTGACACGGAAGATATGCAAGGACTGGCACAGGCTGTCACCGCCGCCGCCCGTGCCGCCGAAGGCGGACATTCCGACGATATTACCGCCATCGCTCTGCGTTTGTATCGCCCTGCCTCGGACTCTATATAAACTCAGACAGACTGTGCGCATATACTGGAACAATCATTTAGGGAGGGGTGCTTATGTCCGATCTGCCGCTTTTTCCGCCGTTTGCCAACCTACTGCAACGTCCACCTCAGGCGATCGCCCTATTACAGGGAGATCCATCCCATCCTACGCTACACGGCGCCGTCCGTTTTTATCAAACTCGATACGGCGTGGTGGTCCATGCCCAACTTCGCGGCCTGCCCATCGCTGAGGATGCTTGCCGCCAACCGGTTTTCGCCTTTCATATCCACAGCGGCGGGGCCTGCTCCGGCAACTCAGAAGATTATTTTGCCGATGCCGGAGGCCACTATAACCCCAGCGGCTGTAACCATCCCTATCACGCCGGCGACCTGCCGCCGCTGTTCGGTTGTGACGGGATGGCCTTTGCGGTTTTTCTCAGCAATCGCTTCCGTTTGCGAGAGGTTTTGGGGCGGGCGATGATCCTCCACGCCCAACCGGACGATTTCACCACCCAGCCCGCGGGTATGGCCGGTGCCAAAATCGCCTGCGGTATTATTTACCCTGCGCGCTCTCGGTGATAAGCGCCCGTCGGACGGTTTTTTGCAAAAAAGCAAATTTCCTCTTGCAAACGGCGGCAAAGTAGTGTAGAATATACCTGCTCATTCCGTGAGCAGATATATTTCCGCCCGTGGCGAAGCTGGATATCGCAGTGGATTCCGATTCCAAAGGCCGGGGGTTCGAATCCCTCCGGGCGGGCCAAAAAAGAGAGTGCCGACTTCTGTCGGTGCTCTCTTTTTCCGTTCGGGGGATTCGAACCCTGAGAGGGTGAGCGCCGTTAAGAAAACAGTCCGGTGGACTGTTTTTAGGCGCGAAGTCCGCTGCGGCTACGCCGCAAGGACGCAAGACGCACGGCAAAGCCGATGCGGCTGTATCCCTCCGGGCGGGCCAAAAAAGAGAGTGCCGACTCCTTGTCGGTGCTCTCTTTTTCCGTTCGGGGGATATTGCTCTTTTGCTAATATTTTGCTATACTCTTCATAGGTTCATCAAACAGCAAGGGGGGCTCTTTATGAAGCGACTGGACAAGGACAAACTGAAACAAAACATCGATGCCATCGCCACCTACGACTTTGACCACCACAAGGTGTTCGGCTCTGCCTACTGCGTGATGCAGGAAGGACGCACTGTGTGTCAATCATGCTACGGCGTAACCACGGCGGAAGGATCCACACCTGTGACCGAGCACACCCTCTTTCGTCTGGCCTCTATGACCAAACCCATTACCGCCGTTGCGGTGCTGTTGCTGGTAGAACGAGGTCTGCTGTCCCTGTCCGACCCCGTGTCTCGCTATCTACCGGAGTTTCAGAATCTCGATATTATCCATGTCACCGACGACGGGCAATTGGTGCCGTCGGGCAAGGCGTCCACCCCCATCACCATCACCCATCTTCTGACTCACACCTCCGGCTTCGGCAGTGAAGCAACGAAAATGGCAGCCATCACCGACGAGGACAAGGCCACAGTGGAAGCTTATATCTCCTACCACCTGCGGGCGGGCTTGGATTTTGAGCCTGGCACCCGACAGCAATACAGTGGCTCCGCCGCCTTTGACGTGCTGGTGAAAATCATTGAAAACATCACCGACACCGACTATCTCACCTTCTTGCAGAAGGCGCTGTTCACCCCCTGCGGAATGACCGACACTACCTTTATCCCCTCCTCCCGCCAGTGGGAGGAACTGATCGCCCTGCACACGCGGGTGGACGGCCGCAGCGCGGTGGCGCCCACGCGAGACAACTGCGTTCATTACAGCTATCCCTGCACTCATTACCTGGGAGGCGCCGGTCTGGTATCTACCCTCAGCGACTACACCCGCTTCGCTTCTATGCTGCTTGACGAGGGGAAGACGGAACGGGGACGTCTGCTGCAGCGGGAAACGCTGGCGCTGCTGTCCATCCCCTATGTGCCCCGCTCGGTTATGCCTGGATGGGAAAACTGGGGACTGGGAGTGCGGGTGATCGTGGATCCTGTCTACCCCTATCCGCCCGTGGATGCTTACGGTTGGAGCGGTGCCTACGGAACCCACTTCTGGGTGGATCCCGAAAACAAGATTGTGGCCGTGTATATGAAAAACTCCTGCGTTGACGGCGGCGCCGGGAACGAATCCGCCCGCTTCTTTGAACAAGCGGTACGGGATGCCCTGACCGAGTGATCTCTGCCGTTGCTTGTGGATAACCGCACCTATCTGCAAAAATGAATAATCCTTTCCTAAAATATGCAAAAACGGCTCTTCCAGGGGTCGTTTTTGCTTTTTTTCTTACTTTTTCGCATTTTGTTGCATTTTTCTCTTGCAAAACAGTTCTGTTTTTATTACAATAAAGAATACATTGTATTATAAATTTTATGCGACCCGAATAAAAAGGAGGACATTTGTATGAAACGCATTCTTTCCATCCTGCTGGTGCTAGCTATGATGCTGGCTCTCACCGCCTGCTCCGGCGGCACCGCAATGACCATGGGCACCGGCGGCACCGCCGGCACCTACTACGGCTACGGCGGCATTCTGGGCAACCAGATCAAGACCGCTGCGGGCATCACCGTCAACGTGGTATCCACCGATGGCTCCAAGGCCAACATTCTGGGCATTGACGCCGGCAACTATCAGCTGGCTACCGTCCAGTCCGACGTTATGGCGTATGCCTACGCAGGCACCCGCTCTTTCGAGGCCGAGGGCGCGCTGGACTCCTTCCGCGTCATCGGCGGCCTGTACGCCGAAGCGGTACAACTGGTAACCATGAACCCCGACATTAAGAGCGTGGCCGATCTGCGTGGCAAAAAGGTCTCCATCGGCGCCGCCGGCTCCGGTGTGTACTTCAACGCCGTAGACATCCTGGCCGCCGCCGGCATGACCGAAGAAGACATCGTTCCCCAGTACCAGTCCTTCGGTGACAGCGCCGACGCCCTCAAAGACGGCAAGATCGACGCCGCCTTCATCGTAGCGGGCGCCCCCACCCCTGCCATTCAGGAGCTGTGCGCCACCGCCCGGGCCTATCTGGTGCCTGTGGACGGCGACGTAGCCGCCAAATTGATGAACGACTCCCCCTACTACACCTCTTACACCATCCCCGCGGGCACCTATGACGGTCAGACCGCCGACGTGACCACCGTCACCGTCAAGGCCACCCTCATCGTCAGCACCAACGCCTCCGAGGACGACGTGTATAATCTGACCGCCGCTATCTTCGACAACATTAGCGCCATCTCCGCCGCTCATGCCAAGGGCAAGGAGCTGAGTTTGGAGAATGCCACCTCCGGTATGACTGCTCCCTTCCACAAGGGTGCGGCTCGGTATTTCGCAGAGAACGATATCACCGTCACCGCGAAATAAGTTCGGTTATATACCGATGGCTGCGGCGGAACTCCGCCGCAGCCGTTTTCTTTGATTTTCCATCCTAAGGAGGTGCCCCTGTGGCTTTCTTCAAGAAAAATTCGCCCTCGACGCAAGAGCCGATGGATCTGGATGCGGTAATGAAGAAATTCGACCGCGAATCCAATACCCGCGTCTGGGAAGGCGTGCCCAAAACGGTGGTAACCTGCGTTCTCGCAGCTTTTTCCGTTTTTTGCATTTATGTGACCCTGTTTGCCACTTGGCTGGATGAGTTGCGTTTGACCACCTTTATGGCATTTATTATGCTCATCGGCTATCTGGTGTTTCCTGCCAAGAAAGGCGTACAAAAGGTCAACCACATGCCTTGGTACGATATTCTGCTGATGGTGCTGGGTACCGGCTCGTTCCTGTACTACGCCATCAACGCGGTAGAAATCGTATCCCGCTTCAAGATCACCCCCGTCGAGGTGATTATCGGCATCGTGGGTATTCTGTGCCTGGCAGAGCTATGCCGCCGCAGTGTGGGCCTGCCGATCCTGTGCGTCGCCGGCGTACTGTTGGTATACGCTCTCATTTGGGGCTCCACCAACCCCGATATATTTGCCCGTATCACTGAAAACATCCGGGTGCTGTTCTATTCCAAAGAAGGTATTCTCTCCACCCCCATCAACGTATGCTCTAAGTATATCGTAATGTTTATCATCTTCGGTGCCTTCTTAGAGCGTACCGGTATTGCAGACTTTTTCATTCGGATGGCCAACGCGCTGGTGGGCCGCTTCTCGGGCGGTCCTGCCAAGGTAGCGGTGGTGGCCTCCGCTATGGAAGGTATGGTGTCCGGCTCCTCTGTGGCCAACACCGTAGGCTCCGGCGCCGTCACCATCCCGCTGATGAAGCGTACCGGCTACAAGCCAGAATTTGCTGCTGCCGCTGAGGCAGCAGCCTCTACCGGCGGTCAGATCATGCCCCCCATCATGGGCGCCGCCGCCTTTTTGATGGCAGAGACCGTGGGCGTGCCCTATTCTAACATTGTACTGCGGGCTATCCTGCCGGCGGCACTGTACTTCCTGGGCGTGTTCATCACCGTCCATTTGGAGGCAAAAAAGGAAGGTCTGAAAGGCCTGACCAAAGAGGAGCTGCCCCGCCTGAAGCCGTTGCTTAAACAGTCGTATCTCCTGCTCCCCCTGCTGTTGCTCATCTACTTAGTGGGTACCAGCACCCGCTCCATCGCCTATGCCGCCGCCATTGCTATTGTGGCCGCCGTGGTGGTTAGCCTGTTTAACAAGGAACACCGCATCACCCCCAAGCGCCTGTTGGAGGCGTTGGCCGCCGGCGGTCAGGGTATGATCACCGTCGCCGCCGCCTGCGGCGTGGCCGGTATCATCGCCGGTATCATCGGCGTGACCGGTCTGGCCTATCTTCTGTTTAACGGCATCGTTACCTTGGCGGGAAATCAGATCATTGTTGCCCTATTCCTTACTATGTTATGCTGCATCGTGCTAGGTATGGGCGTACCCACCACCGCCAACTACTGTATTATGGCTGCCACCTGTGCCCCAATCCTGGTGCAGATGGGAGTCCCTATGATCGCAGCCCACTTCTTTGTGTTTTACTTCGGCATTGTGGCAGATCTGACCCCTCCGGTGGCGCTGGCTGCCTATGCGGGTGCCGCTATCGCTCAAGCCAACCCTATGAAGACCGCCCTCACCTCCACCAAACTGGCCATCGGCGCCTTCATCGTGCCCTACGTGTTCGCTCTCAATCCCGCTATGCTGTTCATCGACACCACCTGGTGGGAAGTGGTGCTTATCTGCATCTCTTCGGTCATCGGCATTATGGGCGTTTCCGCCGCATTGGAGGGTTATCTGCTGGGTAAGATGCGCTGGTACGAGCGCATTGTCAGTGCCGTTGGCGGCCTGCTGCTCATCTATCCCGGCTGGGTAACCGACAGCATCGGCTTGGCTCTGTTTGCCATAGTCATTTTTTCTCAAACGGTTGCCAAAAAGCGCACCACTCTGCCGATTGCTTAACAAAACAAAAAAGGAACCGAAGCATTGTTTCGGTTCCTTTTTTCTTTTTACAGAATTCCTTCATTCACACACCGCTCCACAAACTCCGCAAACAGGGAACAGGGCCAAGTGAACCACTCCCGCGTGAATTGTGCAGGGTCATCCACAAAAAAGCCTTCGTGAAGAAGATCCGTGTCGGCATCGGTGGCCGCCAGCATCGCCAGCATCTCCCGCTTCTCCTCTGCGGTGACGGCGGTGAGCCCCTGCATCACCAGCGCCATATGCCACACGTAACGAGGCGGCGTGTGGGGCGAACCGATTCCGCGGGCATACTTTCCTTCGTAGTAATAGGGGTTTTCATCACTGAGCAGGAAACGGCGGGTATTCTGATATATAGGATCCTCCACCGACGCGTAACCGAGGTAGGGGATGGACAACAGACTGGGGATGTTGGCATCGTCGATCATAGAGTAGTGTCCCATACCATCGGTTTCGCAGGCGTAAATCTTACCGTAGACGGAATGCTCCACCACACAATGCCGCTGAATACCCTCGTTGATCTCCGCTGCCAAAGCTTCACATTCGTCCGCCATCGTTTCATTTTTACAGACAGCACGAAGCATCTCGGCAGCATACCCCAACACCACCACCGCAAACATCTGAGACGCAGTGAGATAGCCGTATTGGCAGGGATCGTCACTGGGGCGGAAGCCGGACCAGGTCATACCTGTATAAACCACAGGATTACCCTTTCCTTCACAGGGTAAGACCGGCGGGTCATCCGTGGGACGAACAAACCAATAGGAAGATTGCTCCCCGTGGTGCTGCTCGGTTTTCCACAGATCCAGAATGATGCGCAGGGTATCCTCCAACCGCGTACGGATGATCGCTTCCTTTCCGCTCCGTTTCCAATAGAGATACAGCAGGCGAATGGGATAACATAAGGAGTCCACCTCGTATTTTCGCTCGTGAACCCAGGGGCTGTTCTTAGGCTGATCCGTGATCCACCCCTCGCCGCTGGCAGTTTGGTTAAAGGCGTTGGCATAGGGGTCAACGGCGATATAATTAAACTGGCGGTTTATGACGCCCTCCAATATGCCACTCATCTCAGGATCGGCGACCAAGGGCAGGTAATGCGTCACCTGCGCCGCGGAATCCCGCAACCACATAGCTGGAATGTCGCCGGTAAGCACAAACCAGGTGCCGTCCTCACAAGGGCGCAACACCGAGCTGATGGTGCTGATCGCACATTTGCGGTACATCCGTTGCAGTTTCGGGTGGTTATTCAGCTTTTCACTGTATCGGTCGATGTGTTCTTGCAGAGCGCGGGGTGTATCCATATTAACGCCTCCTATTGTCAGGTGATTTCCAAGGTTTCGCCCAATCGCATCAGCAGATAGGGGTATTCAGGATAGTGCGCCTCCATCTCCTTCTGGAACTTGTGCGGGTCACCTCCGTGCTCCGCAAAGCACCAATAATGACTGGGAATCGCCAGACGAGGACGCATATCCCCCACCGCACGGGCGCCCTCCGTCTCGTTCAGGTTACCGTATGCGCCGTTAATGGGGAATACCGCCACATCTAAGTTTTGGAATCGCCCCTCCGTGAACCGATCTCCCCGATAACAGGTGTCGCCAGTGAAGTAGAGTCGTTTCCCATCCACTTCGATCAGCAGGCCGATGGCATACGGGGTTTCGGGACCGTGATCACAGGGCACCGCCGTGATGCGCAGGTGCTCATTTTGGAACACCTCTTCCTCTCCGAGGGTGGTGATCCGCTCCGCAGGGATTCCCAGTCGCTGTGCCTCTGACGGCACGTCGCGGGAACACACCAGACGGGTCTTAGGATTCTCCAAGATTTGCGGCGCCGCATCCGGATCAAAGTGATCGTAGTGCACGTGAGTGGCTACCAGCACATCCAAAGCCAAAGAGCGCGGATCGTATAAATACGGCAGCAGACGTTTGAATCCCACCAAACGGGCACAGCAATCCGATAAATACAGATCTATACCTATCCGATATCCCGAAGCCGTCTCCAAAATAAAACCGGCCTGTCCCGTGAAGGTCAATGAAAGTGGTTTCTTTCCCATTACAGATCTCCCCTCCTTGTAGGATATGATTTTCTTCATTGTACCTCGCCCGATTCAGTTCTGCAATAGGTTTTGCTTCTTTATAACGGTTTTCTATTCTTTTGTTTGTTTTTCGACTTGACTTTCGTATTATTTCCCTTTAATATTAAAATGACGGACTGTGGTGTCCATAACACAACATTTTGGGAGGAAACCAATTATGAAAAAACTGTTAGCCATTACCATGGCCATGCTGATGTTGCTGTGCTGCCTCACGGCTTGCGGCCAGAAGCCGGAACCGGACCCCAGCAAGGACAACGATGTGTCCATCGGCACCAGCGCGGACGACAACTCCGAAGTGCTGCCCGACGACTCCACCGACGACTCCACCGACGACTCTACCGACGAGAGCACCGACGAGAGTATCGACGAAAGCACCGATAACTCTGACGAAGTGAGCAACGACACCACCGACGAGGCGAGCAACGTCACCACCACTGAGGCGGACAAGACCACTACCTCCACCAAGGCGTCTGTGTCGGACAAGACCACCAAGTCCACCACCAAGTCCACCACTAAGTCTTCCGTAGCAGACAAGACTACCAAGACTACCAGCAAACCCGTCTCGAAAACTTCTGTGAAGGATGAGGACAAGACTACCAAGTCCACCACCAAGTCCACCACTAAGGCGACCTCGGCGGACAAGACCACCACTAAGTCTACTACCTCTTCCGGCAAGACCACCACTAAGTCCTCTACTACCAAGGAGACTACCGTGACCACGCAGAAACCCACTACCCAGAGCACTTCTACCACCCGCAGCACCAAGAAAACGGTCACCGTGAAGACTACCACGACCACCACCACGACCGCTCCTACCACCACCACCAGAGACCCCAACCTGAAGAGCATCAAGGTGCTGTCCATCGGTCACAGCTTCAGCGTCGATGCTATGCGCACCTATCTGTGGGATATCTTTAAGTCCGCCGGCTATGACGAGATCATTCTGGGCTATCTGTATATCGGCGGCTGTCCGCTGGAAAAGCACTGGAACAACGCTCAGGGTAACATTGCCGCCTATCAGTATTCCAAGAACGAGGCCGGTCGCTGGAGCGACAGATATAACCAGACCTCCAAGTCCGCTCTGCTGGACGAGGCCTGGGACTACGTGACCTTCCAGCCCTCCCCCGACTACGGCGGCGGTCCTGAGTGCTGTGGTTCCAACAACAACGACTACAAGAACTTTAACAATCTGGTCAACTGGGTGTTGGACAACGCCACCAACCCTTACGTCCAGATTCACTATCACCTGACCTGGTCCTTCGCTACTGACTGCCGTCTGTGGAGCTTCGCGTATCACAACAACGACCAGATGAAGCAGTACAACGACTTCATCGCGGCCACCAACAAGTACGTGCTGTCCAACCGCAACGTGAAGGGCGTTATCCCCTGCAATACGGCTATCCAGAATGCCCGCTCCTCCTACATGGGCGACACCTTCAATATGCCCGGTAACTACGACCCCAAGGCCGACGGTTATCACCTGAACGACAAGGGCGACTACGTGGCGGCGCTGACCTGGTACGCCTACTTCTCCGGTGAGAAGGCTGCCTCTGTGACCTTCATCCCCGACGAGTATAAGGCCGACTTCCCGGCCATCGCCGAGGCTGTGGACAACGCCATTGCTAAACCTCAGAGAGTAACTCAGTCCAGTTACACCAAAGCGCCCTAATCAATAACAGCTTTTCTATGTCGCAGATTTCCGAGGATGCGACCTATCGAATCACCTCCTGTGTATGAAACCATAGCATTGAAGGCCTGACGCCAATCTGCGTCAGGCCTTTTTGATGTGCTTGATCTACTATTGACTTTTTCTCTGATCTATGCAAAAATGGACTTGTATTCCAAAATAAGAAACGCACGACAATCCGTTTTGTTATGCCAAAGGAGAGTTCGTATGAAAAAACTGTTAGCTATCACTATGGCTTTCTTGATGTTGCTCAGTTGCGTGGCCTGCGGTCAGAAACCCGAACCCACCCCCGACAACGATGTGTCGGTAGGTACTAACGCAGAAGATGACTCTCTGGTGTTGCCTGAGAACTCCACCGACGATTCCACCGATGAAAGCATCGAGGAAAGCGCCGACACCTCCGACGAGGTGAGCGACGAAACCTCCTCCACCACAACCGAGGAGTCTTCCGTCTCTACCGTTCCCGTCGCGACCACCACCAAGGATACAGCGGCAAGCACGAACACCACCGACGGATCTGCAGCAAACACAACGACAACCACCAAAGCTTCTGTTACGGATAAAACCATGACCACCACTAAAACTTCCGTGGCAGATAAGACCACCGGCAAATCCACCGCTAAATCTTCTTTGACGAATCAGGACAAACCGACCAAGACCACCACAACCACCAAGGCGATCAAAACCACCACCTCTTCCAAGGTAACCTCCACCATTGCCACCACCTCTTCCAAGGTGCTGACCACCCAGTCTACCACCAACACCACTACGGCGAAACCCACCACCCAAAGCACCTCCACCACCAAGAGCACTAAAAAGACGATTACAGTAAAGACTACTACCACCGTTACCACCACCGAAGAATCCCAGAAGAAAGCTATCCGCATTCTGGCAGTAGGTAATAGTTTCAGCGTAGACGCTATGCAAAAGCACCTGTGGAATATCATCCAGTCCGCCGGCTACGAGGAAATCGTGCTGGGCAACCTATACATTGGCGGTTGCTCCATTGACACTCATTGGAACAATGCCCGCGCCGGGATGCCCACCTACACCTACTATTACACCTCCAACGGCACATGGAAAAGCGTGGATAACGTCAATATTATGCGCGGTGTGAATGCCAACACCTGGGACATCATCACCGTACAGCAGGCCAGCCCCGATTCCGGCAAGCCGGAAACCTATTCCAACCTGTCCAAGTTGGTGGACTGGCTGCGCGAGAAACAACCCCGCGCCAAATTCTTTTTCCATATGACCTGGGCGTATCAGCAGAATAGCACTCACAGCGCATTCCCTAACTACAACAAAGACCAGATGACGATGTACAACGCCATCTGTACCACCGTGCAGTCTAAGGTGCTGGCGGTCAGCACCATTCAGGGCGTTATCCCCTGCGGTACCACCATCCAGAACCTGCGCACCTCTTCTCTGGGCGACACCCTCACCGCCGACGGCTATCACTTGAAGGATTCCTACGGTGACTATGCGGCAGCACTGACCTGGTATTGCTACCTGTTAGACGGGTCTCCTGAGGATGTGACCTATCGTCCGTCCTCTATTGAGGATCACTTCGACGAAATCGCTGAGGCGGTGAACAACGCCATAAAGAACCCCTATAAGGTCACCCCCTGCACCTGACCGATAACAAAAAAGAGCTCCCACATGGTGGGCGCTCTTTTTTGTTATTTCCAATAGGCGGTGTCAAATCGCCGCACCGCTTCAATGTATGCCTCCGTATCCACAGGATAGCATAATCCGTGCCCCGCGTCAGGGGTAATGATCAGTTCCTTAGGCGCTGCGCACGCCTCGTACAACTGCCGACTCATCTCACAGGGAACAAAGTCATCTGCGGACCCATGAAAGAAGATGACCGGCAAACGGCACCGCTTCATCGCCTCCACCGCATCCGCACGATTGGGGTCAAAATGACCGAACAGCAGCGCGCCCAACCGCACCAAAGGATACAGCAAATGGGCGGGCAGATGCATCTGGCGAATAACCTTTTTTATAATATTTCGTGCGCAGGAATATCCGCAATCTGCCAGCACTCCCACCACCTGCGAGGGCAATTCACATCCCGCCGCCAACAACACCGTAGTGGCACCCATGGACACGCCCGCCAAAATCACCTTGCGGTGCTCGCCGAAGCGCTCCGCCACGGCGCCGACCCATAGAGGAACGTCCTCACTCTCCCGCACACCGAAGGTGATGACGTGGCCATCGCTGGCACCTCCCGCCCGTTGATCCACCAACAGGGCGCTGTGCCCCACCGCAAAGCACCGTTGCACCGCACCACACATATCTCGATCGGAGTAGCCACGGTATCCGTGGAACAGGATCTCCACGGGGGAATCGGGGGTGTATTCATAATATCGTCCCCGCAAGGTGAGCCCGTCCGCGGTCTGCACCGACATAGGTGTGTGAGGCATCTGCTCCACCTGCGCCATCCACTGCCGCATCACAGGATAATAGGGCTCATAAATTCGTCCCGGGGGCAACCGCTCCTCATCGCTTTGCGGCTGTTCTCTGGGCGGCGAATAATAGGCCAACATATAACAAATATAAGCCCCTGCCGTTAACAAAACGGCAACCCCCAACAGAATATACAAAAACAACATACCGTCATCTCCGTTTGTTCCGATTTTTTCCATTGTAACATATCTTTCCCCAATTTGACAACCAAGGATTTACGGGAGTGTTTTTTTCTTGCTTTTTCGACGGTTTTTTAGTAAAATGGACAGCGAGGAGTGATTTTTTATGAATATCGAGGTGAATTATCCCAATAAAAAGCGCTATAATACAGCTAAATATCCCATCCGTCAACCCAAGATCATTGTATACCTGATCTGGATTCTGTCTCGTTTTGCCCTCATCGGCAAAAAGTGGAAGGTGGAAAAGATCCATATGGAAGGACTTAAACCGCCCTATATGATGCTAAGCAACCATATGTATTTCATCGACTTCGAGTTGGCGGCCATGGGCACCCTTCCCCATCGGGTGAATAATGTGGTAAGCATCGACGGCTACTACCGCCGCCCTTGGCTGATGGAGCTCATCGGCGCCATCTGCACCCGCAAGTTCACTATGGATCTGCATTTGGTCAAGTCTATCAGCAAGGTGCTTAAACGCGGAGACATCCTTTCTATGTATCCCGAAGCACGGTACACCCCCTGCGGCACCCTCAACTACTTGCCCGAATCCTTGGGCAAACTGGTTAAAATGAACAAGGTGCCGGTGGTGGCGGTGGTGCATCACGGTAACCATCTAATGACGCCCTTCTGGAACTTCCGCAAGAAGCGGAAAGTCCCCCTGCACACCACTATGACCCAGATCCTCACTGCCGAGCAGATCAAAACCATGAGCGTTGAAGAGATCAACGCCGCTCTGAAAGAGGGGCTGGACTACGATGACTACCGCTATCAAAAGGAAAACGGCATCCGTATCACAGAGCCCTTCCGTGCGGAGGGGCTGCACAAGGTGCTGTATCAGTGTCCCCATTGCAACAAGGAGCACGAAATGGGGTCTGCGGGTACCGAACTGTTCTGCCGCGCCTGCGGCAAACGGTGGAACCTGAACGAGGACGGCACACTGTCCGCCTTGGAGGGAGAAACCGAGTTCGCCCACGTGCCCGATTGGTACGCCTGGGAGCGTACCCAAGTAGAGGCTCAGATCGCCGCGGGCACCTATTCCTTTGAGGACGAGGTGGAAGTATACTCCATGCCCCGTTGCTGGCGATTCGAAACCTTAGGTCGCGCCCGTCTGCGCCACACCCCCGAAGAAGGCTTCGTACTGGAAGGCCACTACAACGGAGAGGACTATCGCATCCAACGCACTCCCGTGCAGACCAACAGCCTGCATATTGAATACGACTATTGCTACCTCAAGCCTGAGGATTGTGTGGATATTTCCACGGAAAACGATTCCTTCTACTGCTATCCCGTCCATCGGCGGGACGTAGTCACCAAACTGGCTTTTGCTACTGAGATTCTATATCAACAGGCAAGAAGCACCGCCAAAGTATAAGCAAAACCGCTCCCTCGTAAAACGGGGGAGCGGTTTTTTGTTACATTTTCTTCTTAAAGGACATACAGTCGGTGCACTGGTCCTGGGTGGGATTGCACTCGTGGGTGCCCACCTGAATGCTGTCCAGACTGCAATAATCCTCGCAGCTGCAATGATAATTGCAGGAGGTAACGGTACAATGGATACTATGATTTGCCTTTTCCATAATCGGGTGACTCCTTTCTGATGGTTTTTGCCGCACCCACAGCGCGGCTATGCTTAGTATGCCCCGTCCACAGCGCACAATTCGGTCAGCGTTCCAAAGGAATACCCCATTTCTTTCCATTTTGTTAAAAGTTCATCCAGTATCTGCGCGTTGGTGGCGGAGGTACTGTGCAGTAAGACGATGGCGCCTGGATGGATGCGCCCTAACAGCTTATCAAAGGCCTGCTCCTTGGTAGGTTGCCGATCCGTATACCAGTCCACGTAAGCCAAACTCCAAAAGAAAGTGTGATAGCCCGCTTCTTTCGCCAGTTGCAGATTGTCTCTACTGTATTTCCCTTGGGGCGGACGATAAATCTTGGCCATTTCCTGCCCCGTTACCTCCTGATAGACGCTTTCCACGCGGGTCAGTTCCCCTACAAAAGCGTCTTGCGACTCGATAGCAGACATATCGGGGTGGGAGTAGGTATGGTTCACCACTAAATGCCCTTCCTCTGCCATCCGTCGCACCAGTTCGGGTGCCGATTCCAGATAATGCCCCACCACAAAAAAGGCCGCCGACACCTGATGCTTTTTTAAGGCGTCCAAAACAGCTGGGGTGTACCCATTCTCAAACCCTGCATCAAAAGTAAGATAGATCCGCTTTTGGGTGGTATCCCCGATATAACGGGCATTCAGCGCCGCCAACTCCTCTGCCGAAGCGTTGCCGATCGGCGGCGCTCCCTCTGTCTGAAAAGAGAGTCCCCAATCGGCGCCGGTAGGCGCCACCACCCTGCGCTGGGCCATTCCGATGCCTGCACCGCCCATCAGCAAAAGCGCCACCGCCCCCAACACGCCCAATAACCGCCGTCCCGTCACAATCCAATACATACGCCCGCCTCCTTTCCACCACCTTATGATTTTTTGCGGGCAACTATGCAAAAATTGTTGTTTTCTCCTCCTTTTCGTGATATAATGTAGTTGATTTCCGAAAGGGGTGAATACCATTGTTGCGTCGTTTTGTATCCTACTACAAGCCCTATATGAATTTGTTTATCATTGACCTGATTTGTGCGCTGTTCATTGCCGCAGTAGATCTGATCTATCCGCTCATCACCAAGTATGCGCTGGAAGAGTTGATCCCCACCGATCAAGTGCGTGCTTTCACGGCGCTGATGTTGATTATGACCGGCGCCTACGTACTCCGCGGCTTTTTTCAGTTTGTGGTGGCCTACTGGGGCCATCTGCTGGGTGTCTATATGGAGACAGATATGCGGCGGGATCTCTTCGGTCATCTGCAAAAACTCTCCTTCCGTTTTTACGACAAGCACCGCACCGGAGAGCTGATGAGCCGCGTTATCAGCGATCTGTTCGAGGTGGTAGAGCTGGCTCACCACGGTCCCGAGGATCTGTTCATCTCCATCGTCACCTTGGTGGGTGCGGTGATTGTAATGTTCTCCCTCCAATGGAAGCTGGCGCTGGTCATCACCTTGTTGGTGCCGGTGCTGCTGGGCTTCACCATTTTCCGCCGCAAGCATATGGGCGCCTCCAGCCGCAAGGTCAAGGAAAAGGTGGCGGTCATCAACAGCAACATCGAATCCAGCATCACGGGTGTACGCACCGCCAAGGCCTTCACCAACGAAGACTACGAAATGAGCAAGTTCGTGGACGGGTGTAACCAGCACCGCGCGGCCCGTAAAGGCTTTTATAAGCAAATGGGCATCTTTTTCTCCGGCACCGAGATTATCACCAACCTCATCAATCTGGCGGTCATCGCTGTGGGCGGTTTGCTGATCTTCGGTGATGGACTGGAATACGTGGATCTGCTGGTGTTCACCATGTATGTATCCTCCTTTCTGGGCCCTGTACGCAAACTGGCCAACTTCGCAGAGCAGTACACCACGGGTATGGCGGGCTTCTATCGATTCCAAGAACTGATGAAGGTAGCGCCGGAAATCACCGATGTCCCCGATGCGAAGCCATTGGTGTGCCGCGGCGGTCACATCGCCATTGAAGACGTATCTTTCTACTACGATGAAGAGGTCAAGGTGTTGGAGCACATCCACTTGGACATCCCCGCCGGTAAGACAGTGGCTCTGGTTGGCCCCTCCGGCGGTGGCAAGACCACCCTATGCCATCTGATCCCCCGCTTCTACGACACCATTGAAGGGCACATCTCTATCGACGGACAGGACATTCGGCAGGTCACTCTCCGCTCCCTGCGGGAGCAGGTGGGCATCGTTCAGCAAGACGTGATGATCTTTGCCGGCACCGTGATGGAGAATATCCGCTACGGACGACTGGACGCCACCGATGAGGAAGTAATGGAGGCCGCCAAGAAGGCGGAGATCCACGAGGCCATTATGGAAATGCCCGACGGCTACAACACCTATGTGGGCGAGCGGGGTATTATGCTGTCCGGCGGACAGAAGCAGCGGGTGAGCATTGCCCGTATTTTCCTGAAAAATCCGCCCATCCTGCTGTTGGACGAGGCTACCTCGGCACTGGACACTGTCACCGAAGCCCACATCCAGGCGGCACTGGAAAAGCTGTCGGTGGGACGCACCACCATGGTCATCGCCCACCGCTTGTCCACCATCCGCAATGCGGATCTGATTGCCTACATCGACAGCAAGGGCGTGAGGGAGCTGGGTACCCACGCTGAACTACTGGAAAAAGGCGGCTACTACGCCCGTCTTCACGAAGCCACCAAGGCGATCCAATAAAACCGAAAAGCGGACAACGAAAAGTCGTTGTCCGCTTTTTCATTCCTCTCGCAAGTGGCCGTCCTCAATAAGCACTCGACGAGGACAGGCCGCCCCCACGCGGGGATCGTGGGTGATGATGACCACCGTATGCCCTTGCCTGTGAAGCCGATGGAGCAGCGCCATCACCTCCTGCCCCGAAGCGCTGTCCAAATTACCCGTGGGCTCATCCGCCAACAGCATAGGCGGCCGCCCCGCGATGGCGCGAGCGATGGCCACGCGCTGCTGCTGGCCGCCGGAGAGCTGAGCGGGGTAATGATGGCAGCGTGCCGCCAGTCCCACCTGCCGCAAGCTCTCCTCCACCATTTGTCGCCGCTTTCGTTCCGCTATGCCGCGGTAGATCAGCGGTTGCTCCACATTCTCCCACGCGGTGAGGCCGCTGAGTAGGTGAAACCCCTGAAATACAAAGCCCACCTGCCGCCCCCGCACCTGCGAGAGTTGTTTTTCACTCATTTTGTCCACCGCCTGCCCTGCCAGTCGGTAGCGCCCTTCGGTGGGCACGTCTAAGCAGCCCAGAAGATTCATTAGAGTGGACTTGCCAGAGCCCGAAGGTCCCAAGATTGCCACCATCTCCCCTGCCTCCACCAAAAAGTTCACCTGCCGCAAGGCGTGGACGGTCTGTCCGCCCACCATATACCGTTTGCAAACATCTTGCATTTGGATCAATGTTTCCACGCTTTCACCCCATTGTCATTTCCATCACAGTCACATTGTGCGCAATGGGATAAAAAATAAACCGACTAAAATAGGGAAGTTTTATTGCAATAAAAAAGGACGCGTGTCTCCGCGTCCTTTTTTCATTAAGCCGTTACCATCGAAACGACTTTTTTCTTATTCACCAGATAATATCCGCCGTAGAACAGCACGATATACACAATAAACAGCGCCATCACGGCCATGGGATAGATTACCGGACTGCCGCCCACCAGATTATACAGAATATCGTAGGGGGTGCCATCGCCTGCCACCAAGAACATATAATTGTAATCCAGCACGGCATTGGCAATGTGGGCCAGCACACCGAAGGACAACAGAATGGTAAAGGTGAGGGGCATATTGCGCCGCTTCATACTGGCCATGCCCGACAACAGGATATATAGCGCTGCAAATCCGGAAATGGTGTGGGTAATGCCGGACACCACATTGTCAAAGCTCAGCACAGGATAGCAACTGTAATTCTGCGCCGCGCCCACGGTGCCCAAAACCGCTCCCAACAAGCCGAAGATAGACACAAAGTCCAGCGCCGCCTCTTTCATCCGTCCCTTAGAGAAAGCCGCCAAAGGAATGGTGATGAGCTGAATGCTACACAGAAACAGCGGCAGGTTGTAGAGAATCCCGTGATACCAAGGAGAGCCGCCAATCGTACTTCCATAACAGGCGAGACCGATTTTAATGAGTTCGAACCCATCGATGAGAATGGCCGCCCAAACAAGTGCCCGATTGCGCGTACACTCGTCCTTCTTGCGGTTGCGTCGACCCAGCCACACGGCCAACACCACCATCGCGATCAAAAGCAAACCCACAAAGGTCAGATGCTGCCACGAATAGGCTCCCTCAGGTGTGCGCTGATAGCCGCCGATGCCGAAAAATTCTTTCATCCGAGACCCTCCTTTCCCATAATGCGGAGTTAGTATAACAAAAGTTTTTGTTTTTGGCTACATTTATGACAAAACTGTAATTAAAAAGGCTCTTCCTTATTTTCTGTGTGGTTTTTCTTGCTTTTTGCCTCGTTTTTTGTTATCATTAATGTGTATTTGCGTTTTTAAATGCGCCAACCAAAGGAGGAAACACCGTGTTGGAATCGTTTTTGTCATTTTTTAGAAAAGATTCCCTCATTTGGGAAGATCACAGAAACCGCCGCATTCTCCGTCAGAGTCTGCTGTTTATGCTGTTCCTGGCGCTGACGCTGGGCAGTTTCTTCGCTCTGCGTCACTTCTTCCCACTGAGCGATACCGCCACCGCGTGGCAGAAGGGAGTATTCACCATAGGTGCCGCCTTATTCCTGGCGGGTGTGGGCACCCTGACGGTGGCCGGCTTCGGGGCGTATCCCCGCACGGAGGAACGCCCCGTTTGGTACTGCCCCCTGATGGCGGCAGGCCTCAGCCTGTGCTTGTATCTGCTGGGCTATATTTTTATGGGCATCTGGCCACTGGGTGTAGAATCGGTGATGATGGTGGATATGCATCATCAGTACGCCCCCTTGATGAGCGAGCTGCGGAATATGCTGCTCCACGGTGGGGATTATACCTATTCCTTCCATGTGGGGCTTGGCGTGGGCTTCATTCCCACCTTCGCCTACTATCTGGCCAGCCCCCTGAATCTCTTGCTGGTACTGTTCCCCGAGCGACTGCTAACCGAGGCGGTGCTGGTCATCACCCTGCTGAAAATGGCGGGTGCTGCCGCCGGTTTCACCGCTATGGCCCAGTATCTCTACAAAGACCGTAAAGGCACAATGGTGCTGACCGGCGTGCTGTATTCCTTGACCGGCTTTATGATCGCCTACTCCTGGAATATTATGTGGCTGGACGTGATCGCTCTGCTCCCCTTAGTGGTGCTGACGATGGAGCATATGCTCCGCGGCGGCAAGATTGCCCCTTATGCCTGCCTGCTGGCACTGGCCCTGTTTGCTAACTATTACATTGGCTTTATGTTGTGCGTATTCCTGGTGTTGTACGCATTGGTTTGGCTGCTCCGTGAAAAACACGCTGTCAAAGACGTGTGGCAAGGCGGTCTGCGCTTTGCCGCCGGCAGTCTATGGGGCGGCGGTATGGCGGCGGCTTTGTTGGTGCCCACCGCACTGGCGCTGGGACGCACCTCTGCCGCCGGCGAAGAATTAGGCGAGTTCGCCACCAACTTCCCGCTGTTTGATCTGTTTGGCCGCTTCTTCTACGGCGCAGAACCCACCGTGCGGTCGGGCAACCTGCCCAACCTCTACTGCGGTGTGATCGCCGTGATCCTGCTCCCCATTTACCTGAGTCAGAAGAACATTCCTCTGCGCCGTCGGGTCAGCTTCGGTGGTCTGCTGTCCGTGTTGATGATCAGCTGCACCCTCACCCAGTGGGATCTGGTGTGGCACGGGCTCCATTCTCCCAACGACCTACCTTACCGTTTCTCCTTCCTGGTGTGCTTTGTTATGCTGATGATGGCAGCCCACGTGCTGAGCCATCTGGATGAGATTACACCCAAACAAATTCTGGGCAGTCTGGCCTCCTCTGCCGTCTACCTGATCTTGTGGGAAAAGCTGGGCGAGATCTTCCGTCAGGTGGACGGTGACGCTGCCGGCAAGGTCACCACTACGGACAAGCTCATTTACGCCAATCTGCTCTTGTTGGCGCTGTACGGCGTGACGCTGCTCATTGCCACGGCCCGCCGCACCCCCCGTCTGGTCGCCAATCGCCTGATAGTGTTTGCCGTATGCATCGAGATGCTGTTCTCCACCGCTTCTTCCTTTGTTGCGCTTAACAGCTCCGAATATTTCACCGATCACGAAGACTACGTGTACCACGTAAAGCACGAAGCCATCGACGAGGCTTTGCGTCTGGCGGAAAAATTGGCCGAGGAAGATGCGGAGCGTTTTGGTTCCTTTGTGCGCATGGAATACCTGCCGCGCACCAGTTGTGTGGACACCGCACTGCATCATTACAGCGGCCTGACCACTTTTGCCTCCTCCAACCCCTATGAGACCATTCGCTTTATGGGCGAATTGGGTTATGCTATTAACGGTGTCAACAGCTATCTGTACCACGGCTTTGTGGCTGCCACCGATTCTCTGTTTGCCCTGCGGTACGTGGTGTTGGAAAAGAGCATCACTTCCCACCCCCAACTCAAACAAGTGGGCAGCGTGTCGGCGCCCAATCCCAAGACAGGCGAGGACTATCATCTGTACGTCTATCGCAACGAATTGGCTCTTCCCCTTGGTTTTATGACCGATTCGAGCATCAAAGATTATGAAGGTAGCAAATACGCTCCCTTTACCAGCCAGCAGAATCTGTACGAGAGTATGACCGGTCTGACGGACGAGTTCTATGAGCCCATCACATTCACCACTCTCACAGATGGAGCCACCGTTCGCGGTAGTTCTCTCCATCTTCCCGGCACCGCGGACACCGTATACTTCACCGGCGATATTATGGAACAAGGACAGCACTTCGCCTTTGTAGACTGCCGTGCAGCGGACAGCATCGTGGTTACGGTCTACGAACCCTCGCTGGACGAAGATGGCAACGTAATGTACGACGCCGACGGCAATGTGATTGAAACGGTCAAACGCTCCTGGGGCGTCACTACCCATGAGCCCTATGTCATCGACATGGGCACCCTGAAACCCGGTATGCGTGTAGAAGTAACGCTGGACTCGGAGCGTTCTGCCTCCGGCAACCTGTACGTGCAGCGTCTGGTTCCCGAAGCCCTGCAAAAGCACTTGGCTGTCCTGAGCGAGGGCGGTATGACGGTCACCCAACAGAAGGGCGATCGCATTCAAGGCACCGTTACTGCCAAGAAAAACGGCGTGCTGTTCCTCTCCATCCCTTACGACAAGGGCTGGAAGGTGAAAGTGGACGGACAAGAGGTCCATACCTTCCCCATCAGCGATAATGCGGAAACGGAGTACGACGACGAGGGCAACGAGGTCACCGTCGGAGGTGACGACGGCGCTTTGTTGGGCGTGGAATTGGCCGCCGGCACCCACGACGTGGAACTTTCCTTCCATGCTCCCGGACAGACAATCGGTCTGCTAATCAGCATTGCCAGTTTGCTGCTCCTACTGATTCCCGTCGTGCTGCGGTATTTCCACCGCAAAAAAGCGCCTACTCCCAAAGCATAAAGAAAACCCGTCAGCTTCGGCTGACGGGTTTTTGCATATATCCTTAGTCCATTTGATCCAACGTCTGCTCCGCCAACGCGGCAAAATACAAACGGTTTCCATTAACGGCCACCATGCGCAACTGGGCACGAGCCAGAGATTTTTCTTCTTTTGCCAGCGCCACCTGCGCCAGGATAAATGCACGACGCACCTTGTGATAAGCATCGTCCTCTGCATAATTGGGGAGCTGTACCAGCGCTTCGTCGGCTTTGCCCTGATAGATGAGTAACCACGCATACAAATCGGATAACTCCCGCTGGACTGCTGCCCGTTGCTCCTTATCCCGCAAGCAGGGGAAGCAAGCCTCCGTCTGACGATAGTAGGCTTCCGCTTTTTCTCCATCCTTAGCCAACAAAGCGGCCACCGTAAGGTTATAATAATAAATCAAAGATGCCATCGGTATCCGACCAAAAGCTTTGAGATCCAGCATTTCCATTTCGGTCAGTGCCTCGGCATACTGCCCCAGATGGATCTTCGCCACCCCTTGGTTAATTTTCAGCGCCGAGCGATATCGCTTGTTTTTCATCATTGCAAGTTGTGCTTCCGCTTCCTCCAACAGAGGTTGCGGATCACAACTCTTGTAGAAATCACGGAGCGCAAAAGCGATAAGTTGTCCGCCGGCAAACTCGCTCATCATCACTGCAAACAAAAGCACAAGGAGACTGAACCCTACCATAAACAAGAGGGGCCCCTCAACCAGTGCCGTCCACAGCACCACAACGGCGCAGACAGGCGCACACACAGCGATAGGAATCCAGCGATACCGACACAATAGCCGAAGACACGCCTTGATCATAGTTTTTCCTCCTTTTGCTCTTCCTGCACCAGTTCCCGAAGAGCGTCCATCCGTCGATCCAATTCCGCCGACAGTTCGGCACAGAACTTCAATTCCTTGCGCATATCCTCTGTAAAGGGGGTATCTTTTTTATATCGCAGCTGATGTTCCAGACTGGCCCAGAAATCCATGGCGATGGTGCGCAACTGGATCTCCACCCGCATGGTGCGCTTTTCGTGGGCCAGGAAGATGGGAACTGCTACGATCAAGTGCAGACTGCGATAACCGTTAGCCTTGGGAGTGGCTATATAGTCCTTTTTCTCAATCACGGTGATATCATCCTGAGACAACAACGCCCGCGTCAACGTATACACGTCCTCAGGAAAAGAACAGATTACCCGTACACCCGCCACGTCATTGAGACGCTCCTCAATGGTGTCCACCGTCACCGGCAAACCACGACGGGTCAGCTTCTCCCGGATGCTGATGGGGGATTTAAGGCGGGTCTTGATGCTGCTGATGGGGTTGCGATCGTAGCGAAGAGAGAACTCCTCGTTGAGCACGTTGAGCTTGGTCTCGATTTCCATCATAGCGCAGCGGTAATAAGCCATCAGCTTGGTAAAATCCCGAAACTGCTTGCGCACGTCCTCATTGGGTAGCGGATCGATGTGCAACAAGTCCTCAGGAAGTACGTTATTTTCCATCGTAGCTCACCACGGTGTCTACATTGTATTTAGCCAGCTGCTTGCGACCCTCTAGTCCTTTAAGCTCCAACAGGAACAGGATCTTCACCACTTCGCCGCCCAAACTCTCCACCAGCTCTGCCGTGGCCTTAATGGTACCACCGGTTGCAATCAAATCATCGATGAGCACCACTCTCTGACCTGGCTTAATGGAATCCTTATGCATTTCAATGGTAGCGGTGCCGTATTCCAGGGCATATTCTTTCTGCACCACTTCGCAGGGTAGTTTGCCCGCTTTGCGCACCAATACAAAGGGCTTGTGCAAATTATAGGCCAGAGGCATACCGAACACAAAGCCGCGGCTCTCGGCGCCCACCAACACGTCAAATTCTACGTTTTCCAGCCGCTTCTGCAACTCGTCAATGGCCAGATGCAATCCGTCGGCGTCCTGCAAAACGGAAGTGACATCCCGAAACATAATGCCCTCTTCGGGGAAATCCGGAATGGTGCGAATGTAATCCTTTACGCTTTTCACAGAGCGTCACTCCTTGTATCACGTCGTTATTCGTCATTATACCAAAAAAGAGCATAAAGGTAAAGGGGATTTTGTTAAAATTTCCGTTTGTTGCAAAAAATAACACAGTCCAACGTATAAAACACAGATCTGAAGCGAAAATCTTGAATTGACGCTTGACTTTTGGGGTTTGGTTGGATATAATAGGTAAGCACAATTTGATTTGACCCATTAGCTCAGCTGGCAGAGCATTTGACTTTTAATCAAAGGGTCCGGAGTTCGAATCTCCGATGGGTCACCAAAAAAGAGGGACACCGCTTGTCGGTGTCCTTCTTTTTTTCGTTATCCCTTTTGCCAATGAACCGCAAACTGTTTTTGCAGCGGAATATTCGTCGGCGCATCCCCGTCCAACTCCATATCCCGTAACAAAACACCATTAATATGCGGGTTTTCATAGGTGCGATAATAATACGCTCCTTGCGACTGATCCATACAAGCGGTATATTGAGTGACTGCGTCCCGCCCATCGGGCAACCGCACGCATCCTTTCGGGATCTCTACGGTTGCCATCAAATGAAAGAACCTATTGACCCGATCCTCCCCCGCGCCTTTTGCATGGGCGCGGGCAAAGGCAGCGCGGACGAAGCGGGAAGGCGAAGAAAAATCCCCCGGCAACCCCACGGCACCCGCCCCACGACTAATGGGCGACACCCATCCGCCCTCAGGTTGCGCCGGGGAAAGGCGAGCAAACTCCGACAAATGACTCATTTGGTGGGGAAAAGACGGCTCGTTGGTCATCACCCCAACGGGATCATCATAGATCCGCCATCCGTCGGCAGAAGACTCCGCCACCGCACAGTGCTCCCGATCCGCCAGCATCCAGTGGAGGGTGGCGGTGGGATAGTCCGCGCTGAACGGGATATCGCACACCCGCACGCGGCTCAGCCGCTGCCTTGCCTCGCGGACGGTGGCACACTGTCCCAACACATAGGGGATCATCTCGAACACCGCCACGTTTTCCCCCTGCTCTGCGGGGGTGGCATACACGGCGCTGTGAGGGAAATTGAGTCCTGCCATACACAATCCGCGCTCGTTCATTCCGTCATAATACAAGGGCACCCCACTCGCCACCGTCGCCATACCGATGATGGCGTAATGACGGTCTAGGGTTGGCACACAGCGGAAACGAAAAGGATACCGTCGCGGGGTGATGGTCACCGTTTCGTGATAGGTATATTCCAGATCCAAGGTGCGCCCGAAGCACCCCTCTTGCAGCCAAAGTGCGGTACACATTACGCATTCCTCCTTTGACCTCAGTATGTGCCGTTTGACCGACTCTTACACACGGACCAAAGCGCTGAATGCAGCAAGATCTTCTTCTCGCGCCAATTTGCGGTTGTCGATACCGCCTTCCAGAAAGTTAATGGGATACCCCAGATTATAAAACAGCATAGCGCAGCAGGTTTCGGTAAGGGGGTGGCTCTTCTCCGCCGCCTTGCCGAACACCTCGTCTAACAGACATAGGCGATGCGCCTCGGGACTTTGCAGAGTGATGACCGCGTCCCGATCCAAATAAGCGGTCTTGTCCCCCACCGTATAGAACTGGATCTGATCCCGCAAGGAATGGCAGATGGTAGCGCTCCCTTTTTCGGCACAAGCCTGCAACAGGCGGGAAATGGTCTCTGCCCCTACCAAGGGGCGGGTGGACTCCTGAATGATGATTACATCCTCTCCGTCATAGCGATCCCGTATCCGATCCAGCGCGTTTTTCAACGATCCCACGCCGCTGGCGCCCGCAGGGATAAGCCCCCTTAGCTTGGTGATGCCAAACTGGGTCGCATAGGCGGATACGATGCTCTCCCACCCTTTCAGACACACCACGTAAATATCGTCCACCGAGGGATGCGCCTGATAAGCGTCCAGGCAATACACCAAAATGGGTTTCCCCGCCACCGTTACAAACTGGGTCGGCACATTCTGCCGATTACGTCCTACCTTACCGCCTGCCAACAAAACAACGGCACAGCGAGGTCCTTTTCGATTGACAGGAGCGGTCGTCTGCATCGGAGCAACGGTGTAGCCGGTAACGAGCGCCTCTACCGAGGTTTCCAGCACCTCGGCAAAACGGCGCAACTTCTTTTGGGATACGTCATTCTCTCCCGATTCGATCTTAGCGATGGTGGATCGGGTCTTATATCCCATAGCCTCTGCCAACTCCTGTTGGGACATGCCCAGCTCATACCGCCGCTTCCGAATATTAACACCAACCGACATAATCTTCCCGCCCCTCTGCATTTTTGTATATTATAAATCAACATAGAGTGATTTTCAAGTCGAAAATTCCAAAAAAAGCGGGATTTTGTTGACAAAATATAAGCACCTCTCTATAATAAGCGGGTAGGTTTATGCGTTGCCCGATCGTTTCCCTTGACAAGAAGCAGGAAGGCAGCGCTCTTATTTTGAGAGGAGTTAGAATTATGAAGGCAGTTATTTTCAATTCCGGACTGGGTAACCGCATGGGCGAATTCACCAAGAACAACCACAAGTCTATGGCCCCCTTGAAAGACGGCGAGACCATCTTCCATCGCCAGATCCGTCTGCTGGAGGCAGAGGGCATCACCGACTTCATCATCACCACCGGCCCCTTCGAGGAGCAGCTGAAGGCCCAGGCAGCGGACTTCCCTCATTTGAACTTCACCTTTGTCCGCAACGACATCTATGACAAGACCAACTATATCTATTCCATGTATTTGGCTCGTGAGTATCTGAACGACGATCTGCTGTTCTTCCACGGCGATCTGGTGTTCAACCGCAAACTGCTGCACGATGTGCTGGCCTGCGAGGACAAGAACACCGCCACTGTCAACTTCAAGAAAGCTCTACCCGAGAAGGATTTCAAGGGCCGTGTTAAGGACGGCAAGGTGGTCGAGGTGTCCATCAAGATCTTCGACGAGGATTGCTTCGCCTTCCAGCCCTTCTATAAGATGGACAAGTACACCGCCGCCGCCTGGATCGGCAAGGTTGTAGAATTCATCCACAAGGGCGAGGATAAGTGCTATGCGGAGAACGCTCTGAACGAGATTTTCCCTGCCCTGAATGTGCGCGCTTTCTCCTATGAGAACTATTTCATCGACGAGATCGACAATCTGGAAGATCACGCCCGCGTCACCGCCGAGATTCTATCCTACGACGAGGCGGATGCCAAGATCTTCGGTTAATCGACGGAGGTACTTATGAAAACCAAGCTAAAAAACACTTACGGTTATAATGAGGCACAGTTCAAGAAATTTACCAAGCACGCGTGGCTAATGCTGCTGAGCTTCGGTTTTACCTATTTATTCTTTTACAATGGCCGCCAGAACATTAACCTGGTGATGACCCATATGCAGGAGGCCTTTGCCTCCGATCTGGGCACGCTGGGCGTGGTTACCTCTGCCCTGTTCTGGTGCTACGCTTTCGGTCAGCTGGTCAGCGGTCGTCTGGGCACCCTCATCGGCTACAAGCGTCTGATGATGATCGGCGTGGCAGCCTCCGCGGTTCTGAACGTGGCTATCTCCTTTCAGAACAATCTGGTGGTCATCGCCATCCTGTGGGGTCTCAATGGCTTCGTGCAGGCGATGGTGTGGGCCAACGGCGTGGGTGTATTGAACAAGTGGTGGCCTAAGGAAAAGCGTGGCTTCGCCTCCGGTCTGGCTACCGCCTTCTCCGGCGTGGCGCAGGTGGTCACCTATCTGACCATCAATCTGTGTCTGGCTCTGAACCCCGAATGGGGTTGGCGCGCCGGTTTCCGTTTCCCCATGATTCCTATGGTGCTCATCCTCATCGCCTTCTACTTCTTCTTTAAAGAGAAACCCGAAGACATAGGTTTGCCCGCTTTTGAGGAGGCCGATGCCGAGTTAGGTGCCAAGGATGCCGCTATGGAACAGGAGTTGTCCAAGCGCGGCTTCTTCTACCCCTACAAACTGCTGTTCAGCGAGCCTAAAGTCATTGTGTTCTGCCTGATTTCCGCTATTGCAGGCGTGGGTCGTTACGGTCTGCTGACCTGGATCCCCACCTACTTTATGCAGGAGATGAACCTGTCCGTTAAAGAGGGCATCTTTAGCGCCATCGTGCTGCCGTTGGGTCAGGCATGCGCTATGTTCGTATTCCCCTTCATCACCGACAAAGTGTTCAAGGGCAAGCGCGAACCCATGCTGATTCTGGCCTCTGTCGTGGCCTGTGTCGGTCTGATCTGCTTCCCCATGTTCACTACCAAACTTCCCGCTACCATTATGTTGTTTGTGGTAGGTGTGTTCAGCATGGTGACCGGTGTTATCTGGGCGATTGCCGGCGATATGGGCGGTCGTGCTATGTCCGCCACCGTAGTGGGCGTTTTGGACTGGGCCGTGTATATGGGCGCTGCCATTCAGGCTTCCGCCTTCGGCTTTGTGCAGAAGACCTTCGGGTGGTCCGCCATCTTTTTGACCATCGGTGCTCTTTACGTGGTGCTGATGGTGCTGACCCTTCTGGCACGCAAAATGAAAATGAGGAAACTGTAATCCGCAAGCAAAAAAGGCACCCCGCGTGGGGTGCCTTTTTTATTTTGTCAGCCGCCATATCTTGCGGGCGTATTCCCGTATGGCCCGATCGGAAGAAAATGGGCCTGCGGCACATACGTTGTGCCATTGCTTGGCTTGAAACGCTGTTCGATCGTTTAAATAGTCCTCTGCCACTTGCTTTTTTGCCGCCAGACAGGCGTCAAAATCCGCCAACACAAAATAGTGATCGGGGGCGTGCCAGTGGGCACCGTCCAGCAAAGAGGTATACAGCTCCCGAAACATTCCCGTGCCCCCGTCGGACAGGGTGCCGTCCACCATAGCATCCAGACAACGCCGTATCCGCGGATCCTGCTCATACCGATCGCGGGCGCGGTAGCCGTTCTCTTTCAGCCTGCGGATCTCCTCTTCCCGTGCACCGAAAATATAGTTATTTCCCTCTCCTGACGCCGCCACGATCTCAATGTTGGCTCCGTCGTAGGTGCCCAAGGTCACCGCACCGTTAGCCATCAGCTTCATATTGCCGGTACCGGAGGCCTCCGTGCCGGCTGTGGAGATCTGCTCGGACACATCCGCCGCCGCCACGATCTGCTCCGCATAGGACACGTTGTAATCCGTCACAAAGACCACCTGTATCAAGCGGCGGATGCGCTCGTCTTTATTAATAAGCGCCCCCACCTCGTGGATGAGCTTGATGATCCCTTTGGCGCGGACGTACCCAGGCGCCGCTTTGGCACCAAACAGAAACACCGTGGGCGGGAAATCGGTCAAAGTGCCTTCTCGCAGCTCGAAATATAGTTCCAAGATACACAGAATGTTCAGCAGTTGGCGCTTGTATTCATGCAAGCGCTTGATTTGCACATCAAACAGGGCATCGGGGGATACCCGTACCCCCTCCCGCTGACACAAGGTGGCGGCCAGCCGCACCTTGTTGGCGCGCTTGATGGCGGCAAACCGCCCCAACACCCCTTCATCCTCGGCATAGTGGGACAGTTCCCGCAACCGCTCCGGTGCGATGAGCCATCCATCGTCCCCCAACAGCTCGGTTAGCAGCGCGGATAGGGACGGATTGCACAACCTAAGCCACCGCCGTTGGGTGATGCCGTTGGTAACGTTCTGAATCTTGTCGGGATAGAGCCGGTGCCACGCACCCAGCACCTGTCGGCGCAGAATGTCTGTGTGCAGCTGAGCCACACCATTGATATGAGTGCTGTACCGACAAGCCAGGTGGGCCATGTGCACTGTGTCTCCTTGTAGGATGCTCAGTGCTCCACGCTCCTCCACCGATACGCCTCGTTCATCCAGTTCCTTCTCAAAGCGGGTGGACAAGCGCCGCAGAATGGTGGCGATGGCAGGCGACACCTTGCGCACGGTGGCCAAATCCCACTTTTCCATAGCCTCCTGCATCACCGTGTGGTTGGTGTAGCAAAACACCCGCTCTGCCACCTGCACCGCGTCCTCAAAGGACATACCTCGCAAGGTGAGCAGACGCACCAATTCCGGCACAGCGATCACCGGATGGGTATCATTGAGCTGAATCGTCACCATCTCGGGGAGTTTGTCGTAATCCTCTCCATATACCGCCTCAAAGCGGCGCAATAGATCCTGCACCGATGCCGAGGAGAAGAAATACTGCTGTTTAAGTCGCAGCAATTGCCCCGCCGGTGTGGTGTCGTTGGGATACAGCACACGGGAAATATCTTCGGCACGGTTTTTGCTGCGCAGTGCCGCGTCGTACTTTTGGTCATTAAACAGAGAAAAATCAAAGGGGGTCAGCGCCTCACTCTGCCACAGGCGCAGAGTGCCCACACACCGTCCTCCGTAACCGATGACCGGCATATCGTAGGGAACAGCGCGCACCGCCCCATCCCCAAAGGTGACCGTGACTGCGTCCGCCTCCTGTAGCACCGACCAGGGGTCCCCGAAACGGGTCCAGTCATCCGGCACCTCCTGCTGAAATCCGTTTTCCAGCCGTTGTTGAAACAGTCCGTATCGATAACGGATGCCGTAACCGTCCAAGGGGATCCCCAAGGTGGCTGCGCTGTCCAAAAAGCAAGCAGCTAACCGACCCAGCCCTCCGTTACCTAAGGCCGCATCCTCTATTTCCTCTAACCGAGCGATGTCGATGCCGCCCTCCGCCAAGGCGGCAGCGGTTTCTTCAAACAACCCGCTGCATAGCAGATTATTATGCACCAATCGCCCCATCAGATATTCCGCCGACAGATAATAGGCCCTCCGTCGGGTGGCTCGTTTTTGCATAGTTTTCTCCCAAACTGGAGAAATTCGGCTCATCACCTGCCGTGCCACCAGCGTGTGGAGCTGGTGGGCGGTGAGTTCTTTCAGCGGCTTCTGATACAGGGCATGAGCCTCCCGCTCCAGTTGCCGTCCTACCTTATTCATATGCTCCCTCCTTGTCGTCGATCAACCCTTGACCGCGCCGGCAATGACGCCACTGATGATATATTTTTGCCCTGCCAGATAGAACAGGATGATGGGGATGATCGCCAACACCAGCATCGCCATCAAGCCGCCATAATCGGTGGCACCGTAAGCTCCCTGCATGGAGATCTGTATGGCCACGGGCACGGTTTTTTCGTCGGTACCCAGTAGCAAATACGGGAGCAAATAATCATTCCATATCCACATAGCGTTGAGGATGGCCACCGTCATCACTGTGGGACGCAAGACGGGAAACACCACGCGGAAGAAGCATTGCAACGGGCCAGCACCGTCCATTGTGGCTGCCTCCTCGATCTCCATAGGAATGCCCCGCACAAAGCCCGACAACATAAAAACAGACAGACCTGAGCCGAACCCCAGATACACCGCCAAAATACCGATAAGATTATCCATGTTCAGTTGCCCTACCACATAGGTCATGGTGTACATCACCATCTGGAACGGCACGATCATACTGAACACAAACAGATAGTAAAGCACCTTCCAGATCCGTCCCTTGGCGCGGACAATAAACCATGCCGTCATAGCACTGCCCACCACCAGCAACGCCACCGAACCCACAGTGATGAACACACTGCGCCCGAAAGCGGCGGCAAATCCTGCCGTGGACAGTCCCGTCCGATAATTCTCCCACCCCACAAAGGTGACCGAATCGGGAAGTGCAAAGGGCATCCCCGCAATATACAAACGAGATTTAAAGGAGTTCATCAGTACCAATGCCACAGGGAGCAGCCAGAGCACCGACAATAGCGTCAACAAAAAAAGAAGCACACGGTTGATTCGTTTTGTTCGATTCACACGTCCACCTCCCGACTACGGGTAAGTCCCAGCTGAATGGATGCAATGGCAGACACCAGCAGGAAGAACAACACCGCCTTAGCCTGTCCTACGCCCTGCCAACCGATGCGACCGTAAAAGCTCTGGTAAATGTCCAGGGCCAGCATCTGAGTTTGCCGATCCGGCGCACCGGCGGTGAGCGCCAAGTTTTGATCGAACAGCTTAAAAGAGTTGGTAAGGGTCAGAAACGTGCAAATGGTCACCGAAGGCATCACCATGGGCAACTTAATCCGCCACAAGGTAGTGGTCGCCGTCGCCCCGTCGATGGCGGCAGCCTCGATAAGGGACTTGGGCACGTTTTGCAGGCCTGCGATATAGATCACCATCATATAACCACCAAGCTGCCACGTGTTGAGCGCTACCAAACCCCAAAACCCATAAGAGGCGGCAAAGGTAATGTCTACTCCCCAAATCCCTAACAATCCGTTAACCAACAAACTGAACACGTAACCCAATACTATACCGCCAATGAGATTGGGCATAAAAAACACACTGCGCCACAAGGCGGTTCCCCGCAGGTTGCGGGTGAGAATCAGCGCCAACGCAAAGGCCAACCCGTTCACCACCACCACCGACACCACCGTAAAGGCGGCGGTGAACACCAACGCTTGTAAAAAGCCATCGTCCTCCGTAAAAGCACGTACATAGTTCTCCCATCCCACAAATCGGGCATTAGTCACCGTGGTGAAGCGGTGAAAGGACAGCCATACCCCCATCACAAAAGGAACGAGAAAGGCAACGCAAAAAGACACCAGTGTGGGCAGCACAAAAATCGGAAACCATCGATTGAGATGTTTATACACAGCCGCCCCTCCTCACATAATGGTTTACATAACAGCGGCGGAGGACTCGCGCTCCCAACCGGCCACCATATCCTTAACGACATCTTCCCAATTTTTGGTGCCTTGTGCATATTTTAGCAGCGAGGAGCCAAAGTCCTCCTTAAAACGGGCGGAGGGGAACAGTGTAAAGTTCCAGGGCACCACGGTAGTATCCTGACGATTCATCCACGCCACCACCTGCCGCGCCAAGGGGTCCGCCGGCACTTCCTTCTCCGTAAAAGTATCAAAGGGAGCGATGAATCCCAACTCCTCGGTCACGTACCGTTTCCCTTCCTCGCTGGAATAGAGCCAGTAAATGAAATCGGCAGCAGCCTTCTGCTCTTCCTCGGTGGCTTTGCTATTGATGGCGAAGTAATTCTCGGTACCAATCGCCAGACCGTGTTTTTCTTCTCCTTCCACGCCTGTGTAGATGGGCATAAAACGAATGTTTTCTTCTTTTACCTTGTTGCCGGTCACATCCTTGATCTGGCTCCACGCCCAGTTACCGTTTTGCACCATGGCGCACCGTTCCAAGGCAAACTCAGCCATAGAATCTACAACGGTCTTGCTTCCCAGCAGCTTTTTGTCGGTAAGGGAATTCTCAATATACAGGTCATAGATGTTTCTAAACTGCTCCGCATAGCGGAAAGCGATTTTCTTGGTAGATTCTTTATCGGTCAGATCCAGATTGCCATCCTTAAACTCGTGGTATAGGGGGATATTCAGCAGGTGGGTTTGCCATCGCCAGTCTTCGCCGCTCTTCATAGAAGTAGAGGCAAACACGCCCTCGATGCCCAAAGCAGAGGCGTTTTTCTGCATATCCTCCACCAGGGCTTTCAGTTTTTCATAGGAATCGATTTCATCCATGGAGGCATAGGGGGTGACCTTGTCCGCCAATGCAAAATAGCGGTCGGTAATGGCCTTGTTGTAAATGATGCCGTATCCCTCCACTACATAGGGGATGCCTACCACCTTTTCTCCGTCGGTGATCGCTAACCCTTTATCCGTCAAATGCTGGTACAGCTGCGTGTTTTTTAGGTCGGCACAATAATCCTTCCACGCCGCATATCCGCGAGGCCCGTTAATTTGGAAGAGCGTCGGGGCCTCATCAGTGGCCATCTTGGACGCCAGGGTCTGCTCATAGGTGTTATTGGCGGCGGTCTCCACGATCACCTTTACACCGGTCTTTTCCTCATAGGTCTTGGCTATGGCCTTGTACTTTTCCGCGCTTTCGGGTTTGAAATTCAAATACCGTACTGTCATTACGTCATTCTTCTTCTCACCGCACGCGGACAAGCCTCCCATCAACAGCAAAGTCGCCAGACCAACACACAACATACGCATAGCTCGTTTTTTCATTGCTTATTACCTCCTTTTTGGTTTGTGCCTAGTGTGTGTGCCTTACAGCAGAATATACAAAAAACGTCCACCGTTTTTGACACGGTGGACGTTCTCTTTATTTGTTCTTCTTTTTAGCCTCCGCTTTCAAACGTAACTCCTTAGACAGGATGCGCTTGCGCAAGCGAATGGACTCGGGGGTGACCTCCAACAGCTCGTCGTCGTTGATAAACTCCAAGGACTGCTCCAAACTAAGGATGGTAGGCGGAATCAGCCGCAACGCCTCATCCGAGCCGCTGGCGCGGGTGTTGGTAACGTGCTTTTTCTTGCACACGTTCACCACGATGTCCTCGTCCTTGGGGCTCTGACCCACAATCATGCCCTCATACACAGGCACGCCGGGACCTACAAACAAGGCGCCACGATCCTGCGCACCCCACAGACCGTAAGCACAGGTCTCGCCGGTCTCGTGAACCACCAGAGACCCTTGCACTCGCTGAGGGATCTCCCCTTTATAGGGCTCATAGCCGTCAAACAAGCTATTCATAATGCCATTGCCGTTAGTATCGGTAAGGAACTGCTGCCGATATCCCATCAGACCGCGGGAGGGAATGCGGAACTCCAGGTGGCTGATACCCGTGTCGCGGGTACCCATATTGACGATTTCCGCCTTGCGGCCGCCCAGACGCTCCATTACTGCGCCCACATACTGCTCCGGCACCTCGATCACCAACAGCTCCATCGGCTCTAACCGGGCGCCGTCTGCATCTTCTTTATAAATGACCTGCGGGCGACTCACCGCAAACTCATAACCCTGCCGCCGCATAGTCTCAATCAGAATAGAGAGGGACAGCTCGCCTCGTCCCGACACCTTGAAGGCGTCGGTGGTGTCGGTCTCCTCCACCCGCATACTCACGTTGGTCTCCACTTCCTTGAACAGACGGTCGCGGAGGTTACGGGAGGTAACGTACTTGCCTTCCCGTCCCGCAAAAGGAGAATTGTTCACCATAAACACCATCGAAATGGTGGGCTCGTCGATACGGACAAAAGGCAGAGCCTCGGGATGCTCTGGGTCGCAGGCGGTTTCGCCGATGTTCAGATCCGCAATACCCGTTACCGCGATCAGGTCACCCAGACCCGCCGACTCGCACTCGGCGCGGCGTAAACCTTCAAACTGGTACAACTTGCCGATACGAGCGTTCGTAAAGGTGCCGTCCTGACGACAGAGAGTCACCGCCTGCCCCGTCTTGACCTGACCACGTTCCACGCGACCGATGCCGATGCGACCGGTATAATCGTCATAATCGATGTTGGAGAAGAGAATCTGCAAGGGGCCATCTTGCTCACCCCGGGGTGCGGGAACGTGCTGTAAGATGGCCTCGAACAAGGGGCGCATATCCCCCTCCCGCGCGTCGGGATTCAGACTGGCGTAGCCGTCGCGACCCGAAGCGAAGAGCACAGGGAAATCCAGTTGATCCTCGTCAGCATCCAACTCAATGAACAGATCCAGCAGCTCATCGATGACTTCCATAGGTCGGGCGCCGTCTCGATCAATCTTGTTGACCACCACCACAGGCGCCTTGCCGAGACCCAACGCCTTTTTCAGCACAAAGCGGGTCTGGGGCATACAGCCCTCAAAGGCATCCACCAACAACAGAACGCCGTCTACCATTTGCAGAATGCGCTCCACCTCACCGCCGAAATCAGCGTGACCGGGGGTATCCACAATGTTGATTTTAGTGTCGCCGTAGCGGACGGCGGTATTCTTGGACAAAATGGTGATGCCCCGCTCCCGCTCCAAATCGCCGGAGTCCATCACCCGCTCCGCCACCTGCTCGTTGGCGCGGAAGGTGCCGCTCTGGCGCAACAGCTGATCCACCAAGGTGGTCTTGCCGTGGTCCACGTGAGCGATTATGGCTACGTTACGCAAGTTTTCTCTGGTTCCCATGTTTTTAACGCTTCCTATCTTATTAAACTGGGTGTTGGGCGGCCAATTGCCGCATTTTCCGAGTTAGTATAGCACAAAATCACACGCGATACAAGAAAAAATCCCATTCAACCGAGAAAAATCAAAAAAATTTGCAAAAACCGAGAAATAGTGCTTGCTTTTTGTGTAGGGGTGTGCTATAATCTCGTTTGCAATCGCATTTCCGGGTGTGGCGCAGTTGGTAGCGCGCTTGACTGGGGGTCAAGAGGCCGTGAGTTCAAGTCTCGCCACTCGGACCAAGAAAAGAGAGATGAGCATCTGCTCATCTCTCTTTTCTCGTTTTGAGGCAGGATTTTAAGTTGCCTCTTGACCCCCGGGTCAGGCTTTCCCTGCGAGCGCCGCCGATGGCGGATACAGCGAGTAAGGGAAAGGCGCCGCGGTCGAAATGCGCCGAGCAATAGCGAGAAAAGCGCATTTCGGGCACCGCAAGAGGTAGCCGTGAGTTCAAGTCTCGCCACTCGGACCAAAAATAGGGAGTACCCATTCTGGTACTCCCTATTTTTATTCCCAGTGGTGGATGGAGGTTCTTGACTCGCCTAATTCTGCCCAAAGGGCAGAATTACAGCTTTTGACCGAACAGGCACTACACATCGGCGCACTTGCCCGCCTCGGTCAAAAGCAGAGTTCAAGTCTCGCCACTCCAACCTTGCATAAATCTTCATATCGTGATACAATGGATTAATAAGGTGCGGTTTCCGCAAACGTGTCGCCATCATCGACCCTCCCGAGGTTGTGGAGGGCTTTCAACAGTTCCTTTTGGATATTGAAGGGAGATATTAAAACGGAGGCCTAAACGGTCTCCGTTTACTATCTTTTACCGCATTACCTAACCAACCTCATTTTTTGCCGACTATATAGGCGAAACAATCATGATTGAATCAAAGGTGCACTATGAAAACAAACGAAGTTTTACAATTCATCGGCGAGCAGGAATTTCTCGATAAGGTCTATCAATACGCCTATCGGCGGTGTAACACCTCCCACGAGGCGGAGGATCTCTGCTCCGACATCGTGTTGGCGGTGCTGTCTGCGGTGCAAAAGCAGGAGAACGTGGAGAATTTCTATGCCTTCGTGTGGACGATTGCACGGCGTGTGTATGCCGATTTTTCCGAAAAGAGAAGTCGGGCACAGCAGACGGTGAGTATCGAAAACGAGGGCCTGTCCCTGCCTGCTAAGGCGAATGAAATCGACCAATTCATCGAGGAGACCGCCCAGAGAGAGGAACTGCGGCGAATCTTCCGAGAGATTGCCTTTCTGTCCAAAGCCTATCGCGAGGTGATGGTGCTCTACTATTTGGATGAGATGAAGGTGGCGGATATTGCCCGAAAACTCGGCATCAGCGAAGCCGCCGTCAAGCAACGTTTGTTTTCGGCGCGAAATACCGTCAGAAAAGAGGTTGAAACTATGAGCGAACGGAATTTGTCTTTGAAACCCGTCTTGTTGGGCTATATCGGAACCGGCAATCCCGCCGGTAACGACCCCTCTGAAAAAGCGGAACGCATCCTTTCTCAAAATCTCGTCTATGCCTGCAAGGACAAGGCGAAAACGGCCAAGGAATTGTCCGAGGAATTGTGTGTGCCTATGTTGTACCTTGAAAACGAGTTGGAAATTCAGGTTAAAGGTGAAAACGGCAACTACGGTTTGCTCCGCAAAGAAGGCGACAAGTATATTGCCAACGTTCTCGTGGTGGACGAAAAGGAGTTTGAGGAGATCAACGATGTGTACTGTCGGTACGCGGGTGTGCTCTGTACGCGGCTGAAGCAGTATCTGGAGGAAAAT
>JAZNJO010000051.1:0-7964 GCA_045578085.1 Acutalibacteraceae bacterium | reverse complement strand
ATGAGCTGATGCAGAGAGCGCTCGGTTGGTGAGAGGGCGTGATGCCGCCGCAAATAGCCCACCACCCCGGAGCGTGCGCCGACATAAGGTGCGACGGCTGACCCCGTTATCGGTCGCATAAACGCTGTCTTAGGACGGCGGAAATTGGGTGGAACCACGTAGCTGATGCTTCGTCCCTTTGTTGGGACGGAGCTTTCTTATTTTTGGATTGGAGGAATAGACTATGTTGAACATTACCCTGCCCGGTGGCGTGATCCGTGAGGTGGAAGAGGGCACCACGCTGGATGCTCTGTGTCGGGATATTTCTATGGGTCTGTACCGCAACGCCTGCTGTGCTTATGTGAACGGCAAAGTGGCGGATCTGCGGGATACCCTGACCGCCGACTGCGAGGTGGCGATTCTTACCTTTGACGATCCCGACGGTCGCCGTGCCTATTGGCACACTCTGTCCCACGTAATGGCGCAGGCGGTCAAGCGTCTGTATCCTGCCGTGAAGCTGGCTATCGGCCCTTCCATTGAAGAGGGCTTCTACTATGACTTCGATGCAGATTTCTCCATTACCCCCGAGGTGTTGGAGGCCATTGAGGGTGAGATGAAGAAAATCATCAAAGAGGGCATCGAGATCACGCGCTTCACTCTGCCCCGCGAGGAGGCTCTGGCCAAGATGGTGGACGAGCCCTATAAGGTAGAACTTATTAACGACCTGCCTGTCGATGCGGAGATTTCTTTCTATACGCAGGGAGATTTTACCGACCTGTGCGCCGGTCCTCACCTGACCGATACCGGTCGCCTGAAAGCGGTGAAACTGCTCTCCGCCACCGGCGCCTACTGGCGCGGCGATTCCAATCGTAAAATGCTCACCCGTATCTACGGCATCGGCTTCCCTAAGGCCAGTCAGTTGGAGGAGCACTTGACCCGTTTGGAGGAGGCCAAGAAGCGGGACCACAATAAGTTGGGCCGTGAATTGGAACTGTTCTCCACTGTAGATGTGATCGGTCAGGGCCTGCCCATTCTGTTACCCAAGGGTGCCCGTATGATCCAGCTGATGCAGCGCTGGATTGAAGATGAAGAGCAGAAGCGTGGATACCTGCTGACCAAAACCCCCTTGATGGCTAAGCGAGAGCTCTTTAAGATTTCCGGTCACTGGGATCACTATCGTGACGGTATGTTTATTATGGGCGATCCCGACGATGAGGAGAAGGAATGCTTTGCTCTGCGTCCTATGACCTGCCCCTTCCAGTACCAGGCGTATCTCAACCGCGCCCGTTCCTACCGTGATCTGCCCATGCGACTGGGTGAGACCTCCACTCTGTTCCGTAATGAAGACTCCGGTGAGATGCACGGCCTGATCCGTGTGCGCCAGTTCACCATCTCCGAGGGTCATCTGGTGCTTCGTCCCGATCAGTTGGAGGAGGAGTTCAAGGGGTGTCTGGAACTGGCTAAGTACGTGCTGGATACCGTGGGTATGTTGGAGAACTGCACCTTCCGCTTCTCTCAGTGGGATCCCGAGAACCCCAAGAACAAGTACGAGGGTACCGCCGAGCAGTGGAACGAGGCTCAGGACGTGATGAAGAAGATTCTGGACAATCTGGGCGTGGAGTATTCCATCGGTATTGACGAAGCGGCCTTCTATGGTCCCAAGCTGGACATTCAGTATAAGAACGTGTTCGGCAAAGAGGACACCATCGTTACCATCCAGATCGATATGCTGTTGGCGGAGAAGTTCGGTATGGAATATACCGACGCCGACGGCCAGAAGAAGACTCCCTACATCATCCATCGCACCTCGCTGGGCTGCTACGAGCGTACGCTGGCCTACCTGATCGAGCGGTTTGCGGGCGCCTTCCCCCTGTGGCTGGCTCCTGAGCAGGTGATGGTGCTGCCGGTCACCGATCGGGCCCACGAGTATGCCCGTGAATTGGAAGCGAAGCTGAAGGCGGCGGACATCCGTGCCGAGGGCGACTATCGCTCCGAGAAGCTGGGCTATAAGATTCGCGAGGCCCAGATGAAGAAGATCCCCTATATGCTGGTGGTGGGTGACCGGGATATGGAGAATAGCACCGTGTCCGTCCGTACCCGTGGCGGCGAGGACTTGGGCGCTATGACTGCCGACGAGTTCATCGCTAAGGCGCTGGTGGAGATCGCCACCAAGAAGCGCGACTAAGACAAAACAAAAAAGAACCGAGTGCGATGCACTCGGTTCTTTTTCTGTTCCTTTACAGCCAGCCAAAGGCCACGCACAGCAGTACCACCGCGCCGAGGGCGATGCGATACCAGCCGAAGGGCTTGAAACTATGCTTCTTGATAAAGGCCATCAGGCCGCGGATGACCAGCAGGGACACGATGAAGGAGACCGCCGTGGCCACTGCCAGCAGGATCCATTCTTCAGCGGTGAAGGTTACGCCCTCTAACAGCAGGGCATCCACCAGTTTCAGGCCGCTGGCGCCCAGCATTACGGGAATCGCCATAAAAAAGGAGAACTCCGCCGCGGCAGTGCGGGAGGTGCCCAGCAGGGACGCGCCCAGAATGGTGGAGCCGGAGCGGGAGGTGCCGGGGATCAGCGCCAACATCTGGAAGGCACCGATGCCGAAAGCGTGCTTGTAAGTAATGTCCTCTACCGTCTCCACTTTCGTTTCATGGTTGGGACGGCTCTCCATCACGATAAAGGCGATGCCGTAGACGATCAGCGCCGTCGCGATCACCATGGGGGTGGACAGCACGCTGTCGATGAGATCGTCCAGCGCCAACCCCACCACGGCGGCGGGGATGCTGGCCACCAGCACTTTGCTCCATAGTACCCAGGTGCCCTTTTTCTCCGCCGCGTTCTTCTTGGGGGAGAAGGGGTTGAGTTTGCTCCAATACAGCACAACCACTGCAAAAATAGCTCCCAACTGAATAACCACCTTAAACACGTCAAAAAAGCCGGGGGTGGTTACGTTCATCTTCCAGAAAGCGTCCAGCAACAGAATGTGACCGGTGCTGGACACGGGCAGCCACTCGGTGATACCCTCTACGACGCCCTGGGCGATGGACTTGAGAATTTCGATGAAGAAGTACATCGAATCCCTCCTTGTTGCCGATTACAGGTCCAGCTCGTTGAGCAGGTCGCGCAGCAGAATGACCTCATCCGCGGATACGGTGACGCCCTTGCCCATCTTGGTGCGGTCGGGGGCCCAGTCACGGATGTCGTACTTGGGGGCGCGGTCGTTCCAACTGATGAGATTCAGCTCTTTGGTCCAGCCGGTAGGGGACTGGGACAGGACGCCGCATTCTTTCACAATTTCATACTTCAGTTCAGCCATGGTTCATACACTCCTAAATAATTATTTGGTTACTTACTTTAAAAGAGGGTCGCACCTCTTTAATTACGGGTCAGCCAGTCCTCCAAACGGTCTAAGAAGCTCCGCTTGCGAGGCGGTGTGTGGGATTGACTACCGCTCTTATTCCCTTGTCGCGGCGGCTCGGTGACGGGGGGAGGCGCCCATTCGGCGGCAACCTCGACTTCCTGCACCGGCTCGGGGATCACAGTAGGGGGGAGCGGCTCATCGAAAAAAGTAGCGATCCCGCACGGGGGAGGGTTCACGATTCTGTCCCAGCCAGTCGCCGAAGGCGGAGGAGAGACGGCTGTCGCTGTCGCTCTTGCAACGGCGCAGGGCCTGACGGCGCTGATCCACGCTGCCCTGCAACTCGCCCAACTGAGCCAGCACGCCGGCTAGTACCGCCTGCACGCTGTCCAGAGTTTCGTCTGCCTGACGGTTGGCCTGATCTAGGAAGGGGCGAACAATATTGTCGATGTGCTGCTGAGCGGATTCGGCATCGCCCAGCACCTTCTCGTAGCGGTCCACCCTCTTTTGCAAGGTGGCCAGCTGCTCACTCTGGCGCTGAATATGCTGATGACGATCCTCCAACTGTCTGCGCACTTGATCGCACTCGGCAGCCTGCTGACGGGCATCCGCTACGGCGGCGATGGCCTCGTCCCGCTCGGAGGCGGTGGCGGCAACCTGCTGCTCCAACTGAGCAATGCGGCACCGTGCCTCTTCCAACTGGGCGGTCAGGTCGGCCAGAGCCGCCTGACTCTCTGCCAACTCGGCGGCGGCGCGGTAAACCTGCTCCTGTGTTTCTGCCAGCTGGGTTTCGGCTACTTGCGCACGGCGCTGTGCCTCAGCGGACTGAGCATCCGCCTGCTTGGCGGCGGCGGCAGCCTGCTCCTGCTCCTGCACGGCGGCCTGAGTCTGCTGCTCCAATTGGACACGCTCCTCGTTCCAGGCGGCGGTTACGTCGTCTATGTATTGCAGGACATCCTGCTTATGAAAGCCTCTCATGGCGATGCGGAATAATCCGTTCTGAGCCATATGGTCACAACCTCTCTGGGTGAAAAATAAGTAGGAAAACACCATTTTCCCTATACTTATTCTCATCATACCATATATATATGAAAAATGCAAAGCAAATCCGCAGAAAAAAGCAAAAAAATATAAAAGAAAAGACTCCCGCAGTGACGGGAGCCTTTTCGTATCGGTTGAGTGAGCCTGTAAGCCGAGTTCTGTCGTGAACAGCCATCTATCTAGGCCGCCTGTTGCCAGACGGCTCAAGCCGCCCGTCGGAGCACATCGGGCCAATGTATCGCTCCCGTCGGCGTTGCTTCGGATAGGGTTTGCAGGGCCACGTTGTCTCCAACATGCCGGTGAGCTCTTACCTCGCCTTTCCACCCTTACCTATGAAAACATAGGCGGTATATCTCTGTTGCACTTTCCCTAGGGTCACCCCCGGCGGCCGTTAGCCGTTATCCTGCCCTGTGAAGCTCGGACTTTCCTCACACACGGTGTGTGCGCGGCTGTTCAGCTCACTCGGCTACCAGTGTACCGCAAAAATCGCCGTTTGTCAACTCTTAGGCGCAGATAGCCGCACCCGTCTGCTGACGGCGGGCCGCCGCCTGCTCAAAGGCGGCGCGGCTGGCGGCCACCTCGCGGCGGCGCTGGCGGCGCGCCCGCTTGTTACGGGCGCGCACCGCATCCTGATAGAACAGCACACCGGAGGCGGATAGGATCACCAGTTGCAGCACCACCAGCATCGCAGAGAGCACCGGTGTGAGCAGCAGATCCAGCTGGCCGGCAAAGGCCGCATCCACCACCGCCACCACCAGCGGGATAAAGGCCGCCTGACGGGTCACACCATAGTGTCCCCGCAGCAGCATCCCCACCGAAACCAGCACCAACAGAGCGTCGATCGTATATGTAAACATAGTTATTACCTCCTTATGCCGAACAAGTGTTCTATATTCATTATAGCGTGTTTTTCGGGAAAATCAAGAGTTTTTTGCAAAAAATCGAAAAAATGTTCGTTTTTTGTTCGGGATTGGCTTTTGCGTGGGGGCTGAAAAGCGGCCTGTTCTGCTGTGATTACAGTATAGCGCGAGCATTGGGCTATAATCCGGACAATGCTTGCTGCCTTTGTTTATTTTGTTACAAACGAGAAGAAATAGTTTATGGATTATCCCAAGTTGTCAATTTTTCAAGGGGAATGTATAATGAAATTAGGATGGATTTACATCGATCAAAGAGGTTGTTTTAGAAAGGGTGAGTGGGATGAAGAAATGGGTGCGGTTGGTTTGTGTATTTCTCTGTGTGTTATTGATCGGTGGCTGTGCCGCACCGTCCCCCGGCGGGGAGTCCTCGCCCGCGTCTGCTCTCCTGACGGTCAGCGATGCGGAGACCGTCGTAAAAAACAATTTGCCGCAAGTAGGGTATGAACTTTACGTAGAGTTCCAGAGTGAACAAACCATCGAGGATCGCGCATACTATTATTTCCTTGTCTATTCCTTGGGGAGTGAACCGCTTATGGGCGATCAGGGCTCCTATTATCAACAATTCACGTATGCATGGGCCTATGTGGACGCGCTGACCGGCGAACTATATGAAATGCCTGCATCGGGAGAGGGGTTGCGCCCTTGGTTGGGGCAGTCTCCGGATGATTTTGACGTCTTAGTGGCGGATAATCCGATCGATAAGGCGTATGATGCGGCGATACAAAAAGGCGATGAGGTATTCGAAACCATTGCGGTTACATACTGTGATACGTGGAAAGAAGAATTTCGTTTGACCAAAGAGCACATTTCTGAATTCGTTGGTGAAGAACAAAGTCAAGAATTGATGAACGATCTTACCTCTTGGGAAACGATTGTAATGAATCACTATCGTTGGATAATGGTGAACATACACAATGATTCTAGATTTTCTTCTCCGTTTGGCGCGCAGGGCTATTTGGAGGAATACGTGCATTTGGCACGAGAATATCGATATAAGACTCTGTGGCTTAAACGAATCTTCTTTATGAAAAAATTAGAAAAGAGTTTTGATCAGAATGAAGAGCAAGAGTTGCCCGTGCCCTCGGTCGAGTGGTATTCGCAATTGTAAATAGTCGTATAAAAACTAACATAGTATGCAGTCCTCGAATATAAGGTAAACCAAGCAAAAGGGTGTTCCCCGTGGGGAACACCCTTTTCTCATAGGCGGTTATTGGCTATCCTGAGCCATTTTCAGCAGAATGTCGTGAAAGGCGGAGGCGTGGCGGCATTCCGACTCGGCGCACCGGGAGAAAAGCTCGGACAGTTCCTTGTCCTCTACCTCGCGGGCGTAGAGCTGATAGTCCCGCACCAGTTCCATAGAGTTCTGCCAGGCCCGCAGCACCCGGTCCCGGGTGGAGATGTGGATGGGCTCGTGTATCTGCATACAAATCACTCCTTTTGCAGATAGTATGCGCAAAGAGGAAACGAAAAAACCGACCCTGAAACAGGGTCGGTTTTTTAAAAATCTTGGAAATTACTCCTCGACGGGAGCCTCCTCAGCAGCCTCGGCAACCTCTTCCACAGGGGCTTCCTCAGCGGGAGCTTCGGGCTCCAGCAGAGCGCGGATGGACAGGCTGATGCGCTTGCGGTCATAGTCCACAGCGGTGATCTTGGCCTGAATCTCCTGGCCCACCTGCAGCTCGTCCTGGGGCTTCTCCACACGGTGGTTGGCAATCTGGCTGATGTGCACCAGACCGTCAATGCCGGGCAGGATCTGCGCGAAGGCGCCGAAGGTGGTCATACCCACCACCTTAGCGGTGACGATGGAATCCACGGGATACTGAGCCTTGAAGATCTCCCAAGGATTGTCCTCGGTCTTGCGATAGCCCAGAGAGATCTTGCGCTTCTCGGGATCCAGTGCCTTGATGAAGACGGTGACGGTGTCGCCTACGTTCATCACCTCAGAGGGATGCTTAATGCGGCTCCAGGACATCTCGGAGATGTGAACCATACCGTCCACACCGCCCAGATCCACGAAGGCGCCGTAGCTGGTCAGGCTCTTCACCGCGCCGGTATACTCCTGGCCAACCTCGGCCTGAGCCCAGAAGGCCTCCTCCTGCTCCTTGCGGGCGGCCTGAGCCACCAGACGGATGGAGCCGACGGCGTGACGACGGCGATCGTTGATCTCGATGATCTTCAGCTGGGCCTCCAGGCCCTTCAGGGGGGACAGGTCCTCCATACGGCCCACAGAGGCGTGGGAAGCGGGCACGAACACGCGGACACCGTTGGTGACCACCAGCACGCCGCCCTTGATGACCTCGGTGACAACGCCATCCAGGATGGCGCCCTCAGCCTCGGCATCCACGATGATCTGCCAGCCCTTGTGAGCGTCGACGCGCTTCTTGGACAGCATGATGGTGCCTTCCTGATCGTTGGTGCGCATGATGAGCAGCAGCAGCTCGTCGCCCACCTTCACCAGGTCGTGGGGGTCGGCAGAGGGATCGTTAGACAGCTCATCGATCGGAATGTAGCCGGTCTGCTTGCGGCCGATGACTTCGACCTGTACCTCGTTGGGCGCAATGCTAACGACCAGACCGCGGACTTTATCGTCAGTCGGATTCTGCAGAGTCGCGTCAATAGCGGCGGCGTACTCTTCAGAGCTCATCTCCTCATAGTTTTT
>JAZNJO010000050.1:0-29056 GCA_045578085.1 Acutalibacteraceae bacterium | reverse complement strand
CCTCCATTGTGCAATATCCCCCACTGCTGCCTCCCGTAGGAGTCTGGGCCGTGTCTCAGTCCCAATGCGGCCGATCAACCTCTCAGTTCGGCTACCGATCGTCGCCATGGTAGGCCGTTACCCCACCATCTAGCTAATCGGACGCGAGTCCATCTTTCAGCGATAAATCTTTGGTCATTCGGGGATGCCCCCAAATGACGTTATGCGGTATTAGCAGTCGTTTCCAGCTGTTGTCCCCCTCTGAAAGGCAGGTTACTCACGCGTTACTCGCCCGTCCGCCACTAAGATAAGCAAGAAAATCCAATAGCAAGCTACCATCAAATCAGCGCTTATCTCCGTTCGACTTGCATGTGTTAGGCACGCCGCCAGCGTTCGTCCTGAGCCAGGATCAAACTCTCAAAAAATTGTATTAACACAACCTCGAAAGGCTGTACCAATCATTTTGAGTTTGTAACTCATTGACGCTCATTGGCGTCCGAAGGGCTTACGCCCTTCTGAAGAATGCTTTGCATTCTTCCCTTAGAAACAATTTCTTGTTTCCGGATTCTTCTCATACTGAGTAAGAATTAACGGGTATTGTGTGTGTTTTCGTTCTTGTCTTACACTGTTTAATTTTCAAGGTCCTCGCGAGTTGCTATCGCAACTCGGTCAAATACTCGTTGGTCGGTCTCAACGACCTCCCCTTGCCTATCGGCAAGCCACTCGTATTTGCGTATCACTGTCTTGGAACCAGCAGACGCTGTTTTCCGTGACAGCCTTGCTATAATACCACCTATCCCCTCGTTTGTCAACACCTTTTTCAACTTTTTTAAGAAAATTTTTCTTGGTGAAAAGTAACAAAAAAGCAGCCCCCTTTTTGTGGGGGCTGCCAATATGAAAAAATCAGCGTATACCGTACTTCTGAATGATATAATCCATATCCTTATCTCCACGGCCAGACAGATTAATGAGTACCGAACCCTTGCCCATCTTCTGCGCCAACTTGATACCATAAGCCACAGCGTGGGCGCTCTCGATGGCGGGAATGATACCTTCCATGCGCGACAGCTCATAGAACGCGTCGATGGTATCTTCATCATTCACCACGTCGTACTTAACACGACCCAAGGTGTGCAAAAAAGCGTGCTCGGGACCGGAAGAGGGATAGTCCAGACCACTGGCCACAGAATACACGGGGGCAGGCTCACCGTTTTCGTCTTTCAGCATAATGCTGTTGAAACCGTGCATCACGCCCTCGGTGCCGTATTGCAGACTGGCGGCGTGATCGCCCAGCGCCGTGCCGCGTCCCAAAGGCTCAATGCCATAGATATCCACTGGGTCGTTGAGGAAGCCGGAGAAGAACCCCGCCGCATTGGAGCCGCCGCCCACACACGCCACAATGGCATCCGGTAGATGACCCGTCATATCAATGAACTGCTCGCGAGCCTCCTCACCCACCACGTGCTGGAAGTCACGCACCATCATGGGGAAGGGGTGGGGGCCCACCACCGATCCGATGCAATAAATACAGTCCTTATACTCTCGAGCATAGGCCGCAAACGCAGCATCCACTGCTTCTTTCAAAGTGGCTTGACCCTCGGTGACCTCTACCACATTAGCGCCCAGAATCTTCATGCGGGCCACATTGGGGGCCTGCTTCTTGATGTCCTCGGAGCCCATATAGATATCGCACTTCATGCCGAAATAAGCGGCGGCGGTGGCCATCGCCACACCGTGCTGACCGGCACCGGTCTCGGCAATCACCTTGTTCTTACCCATATACTTAGCCAGTAGCACCTCGCCCATGCAGTGGTTGAGCTTATGAGCACCGGTGTGGTTCAGATCCTCGCGCTTAACATACAACTGCACGTTGCCCAGCTTATTAGACAAACGCTCCAGATGGGACACCGGGGTGGGGCGACCCTGGAACTCCTTGCGGATGCGGCGTAACTCCGCAATAAACTTGCGAGACTGAGCGATAGTAAAGTAAGCATCGCTGATCTCTTTCATAGCCTCTTTCAACTCTTCACTTACGAATACTCCGCCGTAGCGACCGAAATAGCCGTTTTCATCGGGATAATTGCGGAAATAAGTTTCAAAGTCAACACCATTGAGAATCATAACAAAGTCCTCCCATATATAAGGTAATTATTAAATAGCACGCAAACGTTCATTCGCTATGCGTAAATACGCCGGTTGCCACCGAGCAAATGACGCTCTTCAAACCGTCATGGTATGTTTGTCCAACTTCAATTTTGTCGGAGTTACGCCATCGGGGCATCCCCATCGTATCCACTTCCTTTCTCTGCAAAAAAGAAACTCCTGTCCCGATATATGGGACAAGAGTTTTCTCCTGCGATACCACCCAAATTCATCCCTGCGGGATGCTCTCAGCAACGCACCAATATGCGTTCTCCAACTGTAACGGGCGGATCCCGTCTCCCCTACTGACATCTCTGCGTTCGGTTTGCCCTCCCGAGTCCATTCTCCATCGGCACTGCCGCCGCAATCTCACCATCTGCGACTCTCTTTGCACCGTGTCTTGACGGATACTACTCTCGGTCATCGGTTTTTCTTTTTATTCAGTATATACCTATGTGAAAGGTTTGTCAACCGTCATTTTCATCGGTCAACATTTCCAACTCCGTTTGTGCCGTTTCCCACTGTTCCATCTGCTGAGCCAAACACTGATTCTTTTCTCCCAGAAGATCGGTCAGTTCGGTCAGTTTCGCATAATCGGTCCCTACCTCAGGACTTTCCAATTTCCGATTAATCTCCTCCACCTCCTGCTCCAAGCGAGCAATGGCCTCCTCGGTGCGACGCACCATCGTTTTTAGACGGCGGAGAGTGCTCTCCCGCTCCTTACGGAGTTTATAATCGTTGACCCGCTCCGGCTTCTTCTCCTCCACAGGGGTAGTTGTCGTCATCTGCAACGCAGCAGCATAGGCGTCGTAATCGGCACCTACGGTGTGCAGTCCATCCAAAGATAGATGCGCCACGCGCCCCGCCATCCGATTAATAAAATAACGGTCATGGGACACCGACAGAATCGTACCGTCGTAATGCTCCAGCGCCTCCTCCAACGCCTCGCAAGATGCGATGTCCAAGTGGTTGGTGGGCTCGTCCAACAAGAGCAGATTATCCCCCGCCAACATCAGTTTCAGCAACAATAAGCGAGCCCGCTCGCCGCCACTCATCACACCGATGCTTTTGAATACGTCATCACCGCGAAATAGAAACGCGGCCATAGCACACCGCAACTCGGTCTCGGTCTTGTGGGGATAGGCATCCCACAGTTCTTGCAGAGCCGTCTTTTTGCCGTCCAGCCCTTGTTGCACTTGATCGTAATAGCCCATAGTGACCTTGGCGCCAGGACGCACAAAACCGCTGTCCGGCTCCATTCGTCCCGAAAGAATTTTAAGCAACGTGGTCTTGCCACATCCATTGGGGCCCAACATAAACAGCCGCTCACCACGGCGCAGATCCAGTTTTACGTTGCAAAACAAGGGACGGTCAAAGGCCTTGGACAAGTTGTCTCCCACCAGCACCTCGTTACCACTCACTTGGTTGGCCTCGAAGCGAAAATGTACTGTATCGTTCTCCCGTTCCGGCTCCACCAGTTCTTGCCGCAACCGATCCACCCGCTTCTGGCGGCTCTCCGCCTGACGGATGCTCTTCTCTCGATTCCACTGCTTGAGTAGGGTGATGTTCTCCTCGATATGGCGAATCTCCTGCATCGCAGTCTTATAATGTTTCAGTTCGGTCTCCCGATCTTTTTCGCGCAGTTCCTTGTGGCGGGTATAGTTGCCTGCAGTAATATACAGACGTCCGTTTTTAAGTTCCATCGTGCGGTTGGTGACCTTGTCCAGAAAATAGCGGTCGTGAGAAATGACAATCACCGCACCCGTATACTCCTGCAAATAGGTTTCCAACCACTCCACCGAGGGAATATCTAAGTGGTTGGTGGGCTCGTCCAATAACAGTAGATTGGTTTGGGCGAGCAGCAAGCGACCCATAGCCGCCTTGCTCCGCTGTCCACCGGATAGTACGCCTACCGGCGTGGCAAAAGCACTCTCAGGAAAACCCAGACCCAGTAAAGTGGCGCGCACACGACTCTTGTAATACAGACCGCCCATATTCTCAAACTGCTCCCGCAGACGATGCTGACGGTCCAGAAGCGCAGGCGAGCTTTCCCCTGCCATCAGCGCAGCATTGACCTGCGCTAACTCCTCTTCCACTGCCATCACCGGCGCAAACACACCCTGGACTTCATCCCATAGGGTGCGCTCTGCCTGACGGCAGGTGTGCTGCTCCATATAGCCGATGCAGGTATCCCGATATTTAACCACCTGACCGCCATCCGACAATTCTTCACCGGTCAGGATGCGCAACAGAGTGGTTTTGCCGCATCCGTTATCGCCTACGAGACCGATCTTGTCCCGTTCCCCCACTTCAAAGGACAGTCCGGTGAACAGCGGCCGCTCTCCGAAATATTTATCCAGTTGTTGCACTGCCAAACGGGCCATCTGCTCACCTCCACAGCTCAAAAGAACGGCCGTTTTACCCACGGTAAAACGGCCGTTCGGTCAATCGTTATTCTCTTCGTCCATCAATTTGCGAATGGCATCGTGGAAAGACTGAATGTCCTTAAACTGACGATACACCGACGCAAAGCGGATATAGGCCACGTCGTCAATACCCATAAGCTGGTCCATCACATACTCGCCGATCTTGTGAGTGGAAACCTCTCGCTCCAAAGAGTTCTGAATCTGAGCCTCAATTTCATCCACCGCCCGCTCCAAACGATCCAGCGACACCGGCCGCTTCTCACAGGCTCGCAAAAGACCACTCAGCACCTTGTTTCGATCAAAGGGCTCACGGGACTTGTCCTTCTTAACCACAACGATGGGCAGATTCTCCACAATCTCATAGGTGGTGAAACGCTTGCCGCACTGAATACATTCGCGACGGCGGCGAATGCGGCTATCCTCATCGGTAGGACGAGAATCGATTACACGGCTGTCATTGTATCCGCAAAAAGGACATTTCATATATACGGCCTCCCTTTCCGACAGTGAATCGGCAAAGATAGTGGTTGAGGATGGTATCACCACCCTTTTAATACCATATATTGTAACACACCTGTGCAGTAAAAGCAAGATTTTTTTACATCAGACATTTGCAGCCTCTTGCTCAATAAAATCTCGTACTATATCCCCATAATGACACGGCTCGGGCTGCGCTCGATTCAGGCGATCTATCAACTGTATAACTCGCTCTCTATCCACATCCACATCCGACCATATCCAACACACAGCACCTTCGCGGCAACACCGCACACCGTATACCAACACCCGTTCCGCTCCGGGCGTTTCGCAGACTCCCGCAGTTAGTTCCCACCGCTGTTCTTCGGTTGATCCATTCATTGCACGCACCTCGAAAGTGTGAAGTTTTTTCACATTTTACCATGAATGATGAAATTTGTCAACCAATTTTTGGAAATTAGCCCAAAATCAACCATTTTTCGATAATACAGATGCCAAAGAGCACTACTTGTAACAAAATCAACGCAGGTAATCCCCACATGAAACGCCGATGCTTGGTTTTGTGCCGTATCCCCTGCATAGTAATGTACATAGCGGCACTGCCTCCCAAAATTGCCACCAGCCAAAGGGTGCGCTCCGGTATGCGATAAGCGCCCCGTCTTGCCCGCCACTTATCCGATGCCGTCAAGATTACCGCCATCAAACCGGCCGCCGTCAACCACGCCACTACGTATTGTATAGAAATCGTCATGATTGTCATCTCCTATCTGCCGTCATCATAGCATAGGTTGATAAAAAAGAAAAGAGGTGTTGTAAAATGTTAGTAATCCCCTCCCCCCTCTTGACCTTTTCTCGTTTTTTTTGTAAAATAAGAAAGTATAGTGGTAGTTTGTGTCAAAAGCGGCATATAACTACTATATTTGCCCTTTGGATATGGTGGGTAGGTATGCTATGCGGGTGTTCTGCTCCCCCTATTCCCGCACCACAAACGCAGGAATCATCCCCTATGGTTACCGAGACGATGCGTGGGGTATGGATGTCCTTCACAGATCTCAGCACGCTACTGGCTGACAAAACCCCAACACAAGCGGCGGCGACACTGGACGAGGCAATGGACACCTGTGTGACGTATGGGTTCAATACGGTTTTCTTTCACGTGCGTTCCCACAACGACGCTCGTTATAACTCCCGCGTGTATGCCCCATCATCCGATACGGCGCCACTGTTGCAGTCCGGGTTCGACCCGCTGGACTATGCGGTACAAGCGGCGCATAGCCGCAACCTGCAACTACACGCCTGGATCAACCCCTATCGCATCGGTGTCACCCGCCCCAACGGCGATGCTCCCACCCACTTTCAAAAAGAGAGCACGTGGTACTACGCCCCCTCCGACCCTGCCGCACGGCAGTTGGTACTGGACGGTGTGCGGGAGATATTGGATCACTATGCAGTGGATGGTATCCACTTTGACGATTATTTCTATCCCTCCTCTATGGCAGAGGACGGGGAAGCCTTCGAAGCCATCCCCAACCACACGGATGTGACCGCTTGGCGGCAGAGTCAAGTAGATATGCTGATCAGCGCAGTACACGGGCTTTGCCGTAGTCATGGCAAAATCTTCGGCATCAGTCCAGCCGCCAATATCGAACAAACCGCAAAAAGCGGCGCCAACGTAACACGTTGGCTGAGCCAGCGTGGGTACGTGGACTACCTAATCCCGCAATTGTACACCGGTTTCCTGCACGAAACTCACCCGTTCTCCGCACTTCTGTCTCAATGGGCAACGCTGCCACGCCACGCGGATGTACGTCTATATGTAGGATTAGCCCTGTATAAAACCGATACCACCGACCCCTATGCCGGTAGCGGCAGAGACGAATGGATGGCCCATCACGATATAATTATCCGACAAGCACGGCTTTCCGCCGACTCGACAGATGGATATGCGGTGTTCCGTTACGGGTTTCTCACCGCAACGTCTGAAGAAGCAAAGCGTCTCAAAACTTTTCATTCTGACTAAACACGAAAGGAGGTTACCGCAATGAAAAAACGACTGCTCACGGTCTTGCTGTGCCTGTGCCTATTGCTGACGGCCGTCCCCTTGACCGGCGTGCTGGCTGCCACCGAGCTTAAAGGTACTATCCAGTTGGATTCCGGCTATCTGAACGTTCGCTCCGAACCGGGCGGAGAGGCGGTGGGTAAATTATACAACGGCGATGCGGTAACCATTCTGGATACGTCTGTTGTAGACGGTAAAAAATGGCACAAAATCACCACCGGCTCCCTCACCGGCTGGTGTAGTGCCGACTTTGTTAAAATCAATTACACCTACCAGAACGACGAGGAATTCGAAGCATATCTCACGACACAGGGCTTCCCAGAGGATTACAAGGTGAAACTGCGCACTATCTATGCGGAGCACCCCAATTGGATCTTTGAGGCTCAGCACCTGTCCATGACTTGGAGGGAAGCACTGGCCGCCGAAAACGAGGTGCGCAAGAATGCTGTGCAAACCCCCGATGCATGGAAATCCATGGAGTACGGTGCCTATAACTGGGATACCGGTAAATACGTAGAGGTGGATACCGGCGGATGGGTGACCGCTTCTCCCGCTTTGGTGGCTCATTTTATGGATCCCCGTAATTTTTTGGACAGTACCTATATCTTTCAATTTGAGAGTCTGCATTATTCCGAGGGACAAACCGTGGAGGGCGTTCGTGCCATCCTCCCTTCCGCTCTGGACAAGCATGCGGAAGATCTGATTAAGGCCGCCAAAGAAACCAAGGTCAGTGCTTATTTCCTGGCCACCCGTATGGCACAGGAAGGCAGTCATATGAACGGCCTTGGCACTGGCACCGTATCCGGTTATGAGGGCTATTACAACTTTTTTAGTTACGGTGCCTATGCCCATTCCGGTCGAGGAGCCGTGACCAACGGCGCCATCTATGCTAAGAATCAAGGGTGGAACTCCCCCTACAAATGCTTGCTGGGCAGTGCTGAAAAGATCGGCAACGGCTATATCAACAAGGAACAGAATACCCTCTATTATCAGAAGTTTGACGTAACCGATGGTGGCAACGGCTATTACACTCACCAGTATATGAGCAATACCCAAGCCGCCGCCGTAGAGGGCGCGACCCGCGCCAAAAGCGCTTCTGCCGACGAGCTGGATTCTGCCATCACCTTCCTCATCCCTATCTACAAAGATATGCCCGAGGAGATCCCGCCGCTCCCCTCCCAAACGGGTAATAACAACAATTTTCTGGACAAGCTATCGGTTGACGTATGTTCTCTGACCCCCAGCTTTGACCGTTACACCATGAACTACTCCGCACAGGTGGAGGGAGAGGTAGCCGAGGCAATCATCACCGCCGCCCCCAATCACAAAGATGCCAAGGTCAGCGGAGCGGGCAAAATAAAACTCCAGCCCGGAGAAAACGTTATTCCCGTAACAGTGACCGCCACCAGCGGCGAAAAACGGGTCTATACCATTACCATCACCCGTGAGGCTGAGGTAGAGATTATGCCCACCGTCACCAGTGATGCCTACACCATCGGCGAGATCGTGACCGGCGTCACCCCCGATGTCAAGGTAGAGGATTTTCTGAAAAAGATCACCGTCAAGGACGGTGCGGGCTTCGTCTACAACGCGGACGGCAAACAAAAGACCGAGGGTACCTTAGCTACCGGTGATATACTGCGGCTATACAGCGGTTCTATTCTTTGTATCAGTTATCCCATCGTTATCTACGGTGACGTAAATGGAGACGGCATCATCAACTCTCAAGATCTTCGACGGGCACAACGGCACATCCTCGGTGTCAGCGCCATTAGCGGTTACTTCTTGACCGCCGCCGATACGAATATGGATGGCAACCTGACCTCTCAGGACCTGCGCAAGACACAGCGGCACATCCTCGGTCTCACCGAGACTCTGCAGCCACCGCCACCCACCACGACGACAACCACCACAACCACGGTCAGCACCGCGTCTACCTCTCAGACGACGGTCTCTACCGGCAGCACAACGTCGAGCACCACCGACTCCTCTGTCAGCAGTACGGAGTCTACCTCCACCACATCTGCAACCACCTCATCGGAGAGCAGTGCATCCGCCACCGACACCACGGCAACCACACAAAAGACTACCGCACAATAAGGGGGACCCTTTATGAAAAAACTGATTTGTTTATTTCTGGCCGTATGGCTGTTGCTTACACCGCTGAGCACCCTCTCTGTTGCGGCGGCAGGCACAGTCTCCGCCGTAGCGGATCAAACCTCCGTGGTGGTGGGCAACAGCGTCACCGTCACATTGAAATACAACGGCGGCAACAGCGGCATCGCTTCTATGGACGCCACCTTTCAATACGACGCCAAGACCTTTGAGTATGTTTCGTGTCAAGGAGCAACCGCTAACGGTCAGGCAGGCGTTGTGACCATCTCGTATTTTGCCACAGAGGCGGTAGCACCCCAATCCCTTACCCTCACGCTGGTGTTTAAGGCAATTGCCGCCGGCAACGCTTCTTTCTCTCTGAAAACAGGCGGTATGTGGGACGATGACGACAATCTGTTAGGTGCCCCTTCCGCCACGCTTTCCGTGTCCGCCACCAACCCCACCTTGTCCGGCGATGCCAATCTGGAGAGCCTGAAACCCTCCAAGGGTACCCTGACACCTAAGTTTGACAAAAACACCGTCAACTACACCGTGACGGTCGACTATACTGTCACCTCCTTGTCTTTGAGCGCTACCACCTCCCACAAGGACGCCAAAACCTCCATCTCCGGCGAGAATGCACTGGAGGTAGGAAAAAACACCCGTGTGATCACAGTTACCGCTCCCAACGGCACCACCAAAAAGTATACGGTGGTCATCACACGCGAGGCGCAAAAGACTACGACCACCAAAGCACCTAATAAAACCACCAACAAGACCACAACAGCTACGACCACCACAACGGCCCCTCCCCCCATCGATCTGGAAGTAGAAGTAAACGGGGTGCTGATGAATGCTTCCGCTACGCAGCCTGATGTGGACCTGCCCGTCGGCTTCTTATGGGACATCGCCACCATCAACGAAGTGGACGTACCCGCCGCCAAACATGAAAAAAGCGGGATGCTGCTGTTGTATCTAACCAATCCTGCCTCTGAGGAATCCGCCTTTTATATCTACGATCCTGCCGCCGATACGTTTGCCCGTTTTCGTGAAATCAAGGTAGCGGGCGGTGCGTACGTACTGCTGGATCTTCCGGAAAGTGAAACGGCACCGCTGGGCACCATCGTAGGAGACCTGACGATAGGGTCTGAAACGGTTACCGCCTATCTGTATGAAGATGAAAATCTGAAAGACTACGCCATCGTATGGGTGACTACCCCCGACGGCGAGTTGGGCTTATACACCTACGATCGTGCAGAAGGCAGTTTACAGCGGTATTTCACCCTTCCCGAACCGGAACCGGAAACGGTGCCGGTAGTGGATCCTGAGCCGGAACCCGAGCCGAGCCCCACCGGATTCCGCGCTTTTATTCTGAATAACAAAACCATCATCCTCATTGTCGCCGCTGCTGCGGCGGCGCTGGCGCTGTTGATCACCGCTGTCATTCTCGGTATCCGCGGTTTGGATATAGCTCCTCGCAGTAAAGGACGTCACTAATAAAAAAAAGACACGGTAGGCAATTGCCTACCGTCTCTTTTTTATGCATATACCAGCGTCACGCCGCCTTCGGGATCCGCCTGAATCTCCACTGAGCTGGGCGGGATCTCATAGCGTGCCACGATCTCCTGCGCCAGTACGTTCTCCACCTGACGGCGGATCACGTTTCGCAGGTCACGAGCGCCCCGCTTCCCACCGTGGGCGGCGGTAGCCAACGCAGTAAGCGCTCCCTCTGTCCAGCGCAGGGTGATACCCCGCTCCGCCAAAGGCGCCACTAATTCTTCCAGCATTAGGCGAGCAATGGCCACGTAATCCTCCACCGAAAGAGGGCGGAAGAATACCACCTCATCCACACGACCGATAAACTCAGGACGCAGGAAATCCCGCAGGGCCTTCATTGCCTGCTCCTTGGCCGCGTCGCCGCTGGACTGACCGAAGCCCATCAGGTTCTCCTTGAACTGACTGCCCGCATTGGATGTCATCACGATCACCGTGTTCTCAAAGTTCACCACACGGCCGTGAGCATCGGTGACTCGTCCCTCATCCAAAATCTGTAACAGGATATTCAGCACGTCAGGATGGGCCTTTTCGATCTCATCCAGTAGGATCACCGAATAGGGCTTGCGCCGCACCTTTTCGGTGAGTTGCCCCGCCTCGTCGTATCCTACGTAGCCGGGAGGCGAACCGATAATGCGGGACACCGCGTGCTTCTCCATAAATTCAGACATATCCAGTCGAATCAAAGTCTCGGGGGTATCAAACAACTGCGCCGCCAACACCTTCACCAATTCCGTCTTGCCCACACCCGTGGAGCCGACGAAGATGAAGGAAGCAGGACGACGGCGGGGACTAATCTGTACCCGACTGCGGCGAACAGCAGCGGCTACTGCCTGCACCGCCTCTTCCTGTCCAATGACGCGGGCGCGGAGCTGATCCTCCAATTGACTGAGCCGCCCCAGTTCACTTTCCTGCACCTTAGAGGCGGGGATGCCGGTCCACAACTCAATAACCTTAGCCAGCGCCGCCTCCGTCACAGGAGCAGAGGTGGCCTCCTCGTGGATGGCTTCCGCCTGCTGACGCACCTGCATCAGCTGCGCGCGGGTATTAGCCAGCATCTCATAGTCAATGGCTTCCTCTGCCATCGTGTCTTCCTCTGCTTTGACTAATCGGGCCTCTTCCTTTTTCAAGTCTGCGTATTCGTCCGCTTTCTTGTTAGCCAACGCCGTGGCGGCGCAGGCCTCGTCCAGCAGATCGATGGCCTTATCAGGCAGATAACGATCGGTAATATACCGCTCCGCCATGGATATCGCACGACGCAAAATCATATCCGACACCGACACCCCATGATACTTCTCATAATAAGGCCGCACACCGCACAAGATCTCGTAGGAAGCTTGCAAAGAGGGCTCCTCCACCGTCACCGGCTGGAAGCGTCGCTCTAAGGCAGAATCCTTTTCAATGTGCTTGCGATATTCCGTAAAGGTGGTGGCACCGATGACCTGAATCTCTCCTCGCGACAGGGCCGGTTTTAGAATGTTGGCGGCGGACATACTGCCCTCCGCGTCACCGGCGCCCACCAGATTATGCACCTCATCGATAAACAGAATGATATTGCCGGCCTCACGCACTTCATCCACCAACGCTTTAATACGGCTCTCAAACTGACCACGGAACTGAGTGCCCGCCACCAAGGCGGTCAAATCCAGCAGGTGCACCTCTTTGTCCCGCAGGCGAGGCGGCACTTCGCCCCGTGCAATACGGGAGGCGAGCCCCTCGGCGATAGCGGTCTTACCTACACCGGGCTCGCCGATCAGACAAGGGTTGTTTTTGGTGCGGCGGGAAAGAATCTGGGTCACTCGATAGATCTCTTTTTCGCGCCCAATGGTGGGATCGACCCGCCCTTCTCGCGCCTTGGCAGTCAAATCGGTGCAATACAGAGAAAGGGCCTTGCGCTTTTTCTGCTTTTCTTTTTCTTTGTCTTTACCTTTATCGGCTTTTTCTTCTTTGTTGTTCTGCGACGGTTGACCGGCGCTTCCGGGTCCTGCGCCAAACAATTGTTGCAAGAAGGGGGGCATGGACGGTGCGCCGCCGGGGGAGAAGCTATCCTCGCCCTCTTCACCGTCAGGCATCTCGGCCAGCATCTCGGTCATCTGCTGCTCCATCTGCTCCACGTCCTCATCGCTGAGTCCGAACTTTTTGAGCATATCGTTGACCGGTTGAATGCCCAACTCCTTGGCACAGGTCAGGCAATAGCCCTCATTGGTGCTCTCTGACCCATCCATACGGGTCACAAACACCACTGCGGGACGTTGTTTGCATTTTGCACACAGCATCATAACGCGTAATCAGCCTTTCTCCGGCGCCTCGGCCGGGTCTGTTTCAGAGGAGCAACGATTTCCCTGTTCCTCCCGATAGATACGAATAAATATATGCAGATAACCGATAAAGGCCAGCAGCATACACATACCGGCGGTGCCGATGAGTGTCCATCCCAACAACGGAGACAGACGATCCCGCCACAGCACCAGCACCAACATACACGCGTAAAAAACTACCGTCGACAGTTTTCCAAACCACTTGGAGCCACGCACGGTGCTGTTGTTTTTCAGCAACAGAATACCGCCCACTGCCTGACAACTTTCCTTGACTAAGCACAGCACCGCCAAGGGGAGCAATTCCCCAAATCGGGTGGTCAAAGACAGCACAACCGCCACCTGCGTCAGCTTGTCGGACAACGGGTCTAACAGTTTGCCGCAGTCGGTGATCTGCTGGAATCGGCGAGCGATCATACCATCCAGCATATCGGTCACCCCGGACAGAAGCAAGACAGCAAAAGCCCACATATCTTTGTAAGACAAATACAACAGCATAAAGACAGGAACCAACACGATGCGCAACACAGACAGCGCATTGGGCACATTCCACTTCCACTCCACATTGAATATCCGCATAGTTTATGCACCTCGGATTGTTCAGTAATATAATGCTTACGCTTTCACGTGAAGAAGCGCCATGACCTCTTTTACAGCACCTGCAACAGGGTTAACGCTACACAACCACTTAACTAATATGGTGGAATCCAACAACGCGGGAGTGATGACCTCCACAGTGCCCATATACGCCAACACCTGTAAAAGACTGACGGCAAAAAGTGCCCACAACACACCGGATACGGCACCTGCAAATGCACCCAACACCGTATTGAGCTGTTTTAGTATCGGCAGTTTGGCCAACAGATTCAACGCTTTAAGCAAAATGATGGCCACGATATACACGATGATAAACAAAATCAACGTACACAGCATTTTTAGCAGCGGTGCTACGATAGGGGCCACCACCTGTTCAGAGATGCGCTCACCCACGCTCACATCACTCTCTGCGCCGGTAAGCTTGTTCAATACGTCAGCACCGTTCTGAACACCGCCATTCTGCAAAATGCGAACGACAAACTCCGGCATCTCGGTCAAAGCTGCGTCAATTTTCTCCACCGCGGGGCTCTCAGAGCCCACCTTCTCGTTAACGGCGTCGATCACCTGCGGCTCCACCATCGTATCATAAACAAACGAAGAAACGGGCCCGCTGAGCAGAGAAGCCAGCATCAGCGCCACCGCAAAAGCCACTAAACCGGCCACCGTTTTGATAAAACCGCGCTTGCGACCAATTAAAACAAAAACTACAAACAAAAGAAACACAAGGATGTCTATTAAGTATGCCACGAACACTACCTCCTAAATATCCGATTCAATCACTATTTTATGTCAAAGGGTATGCCAACAGTCGATTAAGGCCCAACACCACTACGTTGTCACCATCCAACACGGCCTGCCGTCCATCTTCTTCCACCGAAACCCGAACCTGCTCACCATTTGCGGTGATTCTCTGCGCATAGGTGTCGGTCAACAGGACATACAGTCCATTCTGTTGGGATAGATCTCGATATACGCCTTCAAACGGTATGGTAGCCGTTGGGATGCCTTCCTTATTAACGATATGCACCTCGCCGTCTCCGGTACTGCCATAAGACCGCAGCACCAATGCCATCGTATCGGATCCGACGGCATAACCCAACACCCGCATATCAGACGGCACATAGACAGAAGCCAGTCCGTTGGCCGTATCCATCATCACCGCACGGTCCTCGGAAAAAGCCACGACCCATCCGTCGGACAGATACTCCATCCGATACAAAAGCGTGTCTGCTTCCTTGTGAGAACACAACGCCTCCGTGTCCGAGGTAGTGAGCGAGAACACGTCCATAGCAGAGGTCAAGGTTCCGTTCAACGCCTTGATGCTCAAAAGTGCCACCTGCCGCCCATCCGGGGATAAAGCGATCTCGGTAGCGGTCTGATTGCGGCTGCGGGTATACAAAAGCTTACCTTTACGGTCGTACACTTTGATTTGCACCAAATAACCCTGAGAACCTTGCATCAACACCGCCATCTGGCCCTTGTCGTTGAGGGCCACGGCAATGATCTCGTTATCCACTTCCATCTCTGTAACAACTGAGGTGCGGGTACTCAATTGAATGCGCCGTCCACCCTGTTCGGCAACCAAGACATATTGATCGGTGGTACACATCAGTGCCGAGGGATATGCACAACTGATTCGATTCACTTCTGCACCGCTTTGGTTAAGGTAGATGAGATGACTGTCGGTGAGTACCACCGAATAGTTGTCTACTCGCGCCAACCGCTGGACACCCACACCGGAGAAATCCACCGGATAACTGCCGGTGCTGCTACCCAACAGATCTTGTATATGACTGTACAAGCGATCCGGCGCTACCACGTCCCAGTTTTGCCATAACAGCACCACTATAACACAGACCAGCACCAAAGCGATGCCGCGAAGTACGGCCCGTCGACGAGACCGACGACGGCGCATCTGCCGTTTTTGTTCGGCAGTCAACGGCTGTCCGCTTTGCTTTTTTGCCATTCTTCGGTCCCTCCTTTATTTGCTTTCATAAAACACCCGCATCAGGCACAACCCCTGTGCCGGCGCCGTGGGACCGGCACAGGTCCGATCTTTTCCCTTTAAAATAAGAGGGATGCTATCCTCTGCCATCCGTCCACTCGCAATCTCCAACAGGGTGCCCACCATAATGCGCACCATATTGTACAGAAAGCCGTCTCCTTCTACGGTGAACCGTACCAATTCTCCTTGACGCTCCACCGTACAGGCTTGGATGGTACGGCAAGTGGTGCCCTGCACATCGCTGCCCGCACCGCAGAAGGCGGCGAAATCATGACACCCTACAAAGTCAGCCGCCACCCGATTGAGCCGTTCCACGTCCAACGGTTGGTTTCGATGCAGAGCATACCGTTCATAAAAAGGATGCCGCTGTCTGCCGTTCCAGATGCGATAGACGTACCGCTTGCCTGTTGCATGATAACGCGGATGAAAATCCTCCGCCACTTCCTCAGCGGCATACACCGACACGTCGTGAGGCAGATGATAATTAAGGGCACTGCACAATTTATCTCCTCGCAGAGAACTGTCGGTATCAAAGGTGCAACAAAACATATCCGCATGAACGCCTGCATCGGTACGACTGCACCCAATGACGCCGGAACGTACGCCGGTCACCGCCTGAATGGCGTCCTGCAACACCTCCTGCACCGTGACACCGTTGGGTTGCACCTGCCACCCGTGATATGCGGTGCCATCGTACCGCAAAGTGAGCAAAATGCGCTGCATAGCACCGCCTCCTTTTCGATTAATTCAGTACCGAGCCAAAAGCACGATTGAGAAGAATTAAACACACCGCTACGGCGATATACACCGCCAATGCCACCCAGTCACGGGGCGCGGTATGCAACTGTTTCATACGGGTACGGCCCTCGCCGCCCTGATAACAGCGGCACTCCATAGCCATCGCCAGGTCGTAGGCGCGACGGAAAGAGGACACAAACAAAGGAATGAGGATCGGCACCAAGGCTCGCACACGCTGTAACAAACCACCACTTTCCATATCCGCACCCCGCGCCTTTTGGGCAGACATAATTTTGTCCGTCTCCTCCATCAATGTGGGGATGAATCGCAAAGCGATGGTCATCATCATCGCCAACTCGTGGGGGTTGAGTTTCACATATTTAAGGGGGGATAACAACCGCTCAATCGCATCAGTCAACGCCGTAGGAGTCGTGGTGTAGGTGAGCAGGGAACTGCCCACCAACAGGCACACGATACGCACTGCAATAAATACGGCATTCTGCACACCGCCGGTGGTGATGTGGATAAACCTCCACTCCACCAACGTGGTGCCACTGTGCACATACAGCATATTCAGCACCGAGGTGAACAAGATGAGGAATAAAATGGGCTTAATACTCCGCCACAATAGCCGTACGGGCAAACGGGACAACAGCACCGTCACCACCAAAAAGGCGGTTACTGCCAACAGGCCCCACCAGTTGCGGGGCAAAAACACCAGCACGATAAATAGCAGGGTCAGCACCAGTTTCATACGGGGATCCATCCGATGCAGCAGAGAACGACCGGGAAAATACTGGCCTAAGGTAATGTCTTTCAGCACAACCCGTCACCTCCCAACATAGGAAGCAGTTGGGATACTGCCTGCTCCACCGTATAAGCAGCGGTATTCACAGGAGCACCATACTGCCGCAAGTAAAGAAGTATCTTAGTAACCGCCGGCACCGACAAACCGATGGATTCCAATTCCTCGGCACGGGAAAATACCTGCTCCACCGTGTCCAGCATGGCCACCTGTCCATCCGCCATTACCAGTATGCGGTCCGCCACACGGGCTACATCCTCCATACTGTGGGTCACCAGTACCACCGTAGTGCCGCGGCTATCCCGATAATCACGAATCATCGCCAATACCTGTTCCCGGCCCTTGGGGTCCAGACCCGCCGTGGGCTCGTCCAGAATCAAAACCTCCGGCTCCATCGCCATCACTCCGGCGATGGCTGCCCGTCGCTTCTCACCACCGGACAAATCAAAAGGAGACTTATCCAACAAGGACTCCTCCAACCCCACATAGGCGGCCGCCTGCCGCACACGACGGTCGATCTCTTCATCATTCAGGCCCATATTGCGGGGGCCGAAAGCAATATCCTTATATATGGTATCCTCAAAGAGCTGATGCTCGGGATACTGAAACACCATACCTACACGAAAGCGCACGTCTCGAATTTTTTTAGGGTCTTCCCAGATGTCCCGTCCATCCAGCAGAATCCGCCCCTCGTTGGGGCGAAGCAGACCATTCAGGTGCTGGATGAGGGTGGACTTGCCGGAGCCGGTATGCCCGATTACGCCCAACAACTCTCCCTCCCGTAATTCCAGCGAAACACCACGGACAGCGTGCTTCTCAAAAGGGGAACGGGCCCCGTAGGTATAGGTAATGTGATCTACAACCATAGTTGCCATCCGGTTTTTCACGCCTTCCTGTCGTTCATCAGTTTCCACAGCGCCTGCGCGCATTCCTCCGCAGTCAGTAACTCTGCAGAAATGTCCACCCCCTGCTGACGCAGGGCGGCACACAAGGCGGTGGGCTGGGGCACGTCCAATCCCCATTCTCTCATCTTATCCACGTCTGCAAAAATAGTACGAGGGGTACCGTCTGCCAGCACGCGACCCTCGTCCATCACCACCACACGATCCGCTAAGGCGGCCTCTTCCATATAGTGAGTAATGAGAATCACGGTCATCCCCTGTTCCCGATTGAGACGGCACACGGTGTCCAGCACCTCCTGCCGTCCCTGAGGGTCCAACATCGCCGTAGGCTCGTCCAGCACCAAGCAGTCGGGGTGCATAGCCAGCACGCCTGCGATAGCAATGCGCTGCTTCTGTCCGCCGGACAGTTTGTGAGGGGAATGATCCCGATAAGCGGTCATATCCACCACCGCCAGCGCCTCGTCTACCCGGCGGCGGATCTCGGCGGGTTCCAGGCCCAGATTCTCGGGACCAAAAGCCACGTCCTCCTCCACGATGGTGGACACCAACTGGTTATCGGGGTTTTGCAACACCATTCCTACCCGCCGACGGATGGGATAGGTGTTCTTGTCCTCGGCGGTGTCCATCTTCTCTACTAACACCCGACCGCCAGTGGGCAGCAGGATGGCGTTGAAATGCTTAGCCAAGGTGGATTTGCCACAGCCGTTATGACCCAACAAGGCCACAAAACTACCTTTTTCTATCGTCAGGTCAATGCCACGGAGCACCGACTGGGGCGCTTCATTTTCATATACGTAATCAAAGCGGACATCCTCCGCACGGAGCATCGACATACGCGCCTCTCCTTGTTTCGTTTACTTATGCCACATAGCGGTGGCGCCGCAGGGCAATACCAACCCCGATGCCGTCACCGGCAGACCGATCTCATCTGCAGACAGAGTGCCCCCTATCCCCGTAGGAAGCAGGGAGCCCAATACATACTGCATCACCGACGGAGAAAGCCCCGTGGTGTAAGAATTGATTAAGAAAAATAACGGGGCGTCGGAAAGAAGCTTGACGCATTCTGCCACTAAGGGATAAATTTGTTCTTCCAGCTTCCACACTTCTCCTCCGGGGCCTCGGCCGTAGGACGGCGGATCCATCAAAATACCATCGTAGGTATTACCTCGGCGCAGCTCCCGCTGCACAAACTTACCGCAATCATCTACCAGCCACCGCATGGGGCGATCTGCCAGACCCGAGGCCACGGCATTCTCCTTGCCCCAAGCTACCATACCCTTGGAGGCATCCACGTGGGTGACGTGAGCCCCTGCCGCTACGCAGGCCAGTGTGGCGGCACCGGTATAACCGAAAAGATTGAGCACCCGCACGGGGCGGTTTTCTTTCTTGATCAGCGCCGCCATAGCATCCCAGTTGACTGCCTGCTCAGGGAACAAACCCGTGTGCTTGAAGCCCATCGGCTTAAGGGCAAACAACAGCTCGCCGTAAGCAATCTGCCAACTGTCCGGGATGGAGCGATACCGCTCCCATTGACCGCCGCCGGTGTTTGACCGATGATAGCGGGCGTGGGCCTGTTTCCAACGGGGATCCTTTTTTGGTGTGTCCCACAGAATCTGAGGATCGGGACGAATGAGGATAATGTCTCCCCATCGCTCCAATCGTTCTCCGCCGGAAGCATCTAACAATTCATAGTCTTTCCATTTATCTGCTGCTCGCATACGTCATCCTCTATCTTAAAACATCGTTTGTCCGTTTTGCTCCATACCCAAATGGGCATAGGCCGCCGGCAACACCACGCGCCCGCGGGGGGTGCGGTTGATGAAGCCCAGCTGCATCAAATACGGTTCATATACATCCTCGATGGTAACAGATTCTTCACCAATCACCGCCGCTAAGGTATCCAAACCCACGGGGCCGCCGTTGTAATGACGGATCATCGCCTCCAACAAACGGCGATCCACCATATCCAGTCCCAGTGCATCCACTTCCATACGATCCAAAGCCTGACGAGCAGTCTGGCGATCAATCACACCGTCGTTGAGCACCACCGCAAAATCCCGCACACGTTTGAGCATACGGTTGGCGATGCGGGGGGTGCCGCGGGAACGGGTGGCGATCTCCAGAGCTCCCTCAGAATCGCAGGGTACCTCCAAAATCTTTGCACTACGAGCCACAATGCGGGACAGCTCCTCAGGCGTATACAACTCCAGACGAGCAATGACACCAAACCGATCCCGCAGAGGGGCAGACAGCTGTCCCGCACGGGTGGTGGCACCGATCAAGGTAAAGTGCTGTAAGGGCAGGTGGATGGACATAGCACCCTGACCCTTGCCCTGCATAATATCAATGGTAAAGTCCTCCATTGCAGGATACAGTATCTCCTCTACGGTGCGAGGCAATCGATGGATCTCATCAATGAAGAGAACGTCTCCCTCCTCCATATTGGTTAGCAGTGCCGCCAGATCACCGGGACGCTCCAAGGCCGGACCTGAGGTGATACGGAAATTGACACCCAACTCGTTGGCGATAATAGCCGCCAACGTGGTCTTGCCCAAACCGGGAGGACCGTACAGCAACACGTGATCCAGTGCTTCCCGCCGCAGCTTAGCCGCATCGATAAACACCGACAGATTCTCTTTCACCTTTTCCTGACCGATGTACTCACGCAGGGTGCGGGGGCGCAACGGATTATCCCCGTCGTCCTCCGGTAGATACTCGGTGGATACCAACCGATTCTCCAGATCCATCTCCATACGTGTCCCTCCTTAAAAAGCGCATACTTATAGATTATAATATCTTACCACATATAAATAAAAAAATAAAGAGAAAGTTGTGAATTTTCAGATGTCTTTTTTTGCAGACAAAAAAAGCACCGAACAACACAGGGTTGTTCGGTGCTTTTTATCAGGGTTTTACATAGTTGAGCGGGTTAACCTTAACGCCGTTTTTGATGACCTCGAAGTGGAGGTGAGGACCGGTAGAACGACCCGAGGAGCCGATCAGACCAACCGTCTGACCGCGGGTGACCTGCTGACCCTTCACCACCTTGATAGAACTCAAATGAGCATATACGGTGATAAGACCATTGGAGTGCTGCACTTTAACAATATTGCCGTAACCACCGTTCCATCCGGTAGATGCCTGAATGACCGTTCCGCCGTCTGCTGCCACCGCTGGTTTACCAAACACCGGTACAGGGCCGTTGGCAATATCCAGCGCGTAGTGACCACGGAAATAGCCGCGAGACATACTGTGGCATGCGGGCACCGGCCACAACATACTGCCGGTAGTCACGCCGTCCCCCTGCACAATAGTAGAGCCACTGGAGGAGGTGACCTTCTTCGTGCCCCGTTCCACCACCTTGGTGACCGGCTGTTTCGTGACGGTGGTGCTCACCACCTTGCGACCCGTTTCAAAGTCGTCGATATAGGTGATTTCCGCCACCACATCCTGACTGCCTTCCTGTCCTTTGGTGGTCACCTTGGAATAGGTCACGGGCTTGTCGTCCCGATACACAGTCTGGGTATTATAATCAATGATTTCGGTATAACGTATGGTCTTGAGCACCTTGACCTGCAAGAAGGTCTGGGCTCGCTGCACCAGCAGTTCATCACCAATGCGAATGTCATCGGTATTGGCGTAGGCTGGGTTCATCGCCCGCAGCTCCGCCGTAGTCATATCGTGCTTAACAGCGATTGTGGACAAGGTATCTCCCGCCTGCACTGTATAAGTCCGCGCTACGACCGACTGGCTTGTCAGTTTGCCCTGCATCTCGAAAGCCGATTTAATGGTAGAAATGGGGAACAGACCATCTGCCATCTCCACTTTCTGCACGAATTCCGCCCGCTGATCAGGGTCGTTCTTATCGTAGTGGCCATCCATCATTCCGTCCAACACCGACTGCATCTTATCGCGTTCCTCTACGGCGCCGATAAAGCGGCCGTCAATATACAGGCCGGTAGCCTCGGCAATAGAGTTGCCGGAGGTGCGCAAAATCGCGTCGCACACCTGTGCGCCGGTGAGAGCTGTCCGTCCGCGGCGAATGGTCATCTCCATAATCGGCACGGGATCCACCGAGAAGGAATTATCCTCGTTTGTGACGCGATCCAACGCCATTGAAGCACCCTCGTCATATACCACCGCATTGGAAATCACACCTAAATCATTACCGCGATAAGTAACGTTCAGTACAAATCCGGTCTGCATCCAAGAGGTAACGGTAGTAAATAGCACCGCCGCCGCAGCCACCGGACCCAACATGCGACCCACCGAGAACCAAGCCTCGCTGTGATGGGTGAACACACGACCTAACAGACGGAAGAAGCACGGGAACACAGACAATGCGTTCTTACGGGCGGCGGTGCCCAACTCAGCAAAACCGTTGGGAACTCGTCCAAACATACGCCCGAAGCGGTGGAAAAACCGATGGGTCGGTCGCACCACGCGACGCAACCAATGATACCGAATCAAACGGCGAGGACGGCGGGTGAGGCGTTTCCAGCTACGTCTCGTGCGGCGCATCAGGCGCACCGTATGCAGTCCCAAGCCATAGAAAAAGCGGTACATCCGCTGTCCAAAGCTCTGTGCAGTCTCTTTTTGCGAGTCGTTCATGCCGTCCCTCCTCTCCTAAAATCAAATGATTCCCACCCTCTTTAATAAAAGAAAAAGCAGGATGCGTTCAAATATCGGTCTCATTATACCTGTTTTTCGTCAAAATAGCAAGACGTTGACCAAAAGTTTGGTAGATTTGGCTGAAAAGGCGTCTGCTTAGCAATCCGTTTCTCTATTACTTTTATAAGGTTTTTTCCTTTTTTTGATGTAACAGCCGCTTTATGCCAAAAAGAAGAACAGTCTCGCGGATGCGAGACTGTTCTTCTGTCTTTATGGTGTAACATAGTTAAGGGGGTTCACTTTTACGCCGTTTTTGATAACCTCAAAATGCAGGTGGGGTCCATCAGACCAACCCGTATTGCCAACACGACCGATCTCTTGGCCGCGGGTGACCTGCTGTCCCTTCACCACCCCAAGGGAATTCAGGTGGCTGTACGTGGTATATAATCCATTACCGTGATCGATCTTCACGTAATAGCCGTAGCCGTAATACCATCCGGCATATACCACCGTGCCGCCGTCCGCAGCAACACAAGGCTTGTTAAATACGGGGATGGGACCGCTACTGATATCAATGGCCAGATGACCGCGGTGGAACTTCTGATACACATTGTGGCACACGGGAACCGGCCACGCCATATTTCCGGTGGCAATTCCGTCGCCCTGTTCGATCACCGTGCCACTGGAAGAGATCACTTTCTTGGTGCCTTTTTCCACCACTTTGGTGACCGGCTGTTTCGTGACGGTGGTGCTCACCACTTTGGTGCCGATTTCCGTGCCATCTACATAGGAGACCTCCGCTATCACGTCTTGACTACCCTCCTGCCCCTTGGTGGTAACCTTGGAATAGGTCACGGGTTTGTCATCCCGATACACGGTCTGTGTGTTGTAGTCAATGGACTCGGTATACCGAATGGTCTTGATCATCGCCACTTGCAGGAAGTTCTCGCCGCGCTCGATCACCAATCGATCACCGATCTGCAACTTGTTGCTGTCGGTCAATTGAGGGTTGAGCTTCATCAACTGCGTCACGGTCATATCGTTCTTGCGGGCGATGGAGTCTGCCGTATCCCCCGCCTGTACCATATAGGTGCGTTCGGTCACCTTGTTGGCAGTAAGCTGCTCCCGCAGAACCTCTGTATCCAGCACGGTGGAGATGGGGAATAACCCATCCACCGTTTCAATCGTTTGCACAAAGTCCGCCCGCTGGTCAGGGTCGTTCTTATCATAATGAGCCTCCAAAATGCTCTGCAACAGCCCCTCCATCTCCTCGCGGGATTGCAAAGCCCCCATAAAGGAGCCGCTCACATATACACCCGTACCCTCGGCGATGGAATTACCCGATGTGCGCAGAATGGCGTCGCACACCTCTGCCTCGCTCAGGGCGGTCTGCCCTTTTTGCATCGTCATGGAAAAGACCGGCACCGCATCCACGGAGAAGGAGTTATCCGCGTTAATGACGCGTCCCCGCGCCAGACCGGCGCCCGCATCGTATACGGCGGCATTGTCAATAACACCCAATTCGTTGCCGTGGTAGGTCAGTTGCAGGCAAAAGGGGGTACTGCTCCACAGGAGCACCGTCACCGCCAGCGCCCCGGCACCCACCACGGGACCCACCAAACGTCCAAGTGCGGCGAGGGCCGCACCGTAATGACGCACCGCGCCCCGACAAAGGCCGATAAAGCAGGAGAAAAAGGAACTCTCCTTGTCCCGCGCGGCGACTCCCAGTTCCTGAAAACCGGACCGAAGCCGCTCTCGCAGCAGGCGCTGCTGATGGAAGAAACGGTGAACGGGACGCACTGCCCGACGGACCCACCAATAGCGCATCAATCGCCGCGGTCTGGCGGTCACTCGCAGACCGCTCCGCCACGTATGGCGCAGCAGGCGCACCGCATATAGACCGAGGCCGTAATGATAGCGATACAGTGCCTCGATCAACACGGATTTATTGGGTTGTTGAGATGCCATCGCCATCACCTCTTTCAGGCAAGTAAAAATCAAGCCGGATAGGTCAGTTGTTGCTCGGTATAGCCCTCCAACACGGGCACCATGGCGGCCGCCCAAGTTTTTGCTCCTTGCAGATCGTGATCCTTCCAGTTACCGCATTCCACCGCCGACGCCCCGGGGATGGTCCCTTCATAGGCGGCAGTGAAGGCCAGCGCCTCCCGCATCAAGCGAATGGCATCAGCGTGAGACACGCCGCGGGTGAGAAAATAGAAACCCGTACGGCATCCCATAGGTCCGAAGTAGATGATGCCTTCTTTGCAATCGCTGTTGCGCACGTAGGTGGCCACCAGATGCTCAATGGTGTGCATAGCATCCGTGGGCAGATAGGGCGGGGTGTTGGGGCGGACAAACCGCACGTCGTAAGTAAACACGTCCCCGTCTACGCGGGACAGATACATCCCCGGCACCAGCGTGTCGTGATTAATACAGAAACTGGCAATTCTCTCCATTGAGCAACCTCTTTTCCAACAATTTCATTCATTATAACAGAAAAAAGGACAAAAATCAAGCCGCCTCGGGAGAACCCCCCGAAGCGGCTGTACCGAAAGTCGGCAAGGTCAACACCAAGCACTCTGTGTGCTCCGGAACGGGCCATCGCCATTCCACCTAACAGAGGTTGTACGGTGCCGACCGAGTGACCGGCACCGTGTACCGTTCACTCTGACCATAGGTTGTCCCTGCGGAACAAAAACATAAGCGGTAGATGTTGGAAAAACGCCCCGTGCAGATGCACGAGGCGTTTTGCTTGGCTGTTACGAACTGTTTAGATGCCACTATCATCTTTGCATCTAACCCAATCAAACCAACGATATTTTTCAACCTTACTGATCGGGATCTTTTTATGATGAACCATTTTCTTCATATTGTTATATCCAATCATCAAAGAAGAGCAATCAAATCTAATGCGTCGATTATCATAAAAGGACAATGTTATGATTTTATCGTGGTGGTCTTTATATAAGGTTACTTTCTTGATGCTCGACCAAGGAATTTTGCGAAAGCTAATAAACCAAAGTTTATCGGTAACGCCGTCTTCGTCAACCTCATAATGCCACAGTTTAAAAAACGCAAAAAAACAAAGGGTTATGACGCCTAATGCTCCAAAAATAACGGAAATGTAAACAGGTATTTCCTCAAAAAGCGCAGAAGAAAAAGCGATCATTACGCAGACAATTCCCGGTATGAGCGCAACGAATGAATAGGTGTTTTCTATGCGAACTTTAAATTTGGATTCAAAAGTCTCACCATCATTCTTTTGTGCTACTGTATTTGCTGCATTCGTAATTTCCGCAATCGTCTCTCGAATAAACAATCCTCTGATTGACATAAACTCACCGCCTTTGATTTATTATATGGTTGTGTCAAATTAGGAACAAATTAGTTTTCGGCTCCCTCTGACGAGGGAGCTGTCAGCGAAGCTGACTGAGGGAGAGATTTTTAACATTCAAGTCTATATACTCGCATACTCCGCTAAAATTTCGGTCAATATCCAAATTACAAATCCTTAAAATTATTAAATTCATACCCTCTAACTCTTTCGTTCTAACTTTGTCTTTTTCTATTTGCTCTGGGGTATAATGACCGCCACCGTCAAGTACAACTACAAGTCTTGCTTTTGCACAATAAAAATCAACAATATAATTTCCTATGGCTTTTTGCCTTTGAAATCTTATGGGGTAATATCTTAAAAACTCATACCAAAGTTTTCGTTCCCAAGGTGTCATATTTTTCCTTAAAGTTTTTGCAAGAGGGATATTTGCTTTATTATATTCTTTCATATTCTCTCCCTCCGTCAAAACTAAAGTTTTGCCACCTCCCTCGTCAGAGGGAGGCTAGGAGTGTAACTTGTGGAAGTCATTTCCACAAGTTGAATTTTCCGCATAACAACAAGCTTTTTCTTTAATTTAATATAACATTTTTTGTTGTAATTTTCAAGTTATATATGCAAATAGAGTTATCCCAAAACCACGAGATAACTCTATTTTTGATGGTATGACAAAAATCATACCGACACACCCTAAATCATACCAAAGAAAATGCAGTTAAAAACTTTAAGCAGTAAATATGCCGAAAGTATGACGGCTATTCCTGCCTTGCCTAACAATTGATAGTTTGGAATTTATTTTCTTAATCGCTCTATGTGCTTGTTGAAATATTTAATATATGCATTAAATTTGATGTTTTGAACTCAATGGCACGAATGAAATGTGTCTAAAAGCTGAGATATTTAAGTTTTATTTAAGAGTTTCGACTGTCTGTATTGTTCGGCTTCGGGAATATCCACCCATTCAACAGTCTTATCAAAATTCTTTCTAACTTCTGATTTGATTTCATCCAAAGAGACAGCAAAGAATTCTCTACGCGTGTTTATTTTATTTAATTTCTTAGATTCGAAAGCATTATGTAAGGCGGTTTCTAATCCAGGTGCATCTTCCGTAAAAATCATTGCATGAATGTCAAAATTAAAGGGAACCGAAGCATCGCTCAATTCGTCCACACGTTCTTGAGGATCAAGCCTTCTTGTCATACCAATTTTGTAGACATTTTCACCAAACGCTCCTATATTACTTATGATATATACATATCCCGCTTTGCGATTTGCCTCTCTGTAATCAACATCTTCAATAGCTTTTGCGGCATCACTAATTTGACTCTCTAATTGAGTTTTCTTTTCTATCAATTCTGCAGTTTCACCATTCTTTTCAATCTGTGCCAAAACTGTTTTTAAGGCATTTTCATAATGGGTCTGCTCTTTTTTGAGGCGTTTTCTTTCTTCTTCGATTTCTTTAAGCACCTTTGCCTCTTCACGCTCTTGTGCTCTTAATTCTTTCTGACGTTCCTTTTCTTCTTGTTTCTTTTGCTGGTAATCCAAAGCAAGCTTTACTTCTTCAATTTTCAAATGTACATATCCAGGTGAAATACCTATTGCCATAGTTTTTCCCAATTTAGATATTTGCTCGCTGATTTTTTCTATTCTTTCAATTGAACGATCTAAATTCGAAACCTTAACATTGGCAACAATATCATCACACTCTACATTGAATGCACGCAACAGTAACTTCTTATAATTATTTACCATTGTGCGTCCTTGAGCAGCACTTCCATTTACCTGCCAATTTGTGTTACCAAAAGCGGCGTTATCGTTTTTAATACATTGTTTTTGCTTATCCCTTAATTTATTCAACTCTTCTTTGTATAAATCGGAATTTGCAAACTCAAAAGTAGGTTTGTACAAGCCATAATCCAATGTATTAATGTCAACTTCAAAAACAGCAAGCTGCTTGCGTTTTTCTAATATTTCTTGGTCAAGTTTGCTGACTTGTGTGTTCAAGGCACCAATTTTTTCATTGTTGTTATTTATAGTCTTATCCAAACCTGCAATTGTCGATTTTAGGTTAGATATTTGCTGATTTAGATTTTCAATATCTCTTTGTTCCGGCAAGAGTAAACCCGTTAGTCTTTCTATTTCAGCTTGTAATGCTTTTTCTTTTTTAGATGGTCCAAACAATCCCATTTTTCAAATCTCCTTAATACTCATTAGCCATCAATACTGTTAATATTTGATGGTGTTTTTTTGTTTTTGCACAATTTAACGATACCTTTTATCGGCAAAACAAAAAATAGCCAAATAATCCCGTACATCATCCAAAAACACGCTAATATCATATACCACATAAGATTCATCATCCCATATACACACAGCATAATTAATCCGGTGGTTCCTTTCATACTATAACCAATACCGAAACGCCATTTCCCCATTTTTAATAGTGTTTTGTGAAACCCCATATGTACACCCATAATAATTTTCCTCCTCATAATAAAAAAGTGCGTAGCCGAAGCCACGCACCGAAAAATGCTCGACTTCGATTTGCTACCACACAAAACTCCACACTCCACACAGAAATGCGAAATAAGAAGTCAGCACTTTTACCGAAGTAAAATGCCCACTTCTGTGTGGAAAAATACATTTAGAGTTTTATGTGGTGATTTTAGTTTAACACACTTTTAGAGTTTTTACAACAATTTATAAAAATTATTTTTGCCCTATTGTAGCACAAGCATAGCACAAAAAGAGGAATTAAGCAAGATCATCACAATTTCGGTTGTTCGAATCCATCTTGACGGAGATTTTAGTGATATTCCGACGTTGGCGGAATGATATTTTCGCGTTGCGAAAGTGATGTTGAAACCTGCGGTTTCAGTGATATTATATTCGCCTCTTAACTGACCGAAGGGCAATATCACTCGGCTTTAGCCGAATATCACTGCGAAGCAATATCACTCGCCGAAAGGCGAATATAACTGAAAAAGACCCGATGCAATGCATCGAGTCTTTTTCTGG
>JAZNJO010000049.1:0-23119 GCA_045578085.1 Acutalibacteraceae bacterium | reverse complement strand
GATCCGACTTGTGAACACCTACACGCCTCCCGTCAACACCTACACACCCCCGCAGGAGCCCAATGATCCCCCACAGTGGTAAACACAAACGCAGCGGTCGCAGCCGAGGTTGCGACCGCTTTTTTGCTGGATTTTCTTTTTTGCGGTTGCTTGTGAAACAAAATGGTGTATAATAGAACCAAACAACCAACTCAAAGTAGGGGGATACCAATGCTGCAAGATTTTCTCACGGTGGCGCAGAACGTGCTAACCTTGTTTATTCTCATCGGCTTGGGTGCACTGTGCGCCAAGGTGAAACTGCTCAATGAGGCCGCCGTCAAGGGTATGGCCAATCTGGTGCTGTATATCGCCACTCCCTGTATCATCATTAAGTCCTGCATACGGGAGTTTGACCCCACCATGCTGCGGGGGTTTCTTATCGTGGTGGCGGTCGCGGCGGTCAACCATCTGGTGCTCATCCTCATCGCCCGCCTATGCTTTAAGGACAAGGACGAGGGACGGCGACGGGTGCTGCGGTGCTCCACCGTATTTTCCAACGCCGGTTATATGGCGATCCCCCTCCAACAGGCCATCCTCGGGAACGAGGGCGTCTTCTACTGTGCCGCCTACGTAATCGTGTTTAACGTTTTTCTGTGGACTTACGGCGTGGTGGAAATGGGCGGTGCGGGAGAGAAACTGTCGCTGCGCAAGGTGCTGGTCAACCCCGGCATCATCGGCGTGGTGGTGGGTCTGGTGCTGTTTCTTTTCTCAGTGCCGGTGCCCACCCTTATCACCGATGCAGTGGGGCATATGGCCAACCTCAACACCCCCCTGCCCATGCTCATCGTTGGCTTCTATCTGGCCCAGACCGATCTGCCTGCTGCCCTGCGGGACCGCCGCAGCTATCTGTGTATGGCGCTGCGCCTGATCGCGATGCCCCTGCTGGCGATGGGTGCCCTGCTGCTGTGCGGCGTGCGGGGCGCAGTGCTCACCGCCTGTATGATCTGCATCAGCACCCCTGTGGCCACCGCCTGCACCATGTTCGCCACCCGCTATGAGCGGGACCCCCATCTGTCGGTGAATCTGGTGTCGGTCAGCACCCTGCTGTCGGTCTTCACGATCCCTTTGATGGTGGCGCTCACCGATTATCTAGCCGCCCTGCTGTGAATCACATAAAAAAGCAAGAACGGACTTCCCGTTCTTGCTTTTTTCTTTATCCTGTGTTATGCTGAAATTACCATAAAAGGAAAGGTGGGACCTTTGATGAAAAAGATATTGGCCGCTTTATTGACCATGGTGATGCTCTTTGGCCTGATGCCTATGGGGTTCACTGCCGCCGCCGACACGGATTTTACCGACTATTACGGACAATGGGCCCTTTCATTCTTGCCCAACGCCGACACCCTGCTGTATGTGTATGACCAATTGGCAGACGGCATAGAAGACTCCAAGCGGGTCATCGACCTGTCTGCGCGGGACGTTTCCTTGGAGGAGTTCCAAACAGCCTTCGACGCCTACCGTCGAGACTACGCCCAGCACTTCTGGCTGGGGACTCAGTACACCTATGTGGTGATTGACAATTGCATCAAAAGTATGACCCCCGAATACACCATGACGGGCAAGGCCCTGCAAACCGCCAAAGAGAATATGGAATTGGCCATACAGGAAATATTAGCCGGCATTGACGAGTCCATGTCGGAGTTTGAGAAGGAAGTGTATCTCCACGACGCCTTGGCCGCGCGGGTGACCTATATCGAAGCCGCCCAAGCCCATAATGCCTACGGGGCACTGGTGCAGGGTCGTGCTGTGTGCGAAGGCTACGCCAAGGCACTTCAATGTCTGCTCCATCGGGTGGGAATCTCCTCCTTCCTTGCCTTTGGCACCGGTTATGACCCTGCCACCAACGAGTCCGAGGCCCACGCGTGGAACTACGTGCAGATCGACGGCCATTACTATCACGTGGACCTCACTTGGAACGATCAGGATATCTATTTGTTCCACAGTTATTTTAACCTGACCGACGAAATGATGTTGCAGGATCATACCCTTGACGAGACCGCCTATCCTCTACCCTTCTGCGTGGCCACCGAGGCGCATTATTTTAAAATGAACGGTCGCTGGCTGAAAAACCCCACCGTCAACGACCTCATCGTCTTACTGAAAGAGAACGATCTGCAGGTGTCGGTGTGTTTCACCGGCGATATGGAGGCTTTTCTCCATTGGTACTATGCTAACGCGTCCTACATCGCTTACAATGTGGGGCTCCGAGGCGAGTTCACCTATGGGTATATGCTGCTGGGCAACGAGGTGTGCCTGTTCCTACAAGGAAACCGCACCGGCTGGGGCAAGGTGGACGGGCAATGGGTCTACTATGAAAACAACACCATCGTGAAAAGCCGCTGGGTGCGGGATTCCCAAGGCTGGTGCTACGTAGACAAGGACGGCTTCCTGCTGACCAACACGTGGAAAAACGATTCCAGCGGCTGGTGCTATCTGGGCGGAGACGGACGGATGGTGATCGATGACTGGATCAAGGATAACGGCAAGTGGTACTATCTGGACAAAGACGGGTATATGGTCAAAAACCGCTGGCTCAAAGATGCGGTAGGCTGGGTCTACGTGGGAGCAGATGGCGCCATGCAAACCAACAAGTGGGTGAAGGACTCGGTAGGTTGGTGCTATGTGGGCGACAACGGCTACTGCGTCACCAACTGCTGGAAAAAGGACTCCAAGGGTTGGTGCTATCTGGATAAAGACGGGCGGATGGTCACCGACCGATGGGTGCAGGATTCTCAAGGTTGGTGCTACGTAGGGTCGGACGGCTATGCCGTGACCAACTGTTGGAAGAAGGATAGCCACGGCTGGATCTGGCTGAACGCCAGCGGCTCTATGACCAAGAATAACTGGGTCAAAGACGGCGGTAAATGGTACTTCCTCAACGCAGAAGGCTATATGGTCGCCAACACGTCTGTCAACTGGAAAGGGACCACATATTACTTCAACGCCTCCGGCGTCTGCACCAATCCCTAAACAAAGAAAACCGCTTCGGATGACCCGAAGCGGTTTTTTCTTATCCGTTTTTGCCGAACAGCGTCAAAGTCCCCTGCCGATACTCCCGCGGGGACATATGATACCGTTCCTTAAATCGCTTATTAAAATACGAAGTGTTCTGGAATCCTACCTCCAACATAATCTCCAGTACCGACCGCTCGGTGGTGGATAACGCCTCTGCCGCCCGCTCCAACCGCACGGCGTTCACATAAGCGGAGGGGGTCTGGTCGGCGTATTTCTTCATAGAACGGGTAAGGTGCTCCTGGGTTTTCCCCGATAGCTCCACAAAGCGGGGAATGCCTCCCGCCAGATTCTCGGGTTTGCGCATCTCCTCGCAGGCAGTGCGCAACCACAAGGGCATAGACTGGACCTGCCCGCTCCCCGCAACCACCACCGTCAGCATATCCGCCAGCAAAGTGATCAGCATGGTGTGCCGCACCGTAGGAGGGATCTGTTGGCTCTCGTTGCGCAGCCACTTCATTCGTCGCAAGAACTGGCGGCTGAGTTCCCGCGGCAACACCGTCACAGGGGTCAGCGCCTCTTTGACGACCGCAGTGCCGCACTGCTGAGCCAGCACTGTCGCCTGCTCATAAACCTCAACGGTGAAGGCAATGTTGAAAAATCGAAGCGGTTGAGACTTACGGCGGATAAAAGTATGGTTATCCTCGGGAAACACCAAAGCCAGACAATCCGCCGTCATCAGTTCGCTCTCTCCATTGCGATGATGCTCCAACTCTCCCTCCTCCACGATGAACAATTCGTAGAAATCATGGCAGTGGGGTTGAAGCCATTTATTGTCGCTGATGAGCGTGCGGTCAATATGAAACTCTTGTGTGGGAAAAATATCCCCTTTGTATAAGCGGTTCATTCTATCACCCGATATCAAAATAACACACAAAAAATCAACAGTCAAGTAGAATAAATCAATATACTGCGGTACAATGAAAGTAACAACGGGAAAGGAGGCGCCTGGAATGAATGCGGTGAATCTGTTAGAATATGCGACCCAATTCACCCGCCTTTATCGGGAGGCGAACAACAAATACAGCCGCGAAGCCGCGTGCCTCGATTGGCAATTGCGCCACAGCCTGCTTCCTTTGGAAGAGGGAGATCGGGTGGCGGGCCGCTATCAGCGACTTCCCTTAGGCATTTTGCCTCAGGAATTTTGGGGAATGGGCTACTACATCCACGAAGAGGCGTTTATCGTACTGTCTCAGGATCCCTCCCTGTCCCCTGCCCAACAACAGGAAGCCGCCGTGCTGCTGGATTTTTGGCGCACGGAGAATACCCGCCGAAAGATTATTGCTACCTACCCTGAGGAATGGACGCGAGAACTGGCCTGTGAGGTGCCCTATACCACCCCCACAAGTGGCTTTTTGCTCCACCGCATCAGCGGCATACAAATGGATCCCACTCGCCTTTTACAATTGGGCATAAACGGACTGATTGCTTTTGCCAAAGAAAAGGGCGACAAGAATCCCGCCTTTTATGCCGCCGTCGAGCAAGCACTGAACACTCTGCAAGACCTTTGTCTGCGGTATGCAAATCAGGCACAGGCACGGAACGATGACGCTTTCGCCGCCGATCTGCGTCACATCGCTCTGTATCCGCCCCACACCTTCCGTCAAGCTTTGCAGCTGTCCTATCTGTTTTTCGTGGTGTCCGGCACCTGGAACTACGGGCGAATAGATCAATATTTAGGCCCGTATCTCCACCGCGATCTAACCGAGGGTAACCTCACAGAAGAGGAATCGTTGGCGCTGTTGTCGGATTTGTGGCAACGAATAGAAGAGCGTAACGATTATTTCGACTCCCGTGTCATCCTGGGCGGTGCCGACCGCCCCGAGGGAGGAGACGCGGTGGCTCTACTGGCCATGGAGGTGACCCGTCGCCGACGCGGCGTGGTGCCTCAGCTGACGCTGCGGTGTTACAACGGTATGGACCGCCGCCTGTACGACAAGGCATTGGCGGTCATCGGTGAGGGCACCACCTTCCCTATGCTGTATAATGACGACGTGAATATTCCCGCCGTGGCAGATGCCTTTGGCGTGGATATCGCCACTGCGCAGAACTACGTGCCCTTCGGGTGCGGCGAGTACGTGCTGTGCAACCAGAGCATCGGCACCCCCAGCGGCACCCTGCATACTCTGCATATCCTCAATGAGATGATGTACGGCGAACAAGACGAAGCGTTCCTTTATTCCTCAGATTTTGACACCTTCTATGAGCGTTATCTGGAACGCATCCGCCATCTGGCGCGAATACAAGCGCTCCACGAGAAATTGGAATACGACGTATGCAGTCAGGAATGTGCCTTCCTTTATTTCAGCATCCTCTTCGACGACTGTCTGGAACAGGGGTTAGGCGTATTGGAAGGCGGTCTACGGCATCTGGGAGGCACGCTGGAGGTCTACGGCAACGTCAATGCTGCCGACAGCCTCACCGCTATCCGCCGGTTGGTGTATACGCAAAACGTCCTCACTCCCGAGACTTTGGCCCACGCTCTGAAAACCGACTTTAACGGACAGGAAGACCTGCGCCGGTTACTGTTAAAACAACCCAAATACGGCAACGATCATCCCGAAGCGGATGAAATGCTTTCCCGCCTGCATCGGGACGTATGCACCATCGTGCGAGAGCAAGCTCCCCACGCAGGACTGGACTCCTATTTGGTAGTGTTTATCAACAACGAACTCAACGCGGTATTCGGCACCGCCACCGGTGCCTCCGCCGATGGACGACGGGCAGGCCAATATATGGCCAACGGCAACAACCCCATGAGCGGCGCTGACGAGAACGGTGTCACCGCTATGCTCAACTCCTTGGTGAAACCCGATACCCACATCCACGCGGGTGCGGTGCAGAATATGCGCTTTTCCCGAGAGATGTTCACCGCTCTGCTCCCCAAGACCGAGGAACTGCTCAATGCCTATTTCCGCGCAGGCGGCGCCCAAAGTATGATTACGGTACTATGCCGCGGCGACCTGGAGGCCGCCCTGAAAGAACCGGAGAAATACCGCAACCTTATTGTGCGGGTTGGCGGATTCAGTGCCCGCTTTGTGGACCTGCAACCGGCAGTGCAAAAAGAACTCATCCATCGGACACTCTACTGATATAAGGAAAGGACAAATGCGCAGTGGCCATCATTTTTGATATTGAACGCGGCTCCATGCACGACGGCCCCGGTCTGCGTACCGTCGTCTTTTTCAAGGGCTGTCCTTTACACTGCCGATGGTGCCACAACCCCGAGAGCCAAGCCTTTACACCACAGACAATGTTCTACCCCGAGCGATGCATCGGCTGCGGACGGTGTGCCGAAGGATGCTATACCGATGCCCGCCGCGTGTGCGGCTCCGAGATGACCGTGGAGCAGGTGATGGGGCCTATTCTGGCAGACAAGGCCTACTACGGTACCGAGGGTGGGGTCACTCTGTCCGGCGGCGAACCTCAATGCCAAGCAGACTTTGCACTTCGATTGGCACGCGCGTGCCATACAGAGGGCATCTCCGTAGCCATTGAAACCTCTATGGCGGTATTCCATCCTGAGTTGCTCCGTGAGGTAGATCTGATTATTGCTGATATTAAAGTATGGGATACCGACCGCCACCGTGAATTCGTGGGGGTGGACAATACGATGATTCTCGACCGTATTCGAAAGGCGGACGAATGGGGCATCCCCCTTATTCTCCGCACCCCCGTTATCCCCACCGTCAATGATACGGAAGAGGAGATCACCGCTATACGGGATTTCGTCCGTACCCTCCGTCATGCGACAGCATATGAACTGCTCCCCTATCATCCACTGGGAGAAGATAAACGGCAGGCACTGGGGCAGAAACCTATCCGATTTCCCACCCCCACCGCCGAAACCATGGCACGGCTACGCCGCTGTGCTGCTCTATAACCGCAGAAAGGAGAGTGCCTGTGCTGACCTATTTCGATCGCATTGCGGCTATGCGCCGTACCAAGCTGGAATACACCGAGCAAAAACGGAAACAGAACGGCTATGTGGATATGGACGATTTCGGCACCGTGCCCCTGCCGCCCAACTATCACGTGGAACCGTGGTACAACAGCAAAAACGGCAGTTTCTACGGCTACGACGGTATGGCAGAGAACTTCTGCCGTGTGATGGCGGCTCACCCGCCAACTGGTAATTGACCGATTTCTCACCGATATATAATAGACAACGAACATCGTGCTGCATCAAACGCCAAACATTTTAATAAGAAAGGATGCGAACATACAATGAACAAAACCTTTGTCAAAGTACTGTTGCCCATCTTGTGCTGCATAGCGGTGCTGGGCGGTGTGCTTGGTACTTTGCTGGCCTCCGGCGGCGCCACCTTCCCGTGGCGGGAGAAAGCCAACAGTGTGGAGAAGATCCTGGAACGCGACGGTTATCTGGAGGGGATTTGGTATCCTTGGCTGACCCACCACAATCTGGGCCACGGTCTAACCTCCAACGAATTGATGGTAAAATACGTGGGCGATACCTGGGCAGACGTGGGCATCGAGCAATACGGCGTCACCAGCCTGTTTCGCGAAATCTACAATCTTCGCGCCTTAGGTTTCAATATTATGGGCTACGAAGGCTCTATCTACGGTGAGGGCGTCATCTACGACGACTACGGCAACGTGCTGGGTATCAAAGAGGAATACCTAAACAATGTGCGCGTGTTCTTGGATGTCTGCCGTGCGGCAAAAATGCCGGTGCTGTGGACCGTGTGCTGTCACTCCACCACCCTTAACGACTACTACGAGAACGGAAAATACGTTTGGGACATCATCTCGCAAGCCTATGCCAACCCCGTCGTCGCCGATCAGTACGCGGAGAAATTCGTAAAGCCCCTATGTAAGGTGCTGGGCGAATATCCCGACGTGGTGGTAATGGTGGCCTCCACCTCCGAAGCGGAGAACGAGATCAACGACAGCGCCATCGGCAATCATTTCGAGGGTGGCCGCCTGCTATACGGAGTGGATCAAGATGCGATGCTGTATTTCATCAACCGCATCACCGAAACTGTGGCGAAAGAACTGCCCGATGTGACCCGCACCCTTTGCTCTAACAGCGATGATATGACCATCTATCGAGATATTGATTTTGACTTCTTAGGACGGCAAATCTATAACTTCGCCGGCAACAGTATAGATATCGGCGATATGAAGGCGGATGGTCCCATGATCGTGTCTGAGTTCGGTCTGGGCGACCGCACCGTGGTATCCGATGAAGCCTTTACGATCCTGCAAATGACCTTCCGCGATAACTTCCGTGCAGATGGCTACAAGGGATGGATGTACTGGTGCTGGAGTCCCAACGGTTACGGCGGTATATACGATCTGCTAAATAAGGACGCCAAGAATCTTACGGATTTCCGTGCCTTCGCCTATGCTCTCCACTACTATGTGGAGGACTATCGTAACGAGCATCGGGGCGTGGAGGCTGTATTGGATGCACCGGTGCTGTTCGCTAATACCGGCTCCGGCATGGTGGAATGGATTTCCTCCCGTCAGGCAACTAAATTGGATCTGCTGCGTTCCACTGATGGCGGCACCACCTGGGTCACCCTGTTGGATGGGGTTAGTCCCTATGACTACGAATCCGACTTCAAGGGTACCTATGAGGACACCGAGATCGCCAAAAAGACCGACGGAGGCAAGGTGATGTACAAGATGGTCGCCTACGACGACGACGGAAACCGCATCGACTCCGAAGTGAGCAACGAAGCGGATATTCTGGGGCCTGCGGTCAATCTGGTGCCCAATGGCAGTTTTGAAGACGGTATGGATAATTGGACCGACTGGGGTGAGAACGGCAATAACTTCTATGCCGCCGCTTTAAAAACCCATCTGGCGACCGACGGCGATTACGTGATGGATTTCAAGTATATCAACACAGAGTGGTTCGGCGTGTGCAACGGCGGCATTGACGTAAAACCCAACACCAACTATAAAATCACCTATCAGTACTACCTGTGCGACGATGCCACTACCAAGTCTGCCTATTGCTTCGTGCGGACAAAGGATGCAAACGGCGGAGGCAACGGACTGGGCGATATCAACGACGGCTACGTGGCCAGTGCCTTCCTGAACAAGGGCACCGTGGAAAACATTCAGGGCAAGTGGATCACGGAAGAGATTCTGTTCCGCACCAACGAGGGCACTAAGCTGGGTATTGACTTCCGTGTGATCGCGGGATCTCATTTCTATATCGATAATGTGACCCTGACCGAAGTACGCTAAAGGGGGGAGAACACTATGAAACGAATGATAGTACGCATTTCTTTTCTGTTGACAGCGGCACTACTGATGGTGGCGCTCCCTCTATGCCCTCCTGCTGAGGCAGAGCCCATCCCGGCGCTGACCCCCGCCGCCAAAGCGGTAAAATCCGATAACTGGGTGCTCAACGGCGACTTTGAAACCGGCAATCTGACCCATTGGGATTCCTGGCAGGGCACGGCCGTCTCTGCGGATGCGGCGGCAAACGGCGACTACGGCGCCCATTTGACCGGCAACGGCGGCTGGGGCGGTATGTTGCGACAGGATGTGACCGTGGAAAAAGGCGCCACTTACGTCATCACCCTCTGGGCCAAAGTGAACTCCGTCGGCACCAACCTGCTGTTTATGGGTGCCACCACCAATACTCACTACAAGCCCGCCGACAGCAGTTCCGACCTGTGGATCTCTAACACATCTTGGAAAAAACTTACCTATACCGTTACCCCCACCGACGATCATAAAATGGCAATTAATTTCAGCGGTGGCGGCACCGGTACGGCGGAATCCATCTACATTGACAATGTGGTTATGTATGAAAAGGGACAAGAGCCCAGTGAGCCCGATCTTCCCCCCGCCGAGCCCTTGACCTTGCTCTCGATGGGAGTAGTCAACAACCGCCCCGTCACCGACAGTAAAAACCGCATCAAAAACGGCAGTTTTGAGACAACCGCCTCGGCCGTGTGGGCAGTGGACACCTTCCTGTCCAACAATGTAACGGTAGTACGGGACGAAACCACTCCCGACGGAGAACAATCCCTGTTTTTTAACACCTCTCACATCGCAGAGCCGGAATGGCACTATTTCTGGATAGATGTAGAAGCTAACAGCAACTACACCTTCTCCGCGTGGCTGAAAGGTTCCTTCCTCTCAAAAGACAATGCAGGGCGCGCCACCATCGGTGTGATCGATCCCAACAGCAAGAAATTCCTGGCTATGTCGGAAAAAGATCAAGACATTACGGGTAGTATGTTCTCTTCCGACACCCGCCAGTTGGTTCCCACCGCTTGGGACACCCGCTGGCACCTGCGCAGCGTCACCTTTAACACTAAGGAAAAAACCACAGTGGGCATCGCCATGTACGGCTACGGCAGCGAACTATGGGTGGACGGCATTGCCCTCTTCAAGGTGGGTGACGGTGTCAAATATACCGATAAACGCATGGTGGATTCCATCTCTCCGGCGTACGAGGCGGATCCGCTGATTTGCGATCCCGACAAGTCCATTACAGAAAACCCGACACTGGACAACCCTACCTCCACTTTCTGGCAAAGCGGCAACGGCTGGCGTAACGGCTTTATGAGCATTGCACAAAGCCCCTATGAATATGGCAACTCCCTGCATTACAAGCAAAGCGATAATCCTTGCGGCACTCATTACATCCGCTGGATCGAGGTACAACCCAACACCCAGTACATCTTCTCGATTAACATAAAGATCCTACAAGACGGCGAGGGACGTCTGGCTCTGTACGACGGCAAACTGCGAGGATGCACCGCCTTCATCGACGTTCCGTTCAGCGCTGAAGATTTTGGTGTCGAGTGGTTCCCGCTGCGCTTCACCTTCAACAGCGGCGCCTTCTCCCGCATCGGCATCGCAGTGGAGGATCGGGGCGGCGAGGCTCTTCTGGACAACCTCCGTGTGTTTAAGGCCGACGATGGCTTTGAGGGAGAAGACCCTTTCATCCCCCCGACAAAGAACGGTTGGGTGCAGGATGGCACCAAGTGGACTTACTATGAACAGGGCGAGCCGGTCAAATCCAAGTGGATCAAGGACGGCGCTTGGTACTACATCGGCACTGACGGTTATATGGTCGCCAACAAATGGATGAAGGATTCCAAGGGTTGGTGTTATTTAACCAATAGCGGTAAGATGGCGACCAACGCTTGGGTCAAAGACTCTGTCGGCTGGTGTTACGTGGGTGCCGATGGCTACGCGGTTACCAACTGCTGGAAGAAGGATTCCAAGGGCTGGTGCTATCTGAACGCTTCGGGATCTATGGTCAAAAACAACTGGATCCACGACGGCACCGGTTGGTACTTCCTCAACGCCGATGGCTATATGGTATCCAATACTTGGAAAAAAGACTCCAAGGGTTGGTGCTATCTGACCGACAGCGGTAAAATGGCTACTAATGCCTGGATCAAGGATTCGGTCGGCTGGTGCTATGTGGATGGTAGCGGCTACTGTGTCACCAACACCTGGAAAAAAGACTCCAAGGGTTGGGTCTACTTAGATAACAGCGGCCGTATGGCTACCAACAAGTGGGTCAAGGACTCCAAGGGTTGGTGCTATGTGGACAGCAGCGGCTACTGTGTCACCAACAAGTGGGTCAAGGATAGCCACGGATGGTGCTATATGGACAGCAGCGGCCGCATGACCGTAAGCGCCTGGGTACAGGATGGCGAGGAATGGTACTATCTGGATCCTAACGGCTATATGGTAGCGGGCAAATCCCTTACCATCGGTGGTAAAACCTATACCTTCGGCAAAAACGGTGCTTTGCTGTGACAAACCAAAAAGAGCGCAACCCCGTTGGGGTTGCCCTCTTTTTCTTTGTGTTTAATCTTATCGCTGGATGCGGCCACTGCCGTCGCCGCCGGCCAGCTTCTCCACCTCGGCCACAGTAACCATATTGTAGTCACCCTCGATGGAGTGTTTGAGGGCGGAGGCCGCCACCGCAAACTCCACCGCAGACTGAGTGTCCTTGCCGTTCAGCAAGCTGTAAATGAGGCCGCCGCCGAAGGAGTCACCGCCACCAACGCGGTCGATGATGTGCAGGTCGTACTTCTTGGAGAAGCAGTACTCGTCCGCTGCCACGTTATACAGCATTGCACTCCAACCATTATCAAAAGCAGAGTGGCTCTCTCGCAGGGTGATGGCCACCATCTCGAAGCCGAACTTTTCCGCCAGCTGCTTGGCAACAGACTTGTAACCCTCGTGGTTGAGGGTGCCGCCGTAAATATCGGTGGCCTCCGCCTCGATACCGAATACGTCCTTGGCATCCTCCTCGTTCGAGATGCACACGTCCACGTACTGACACAGATCGGTCATCGCCGCACGGGCCTGATCGCGGGTCCACAGCTTGCCACGGTAGTTCAGGTCGCAAGAAATCTTGCAGCCATGAGCCTTGGCCGCCTTACAGGCCTCACGGCAGATCTCCACCACGTTCTCGCCCAAAGCGGGGGTGATGCCGGTGAAATGGAACCAGTCGGCACCCTCAAAGATCGCATCCCAGTCAAAGTCAGCGGTAGTGGCCTGCTGAATAGCGGAATACTTGCGGTCGTAAATGCAGACCGAGCCGCGCTGAGAGGCGCCCTTCTCATTGAAGTAGATGCCCACACGGTCACCGCCGCGAGTGATGAGGGTGGTGTCCACGCCGTAGCGGCGCAGACTGTTCACTGCCGCCTGACCGATGGCGTGAGCGGGCAGCTTGGTGACGAAGGCTGCATCCATCCCATAGTTGGCCAGCGACACCGCCACGTTGGCCTCGCCGCCGCCGAAGGTAAACTCTACGTGATCGCACTGAACAAAACGCTCGTAGTTATAGGGTTGCAGGCGGAGCATCAGCTCGCCAAAAGTAACGATTCTTGCCATAATACACGCATCCTTTCTTATTCGCCTTTGGCGGCCTTGCGGGCCTCCAAACACAGTTCGGTAATTTTATCCCAATTGCCCGCGGCAATCTCAGCGGCAGGGCAAACCCAACTACCGCCGACGGCGTGGATAAAGGGGGCGTCCACGTATTCCTTGATGTTGGCAGTGTTCACACCGCCGGTAGGCAGGAACTTAAGTCCCACAAAAGGAGCGGACAGGTTCTTCATGGCATTGAGACCGCCGTATACGTTGGCGGGGAAAAACTTAACCATTTTCAGCCCGTGTTTCAGCGCCGCCATGATCTCGGTGGGAGTGACGCAGCCGGGAGCCACAGGGATACCATTCTCCACGCACCAACCCACCACTTCATCGGAAAATCCGGGAGACACAATGAACTTGGCGCCCATCTCTACCGCCAGCTTGGCCTGCTCCACGTTGACGATGGTGCCGGCGCCCACCAGCACATCAGGACAATTGTCCGCCACCGCCTTGATGGCCTCGGGAGCACAGGCAGTACGGAAGGTGATCTCCATAGTATCCACGCCACCGGCCGCCATAGCACGGGCCGTGGGAACGGCATCTTCAACCTTATTGAGCACCACTACAGGTACTACAATGGAGTTGGCTAATCTTTCCATAACAGTCATTGTCGTTATCCTCCTTATACGCCGGAATAGGCGGCAAAGCCGCAGTCGATGGGAAGCACCACGCCGGTGATGGCAGAGGCACTGCGATCATCACACAGGAACAGGGTGCCGCCCAGCAATTCCTCCGCGTCCACAAAGCGACCCGTGGGGGTGCCGTTTAAGATCTTGGCGCTGCGCGCAGTGGGGGTGCCGTCCTCATTAAAGAGCAGGGCCTTGTTCTGCGCCGACACCAAGAAGCCGGGGGCGATAGCATTGCAGCGAATGCCGGTGCCTGCAAAGTGGGTAGCCAACCACTGAGTGAAGTTGGAAATACCTGCCTTAGCCGCCGAATAAGCGGGAATCTTGGTCAGGGGGGTATAGGCATTCATAGAGGACACGTTGAGGATGTTGCCGTTCTTCTTTTCTACCATATCCTTGGCAAAGACCTGCGTGGGGATCAGGGTGCCTTGGAAATTGAGCTTGAACACAAAGTCCACACCCGCCGTATCCAGGTCAAAGAAGGACTTGCCGCCCTCTTTGGCCTCGTGATGATACTCGTTGTCGGTGGTGGCGCGGGGGTTGTTGCCGCCGGCACCGTTGACCAGAATATCGCAGGGACCCAAGTCACGGAGCACAGCCTGATGCACCTCTTCCAGTGCTTCGGTCTCCAAGACGTTGGCCTTGTAGCCCTCACAGATGAAGCCTTCGGCCTTCAACTCGTCCGCCAGTGCCTTGACTGCGTCCTCATTCAGGTCCAGCGCCGCCACCTTGGCACCGCACTGGGCAAAGGCGCGGGCCATGGCGCCGCAGATGAGTCCGCCTGCGCCGGTGACCACCACCACCTTACCGCTGTAATCAATGTTTAAAGGGAGTTGTATCATCGTCTTTACCTCCTAGTTATTTCTTATCAAACTTTTCCAAAGAATCCCACACGCCCAACATATACATAATGCCCAGCGCGCGGTCGTACAGACCGTAACCGGGGCGCACGTTGCCGGGACCTTCGTCCCACAGATGGCGTCCGTGGTCGGGACGGATATAGCCCTCATAACCACAGTCGTGATAGGCTTTGAGGATGTCCAGAATGCCTGTGTCGCCGTCGCAGTCGCGGTGGGAAGCCTCGGAGAAGTCTCCATTATCAAAGTGCTTGACGTTGCGAATGTGGGCAAAAGCAATCCGGTCGCAATGCTTGCGCACGATGTCCGCCACCTTATTGTTAGGATCGGCATTGAGGCTGCCCGAGCACAAGGTCAGGCAGTTATACTCGTCATCCACCATTTTGAGGAAACGGTCGATGTTCTCCTCGTTAATGAGCAGACGGGGCAGGCCGAAGATATCCCAAGGCGGGTCGTCCATATGGATAGCCATTTTAATATCGCATTCGCGGCAGGTGGGCATAATCGCTTCCAGGAAGTATTTGAGATTCTCCCACAGCTTCTCGTGATCCACACCCTCGTAGGCTTTGAACAGTTCGTCCAGCTTAGCCATCCGTTCCGGCTCCCAGCCGGGGAAGGACATATTATACTTCTCAGTGAAATCCAGAATGTACTGCGCCATGGCGTTGTAGTCATCCTGAATCATATTCTTCTCATAGAACAGGGCGGTGGAGCCGTCCCCTACGGGGTGAAACAGATTGCTCCGCGTCCAGTCGAAAATAGGCATAAAGTTGTAGCAGATTACTTTCACGCCGAACTTAGATAGATTACGGATGCACTGCTTGTAATTTTCAATATACTGATCGCGAGTGGGCAGACCAATCTTAATGTCGTCGTGGACGTTCACCGATTCCACCACGTCACCATTGAAGCCGTAAGCGTGAAGCTGCTCCATTACCTGAGCGATCTCCTCCACCTCCCAGATTTCACCGGGCATCTTGTGGTGCAGAGCCCAGACAATACCGTCCACACCGGGGATCTGCTTGATGTCGGACAGCTTGATGCGGTCGTTGCCCTCGCCGTACCAGCGGAAACACATATTCATAGGCATAGTTTTTTCCTCCTCATTCTAATCCGAAATAGCGGATGGCGTTATCACAGCAAATATCTCTCACGATGGTAGAGAGGTTGTCCATATCCGCAGGGTATTCCCCATTCTCCACCCAACCGCCAATCAGCGCGCACAGGATGCGACGGAAATACTCGTGGCGGGTGTAGGACAGGAAGCTGCGGGAATCGGTGAGCATACCGATGAAATTACCTAAGAGACTCAAATTGGCAAGACTGGCCATCTGCTCCTGCATCCCCGTCTTGTTGTCATTAAACCACCAGGCACTGCCGTGTTGCAGCTTACCCGCCACCTCGGTGCCCTGAAATGCGCCGATGAGGGTGTCGATAAAGGCGTTGTCCGAAGCATCCAGACTGTAAATGACGGTCTTGGGCAGGCTGTCGGTGCGATAAAGGGCGTCCAGCAATCCTGCCAGCGCATTGCGGGAGGGAGCGGGGCCGATGCAATCGAAGCCCGTATCGGGGCCCAGAGCCGCCAGCATACGGCTGTTGGGGTTGCGCAGGCAGTTATAGTGCAGCTGCATCACCCAGCCGCGGCGGGCGTATTCCTCGCCGCAGAAGCAGAGCAGCGCGGTCTTGTAGGCCTCCGCCTCCGCCACGGACACGGTCTCTCCCGCCAGAGCGCGGGCCATAATGGCGTCCACCTCTTGTTCCGACAAAGGGTTATATACCATATAATCCAGACCGTGATCGCTGGCGCGGCATCCGCAGGCGGCGAAGTGATCCATCCGCAAGGAAAGTGCCGCCTTAACATCCGCCACCGTGGTGAGGGATCTCCCCACCAAGGCGCTTAGCGCGGCCATATAGTCCGCCCAGCCGTCCTTGTCCATATTCAGGGCCTTATCGGGACGGAAGGTGGGTGCCACCGTCACGGAAAAGGTGTCGTCTGCCATCAACTTTTGATGCCATTCCAGAGAATCCAATGGGTCATCGGTGGTGCCGATGAAGGAAACGTTGCTCTTGCGAATGATGCCGCGCACACCCATATCGGAGCGGGCCAGCACCTGAGCCGCTAGTTGCCACACCTCTTCGGCGGTGTCTCCATTGAGAACCCCCTCATAACCAAAATAATTTTTTAGTTCCAAATGGCACCAATGGTACATCGGGTTGCCGATGGCACGGGGCAGCGCCTCGGCAAACTTCTGAAACTTCTCGCGAGGGGAGGCGTCGCCGGTGATATTCCGCTCCTCTACGCCGTTCGAACGCATAATGCGCCACTTGTAGTGGTCGCCGGTCAGCCACACCTCATACAGATTAGCAAAGCGCTTGTCCTCATAGATCTCCTTGGGACTCACGTGGCAATGGTAGTCGATGATGGGTGCCTGAGCCGCCGTGCCGTGGTACAGCGTCCGCGCCGTGACGGTGTTCAGCAGAAAATCTTTATCCATAAACGGTTTCATACAATGCCCCCTTTTTTTCACAGTATAGCATATTGATTTTGCAATGTTTATTGCATAAATTGTTTGACACATTGCATTTCTTGCGGTAATATATCTTGGTGAGGTGATTCACTATGGCAAGAAGTACCCAACGATTTGACCCGCGGCAGACCATGCAGGGCAACACCTTTGAGATCTTTCATTATCAGGATATGCCCTCCCGTCATCCGGAGGCCCATTACCACGATTTTTACGAGCTGTTCTTCTTCATTGACGGAGACGTGGATTATTGGGTGGAGGGCGATGTGTACCATCTGCGGGCAGGGGACATTCTGCTCCTGCCGCCCGCCCATCTTCACAAGCCGATTCCTCGGGGCGGGGCCGCCACCTACGAGCGCATCGTGCTGTGGGTAGATCGGGGGTATCTGGGCGGCATCGCGGGTGGCGCGTTGGAATCCTGCTTCACCCCCTCCCACGCAGGGGCCAATCTGCTGCGCCTGTCCACAGCAGAACGGAAAATGGTGCACGATCTGGCTTTGAGCCTCAACGAAGAATTCCACGGAAACGGCTACGCCAAGGAATGCTGCGAATACGGGCTGCTACTGCAACTACTCACCGCTATCAACCGCTTATTTCGCCAGCCGAAGGACAGCAGCAGTACCGCCTATCGTACTCCTACCTTCATCTCCGAGATTCTCACCTATATCGGAAATCATTACCACGAAAATCTAACACTGGACGGCTTGGCTGCCCATTTCTTTATCAACAAATACTATCTTTCCCACGAATTTAAGAAAGCGGTAGGGGTAGGAGTGCATCGGTACGTGACCCTGCGCCGTCTCCACGCGGCCTACGACCTGTTGTCAGAAGGGAAACCCGCAGGGCAGGTGGGGCTACAATGCGGTTTCTCCGATTACACCGCCTTCTTCCGCGCCTTTAAGGCAGAATACGGCATTAGTCCTACCGCCTGCCCTCAATCAAACACGTAACTGCTTCGGTATTCTGTGGGGGTCTTGCCGGTGCAATTCTTAAACACTCGGCAGAAATAATGGAAGTCCAAAATGCCGCAATGCTGAGCGATGGTCTGCACTTGTAAACTGGTGGTTTTCAGCAGATGCTTGGCCAGATGAACCCGTCGGCTGTTCACGTAAGAGGTAAAGGTCTGTCCCGTCTCTCGCTTGAAAAGACCGGAAAGATAGCCTGCACTGACGCTGTTTTGCTGTGCCATGGTCTGCAAGCTCAGGTCGCAGGTAAGATCGTTCTCCACCTTAATTATGACCTTCTGAATCAGCGGCGAATACTGCTTGATGGAATACTGCTTGACCAAGCGGCAATAAGTACGGATAATCTCCATCATAAACTCTGTCACAACGGAAACGTTGTGCAGAGCCTCGATACGGCGGGCAAAATCCGAGGACACCCGATCCAGATGCACCGGATGCACCCCACCCTTTTCCGCCGCCTTGCGCATCAGAGTGTTCATAATAACACAATAGTTCTTGGCGTTGCGCAGAGGATCGGTGACACGGTTTTCCAGCACCTGCGTGGAAAAAGCCGCTACCATCCGTTCCGCCTTGTGGGCATTGCCCTGAGCTACCGCCTCCATCAGTTCATTCTCATAGTTGTAGCGATGCTCCATTACGTGCATACGGAGCGATCCGTTCTCTGTAGGGATTTTGGGCTCCATTATACCCGAGAGAAAAGCCGCCGTTCGCTCGTTGTCGATATCCACCGTCTCAAACCGATCCTCACCGCTCCAAATATACTCCGCAAAGGTGTTGATCATTCCGTACAACAAGGCTTCGTCCCGGACCACCGGCAAAGAGGCATAGTATGCCTCCAATTCACCGATCATCTTGGGCGATATACCTACTCGCTCGCCTCTCTCCAGTATTTGCTGCTGAGAAGGATTGATGTTCAAATACGGTCCAATAAAGAATACCTGCGGCTGTTCACAAAACGGCAATAGGAAAAATATGTAGCGGCAAAAAAACAGATCCGCTACTCGATACACCGTTTCCCCCTTAAGCTGCGGAAAGTAGTCGTAAAAACACTGTTTCCGCCCCGTCTGCACAAACAGCTGACTCAAATGGTTGTCCACCTGCTCATCCACCACGGCTTCCGGGTCGATCAGCAAGTTCTGAATGTGGCTTTTTCCCAGCATTTTTTGCAAAAAATGCAACTCGTTGTCGTAAAACATACGATTTCACCCTTTACCTTTGGGAGATAATCCCAATTTTCCGAGGTCAACTCACTATAATTATAGCATATATAAATAGAATTTCAACACCTTTCCATGTATAGGTATAAAAAATATGCTATTTTTGTGCAAAATTGTGCTAACCCATAACCCCTGCCAACGATATAATTTGGATGTACCGATACGGGTAAATACATAGACCGAATACTCGGTCTGAGAGAGGAATGTTTTTATGGAAAAGAAAAACCGCTCTTTTAGCATGCGCGACTGCGTCGCCTATGCCGCCGGTGACTTAGGCTGCAATATGAGCTTCGCGCTCAAAGGTACCATGTCTATCTTCTGGACCCAGTTTATGGGTATGGATCTGTGGTACGCTCTGCTGCTCATCGTGGTGCAGGTGTGGGACGCCATTAACGATCCGCTGATCGGCTCTATCATCGATGCCGATCGCCGCACCTACAAGCGCAATAAGTTTCTGGCCTATATCTGGGCAGGCTCTATCGGCCTGATCGTAGGCGGCGCTTGCTGCTTCTTGCCCTTTCCCAACGCCTTTGTTTGGGCTAAGTTCATCATCTTTATTGCCGGTTACGTGGTGTGGGATGCTTTCTACACCGTAGCTAATGTGCCCTACGGCTCTCTGCTGTCCCTCATCTCCAACGATGTAAAGGATCGCGCTTCCCTGTCCGCGTGGCGCTCCATCGGCTCCATCTTCGGCAATATGCTGCCTATGGTGATCCTGCCCTTCATCATCTATGATCAGGACAACAATCTGATCGGTGAGCGTGTGTTTATCGCCGCCCTCATTATGGGTGTGCTGGGCTTCATCTGCTTCCAGTTTATGATCCGCAACACCGAGATCCGCGTAGATACCGACGTGGTGTGCAACGAGGATCAGCCTAAATTTAACGTATTCAAGGCTTTCGGCAACTTTATGAAGAACCGTCCCGCCGTGGGCGCCACGCTGGCGGCTATGGGTATGTTCATCGGTATGCAGGGTGCCACCACCGCCGTGACCGTTATCTTCCAGTCTTATTTCAAGAACGTGCAGATCTCCGGTATCGTGCAGCTGTTCGCTATGATCCCCATCGTGTGCTTCACCCCCTTGGCCCGTAAGATGGTAGCTAAGTATGGTAAGAAGGAGCTGGCTACATTTGGTTCTATTTGCTCTATGGTAGCGGCTGCCGGTCTGTTCATCATCACCCCCAACAACACCGATCTGGATCTGATGATCTACATTTTCTGCCAGCTGATTTACAGTCTGGGTCTGGGTATCTACTCCACCGTCTCCTGGGCGATGATGGGCGATGCCATCGACTACAACGAGTGGAAGTTCGGCACCCGTGAAGAGGGCACCGTCTACTCCCTGCACTCCTTCTTCCGTAAGTTGGCGCAAGGCATCGGCCCCTCTCTGGTTCTCATCGTAATGGTGGCACTGGGTTACGTGGGCGCCGACGAAGGCAACCAGGCATGGCACGTAGCCGTGAATATGCGTTATCTGGTAGCCGGCACCTTCCTGTTCTCCGCGCTGTTGCAGTTCATCGGTCTGGGTCTGGTCTACAATCTGGACAAGAAGACGCTGGACGAGATGAACGCTGCACTAGGCCGCGATATGGAAGAGGTTCCCGCCGCTGAGTCTGCCGAATAAGCGCTCCTTTCATATTCCTTTTGTTTTGCCGTATCACCCTGTCGGTTTTCCGGCAGGGTGATGCTTTTTAAAACTTTGTTTTCCATTTCTGATAGGAGGTCAATTCAATGAGAACTGTACTGAATCTGAATGCCGGCTGGGTATTCAACAAGCAGACCGATATCCCCGCCGCTCTGCCCAGCGATTGGGAGGCGGTCAACCTGCCCCATTCCTGGAACGCAGTGGACGGCCAGGACGGCGGTAGCGATTATTTCCGCGGCACCGCTCTCTACGCCAAGACTCTGAACAAGGCGGAGCTGCCTGCGGCGGCGCTGTACTACCTGGAGATCCGCGGCGCCAACTCCTCTGCGGACGTATATCTTAACGGTGAGAAGCTGGCCCACCACGACGGCGGTTATTCCACCTGGCGCGTTAACCTGACCGCTTTCCTCAAAGACGAGAATCTGCTGGTAGTGGCGGTGGATAATACCGCCAACGAGATCGTCTATCCCCAGATGGCAGACTTTACTTTCTACGGTGGTCTGTACCGTGACGTGAATCTGATCTGCGTGCCCGAAAGCCATTTCGATTTGGACTTCTACGGTGCCCCCGGCATCGCTATCACACCCACCATCGAGGGTGAAGACGCCACCGTGAAGGTGGATACTTACGTCACCGACCTCAAAGAAGGTCAGACCATCGTTTACACCATCTACGATGCCGAGGAGAAGGCGATTGCCACTGTGGAGTCTGCCGATACTACTGCCGCACTGACCATCCCCAACGTGCATCGTTGGCACGGTCGCAAGGATCCCTATCTGTACTGCTGCGAAGCGGAACTGATGGAGGATGGCGAAGTCATCGACAGCGTGTGCTCCCGTTTCGGCTGCCGCACCTTCGAGATCGATCCCGACAACGGCTTCATCCTCAACGGCGAGGAGTATCCCCTGCGAGGTGTCAGCCGCCATCAGGACCGCTGGGGTCTGGGCAACGCTTTGCTGCCCGAGCACCACAAGGAGGATATGGAGCTTATCTATGAGGTAGGCGCCACCACCATTCGTCTGGCTCACTATCAGCACGACCAGTATTTCTACGATCTGTGTGACGAATACGGTATGGTGGTATGGGCGGAGATCCCCTATATCTCCAAGCATATGCCCACCGGCCGCGAGAACACTGTCAACCAGATGAAGGAGCTTATTGCTCAGAACTACAACCATCCCTCCATCGTGGTGTGGGGTCTGTCCAACGAGATCTCCATCGGCGGCTCCACCGACGACCTGTTGGAGAACCACCGCATCCTCAACGACCTGTGCCACGAGATGGATAAGACCCGCCTGACCACCATTGCGGCAGTGTCTATGTGCAAGATGGAGGATCCCTATTTGCAGATCCCCGACGTAGTGTCCTATAACCATTATTTCGGCTGGTACGGCGGCGACACCTCGATGAACGGTCCTTGGTTTGATAAGTTCCACGCTACGCATCCCTCTATCCCGATCGGCTGCTCCGAGTACGGCTGTGAGGCGCTGAACTGGCACACCTCCGACCCCCGTCAGGGTGACTATACCGAGGAGTATCAGGCCTATTATCACGAGGAGCTGATCAAGCAGCTCTTCTCCCGCAAGTATATGTGGGCCACCCACGTTTGGAATATGTTCGACTTCGGCGCCGACGCCCGCAACGAGGGCGGCGAGAACGGTCAGAACCACAAGGGTCTGATGACCTTTGACCGTCAGTATAAGAAGGATGCCTTCTACGCCTACAAGGCGTGGCTGTCCGACGAGCCCTTCGTCCATCTGTGCGGCAAGCGTTACATCGACCGTGTGGAGGATGTGACCAAGGTGACCGTATACTCCAATCAGCCCAAGGTGGAACTGTTTGCCAACGGCGTTTCCCTGGGTGTCAAGGAAGCTGCCGACCACTTCTTCTTCTTCGACGTTCCCAATGTGGGCCAGACCAAGCTGGTTGCTGTTTCCGGCGATCTGCGTGATGAGAGCGTCATCCGCAAGGTTGAGACCTTCAATGAGAAGTATCGCCTGGTGGAAAAGGGCGCGATCCTCAACTGGTTCGATATCAACGAGGTGGAGGGCCGTCTGTCCCTGAATTCCAAGATGGGCGAGGTCATCAGCACCTTCCGCGGCAAGCTGATCTTCGCCAGTCTCATGAAGAAGGTCATGGGCGGCAAGAAGGGCGGTGGCAGCGGTATGACTGCCGGCTTCGATGTCAAGAAGGACGACCTGATGTCCATGATGAATGGTTTCACCGTTCTGCGCCTTCTGACCATGATGGGCGGCTTTGCCAATGTGGAATTCACCAAGGAAGATCTGCTGGCCCTCAACAAGAAGCTCAACAAGATCAAGGCACCCCGCAAGTAATCTGAT
>JAZNJO010000048.1:0-24606 GCA_045578085.1 Acutalibacteraceae bacterium | reverse complement strand
CGCTCTCGGTCGTATATCATCATTCCGCAATCGTTGTGCCTTTTAGATATATCAAGCCCTCTGTTTTTTAGAAGCGTACACAAGATATCACTTCCCTCGCAACCGAGATCTCCCGTCAGTATGAGATCGTAATCCTCGGGTGATTCCTTGCTTTGTGAAAAATACCTGAGCAGGGTATCAGCAGCTGCAGGAGCCATCGCCGCCCCCATATTGTTCATATCCGTGACCCCCATATCGCACACCCGACCGATGCACACGCTCTCCACCCGCACGCGGCCGCCCCGTCCCACCACCACCGCGCCGGAGGCGGTGGCGGTCCACTGGCTGGTGGGGGTGCGCTGACCGCCGTATTCCAGCGGAAAACGGAACTGGCGCTCGGCGGTGCAGAAATGGCTGGAGGTGACCGCTCCGCACAGATCGGCGGCGCCGCTGTCCACAAAGATGGCCGCCATCGCCAGCGTCTGCCCCATGGTGGAGCAGGCGCCGAACTGCCCCACCAGCGGCACACCCATCTCCCGCAATCCGAAGGTGGAGGCGATATTCTGATTCAGCAGGTCACCGGCAAACAGCACCTGCAACTGCCCCGGGGATAGGCCCGTCTTGTTCACCGCGCGGGTGAGCGCCTCCCGTTGCAGGGCACTCTCCGCCCGCTCCCAGGTATCCTCCCCCAGATGGGTGTCCTCGAACACCGCGTCAAAATAGCGGCCCAACGGGCCCTCTCCCTCTTTTTTGCCCCCCACGGCGGCATAGCCCACGATGGTGGGACGGTTGGACAGGGCGATGGTCTGCGCCCCTACGCGCTCCGGCATGCGACATCTCTCCTTATATGGTTTTTCCTGCTTAGGGTGCCCCACCCCGCCAAAAATATGCAAAAAAGGGACTTGCCTTTGACAAGTCCCCTTGTTCCTTATTTCTCGAATCCGATGAGCAGGCCGCCCCGCTCCGCGTAGAAGCTACACAATCCCCGCGCCCCGTACACCTGCACGTCCGCGGCGGGATAACGAGCTGTCAGCGCGTCACGGAGCGCCTCGGCCGCGGCGGGATTATCCACGTGGCTGATCCGCACCGCGCCGCCCGCATAACCCAGCTCCGTCAGGTGGCGGAGCACCGCCTGACGTGTTTTCTCCTGCCCCCGGCACTTGTCCAGCATGGCCAGATTGCCCTCTTTGGCGTGTCCCACGGCGCGGATGCCCAGCAATCCCGCCGCCTTGGCGGTCAGCGGACTCACCCGTCCGTTGTTGGCCAGATTGCGCATAGACTCCAACACGAACATAAGACCCGTCCGCGCCCCGTAGGCGGTGGCGCTGTCCCGCACCTGATCAAAGGTCATCCCGCGGGACAGACAATCGCGGATATGTTCCAATATCAGCCGCATATGGGGGCCGGTGGAGCGGGTATCCATCACGAACACCCGCCGCTCAGGATGCCGCTCCTCATAGTCGCGGGCGGCAATGACTGCCGCATTGTAGCTGCCGGACAGTTCCCCCGTGATGGTGAGGCAAAAGACCTCGTCCGCCTCCCCGAAGGTTTCCAGCCAATCCCCCACCGAGGGGCAGGCGGTACCGCTGCGTCCCTTGTAGGATGCCAGCGCCGCCGCCATAGCGGACACATCCAACGCGCCGTCGTCCACGTATTCCTGATCTTCGGTCACGATCTTCAGCGGAGCGGCGGCAAAATCCGCCCCCTCCAGCACCAGCGTATCCGCAGAGGAATCCGCCACGATCCGTCTTGTTCTCTCAGCCATTATTTGCTCCTTTCGGTTGGGTCATTGCTTCGTACCCTCCCATCCTACACCCGTATGACACCAAAAGCAATCTACACCGCCCCTGCCCCGTTCTCCGTCTTTGATGCGGCAGGTAGAGCCCCTGTCCCCTTCTCTACCAACAGTAGAATGGGTCAAAAAAAGGCTTCGCAAGTCACCTTGCGAACCCTTTTTACTTTATTCTTCCGCTTCCTCCGTGGGGCGGAAGGGCGCGCGCCCATACAGCACCGTCAGCCGAGCGATCTTCTCGGTCAGTTCCTCTGAGATGGCGTCGGGACGCATCCGCCACTGCCAGTTGCCGGTGGCGATGCCGGGGGTATTCATTCTTGCCTCACTGCCCAGCTCCAGATAGTCCTGCATCTGGGTGACGAACAGGTTGGACACGCTGCTCATACCGCCGCGAATGAGTCCCCACACGGGACCCTCCTGTTTGTTGAGTCCCAGATAGGCGGTAGCCTTCTCCACTGTCTTCTCCTCGGCGGTGGCCAGCCAGCCTGCCACCGTGTCGTTGTCGTGGGTGCCGCCGTAGCACACGCAGTTGGGGGTGTAGGCGTGGGGTAAATAGGCGCTGGGCTCCTCCGAGTCAAAGGCAAACTCCAACACCCTCATACCGGGGAAGCCGCTGTCGCTAAGCAGCTGCACCACGTCGTCCGACGGCTCTCCCAGATCCTCTGCGATGAAGCGGACGGAATAGAACCAATCCCGCAGCACCCCCACCAGCGCCATACCGGGTCCCTTGACCCATTTTCCTTTTTTGGCGGTCTTCTCCCCGTAGGGCACCGACCAGTAGCTCTCGAAGCCGCGGAAGTGGTCGATGCGGATGACGTCGTACACCTTAGAGGCGCCCTCCACGCGGCGGATCCACCAGCCGTAGCCATCCTTTTTCATTGCGTCGTAGTCATAGAGGGGATTACCCCACAGCTGACCGTCCTCCGAGAAGTAGTCGGGGGGCACCCCCGCCACGTGGGTGGGGAATCCTTTTTCATCCAATTGGAAGCACTGGGGCGATGCCCACACATCCACCGAATCCAGCGCCACGTAAATGGGCAGGTCACCGATGATGCCCACCCCTCTCTCGTGGGCATAGGTGCGCAGCGCCTCCCACTGGGTGAAGAATAGATACTGGATGTAGGTGAACAGGCGCACATCCTCCGCCAGTTCGGTGCGGTATTTCCCCAGTGCGGCAGGCTTGCGCAGCCGCACCTCCTCATCGGGCCATTCCAGCCAACAGCGCATATCAAAATGGCGTTTGAGCGCCATAAACAGAGCATAATCGGGCAACCAGTAGGCATTCTGCGCCGCAAAGGCGGCTACCTTGTCTGCATCCCGATCCCAGCCGCGGTTGGTGGCCTTTTGCAACAGAATATAGCGGTTCTCATACAACAGACCGTAGTCCACCCGCTCCGGATCGTCGCCCCAAGAGAGGGCGTCGATCTCGCTCTGCATCAGCAGTCCATCCTTCACCAGCAGATCCAAGTCGATGAAATAGGGATTGCCCGCAAAGGTGGAGGGACTCTGATAGGGGGAGTCCCCGTAGCTGGTGGGGCCCACCGGCAGCAGCTGCCACCAGCGCTGTCCCGCTGCGGCTAAGAAATCCACGTAATCCCGCGCCGCCGCGCCCATAGTGCCGATACCATAGGGCGAGGGCAGGGCGGACAGGGGCATCAGAATGCCGCTGCTTCGCCGGATGTATTGGTTGTTCATTGGGTATTCCCCCTTATTTTTCGCTGTTTCTTTCTAGTATATCACATTTTTTGTAAAAGGCAACACAGCCGTCTGTTTACTTTTGAAAAAATCCGTGGTATACTGAATAAAAATCCATTAACGAGGTGTGTTGCTATGTATACCAAACACAAATGGAACTCTCCCCAATGGCACAATTTCGGCTACGTGGTGAATCTACCCGCCGACTACGACGAGAGCAAGACTTATCCTCTGGTCTTGTTCCTCCACGGTGCCGGCGAGCGAGGGGACGACCTGGACGCCGCCTCCACCCACGGCTACATGCGCTACGTACGGGAGCAAAATAAGACCTACCCCTTTATCTTCGTGGCGCCCCAGTGCCCAGAGGATAAGTATTGGGGCTGCTACAACGAGAGCCTCTTACACTTCCTCGACTATATCTGCAACACCTATCCCGTAGATCGGGAGCGGGTGATCCTGACCGGTCTGAGTATGGGTGGTACCGGCACCTGGATGCTGGCTATGGCAGACCCCGATCGCTTCTCCTGCATCGTGCCCGTGTGCGGTACCGGCATCGTATGGAACGCCAAGCGACTGGCCGGACTGCCCATCCGCATCTACCACGGGGACGACGATCCCATCGTGCCCTTTGAGGAGAGCGTGAGTATGCTGCGGGAGCTGACCCGGGCCGGTGCCGACGTCAAGTTGACCATCTGCTACGGCGTGGGACACAATGCCTGGGAGACCGCCTACACCGACGACAGCCTCATCAACTGGATGCTGGCGCAGAAACGGAAAGGATGAATGCTATGAAACTGGCGGATATTTTTACCGACCATATGGTGCTCCAACGGGGCAAGCCCATCGCCGTATTCGGCGAAGGTGCCGGTCGGGGTCGCATCGCCTTGGGGGATGCGGCCGTAGAGTTTGAGGCCGAGGACGGTTTTCTCATCCACCTGCCCTCTATGGAGGCGGGCGGCCCCTACGAGATGACCGTTACCCTGAACGGCGAGACCGTCACCCTAACCGACATTCTCATCGGTGATGTGTATCTGGCGGGGGGACAATCCAATATGCAGTTCCGCGTGGAAGAGTCCACCGATATTCCCCGCATCCCCAACGAGCGGGTGCGGGTGTTCACCGAGGGACACGGCGCGGACGAAAATATGGTCACCTGGTACGACTATACCCCCTGGCAGGTAGCCACCGCGGAAAATCTGGAGCGCTTCACCGCCATCGGCTACGACGTGGGTCGTATGCTGTGCGAGGAGCTGGACGTGCCGGTAGGCATCCTGTCCTGCAACATCGGCGCCTCCCGCGTGGATGCCTGGACCGCCCCCCAGGTGGTGGAGACCCCCGACTATCAGCAGATGCTGGGCAACAAGCACTGGGACTGGCATTTCTATAAGTTCAATCAGGATTCTTGGTGCTATCGGAATAAGCTTCTGCCCGTGGTGCCCTACGGCATCCGCGGGGTGCTGTGGTATCAGGGAGAGAGCAACCGACTGGAAGAGGAGGCGGTACACTACCACACCCTGCTGAACCGCCTGATCAATAACTGGCGGGATCTGTGGGGAGAGGACCTTCCCTTCTACGTAGTGCAGATCGCCCCCTTTGCAGACAATCCCGCCAACGACTGGCCCCACATCCGTCAGGCACAGGAGCGGGCCGCCAAGGAGATCCCCCACACCTATCTGTGCACCTTGGGTCACACGGGTGAGGCGGATAACATCCACCCCACCAAGAAGCACCATCTGTCCGTCAAGCTGACCAACGCCGTGCTGACCACCCTGTTCGGGTATGAGCGGGAGTATTGCGGCCCCGTTTTGGGCAAGGCGGAAAAGACCCCCGACGGGGTGGCGCTCACCTTCACCCACGCCGATGGCCTGCATTTTGACGGGGACCCTGCCGATATACAGGTTTTCGACCAAAACGGCGCCTCCCTTCCCTTCTCCTGCGCCATAAAGGAGGACACCTTAACAGTCACTGCCCCCGCTGCCGTGCGGGTTGAAATGGGCTGGCAGAACGCCTGCACCCACAATTTATACAATGTAAGCGGTTACCTCGCTTCGCCCTTTCAAGTTGTTCTGTAATCTGCAATGAACCCCGTAGGGGCGGATAGCATCCGCCCCTACGGCTCCTCAGCACATTACTCATTACTCATTACTCATTTTTCCTTATCCTTGTACATTTCTCCCAGTTGACATTTTTCTTCTCTGTGTGTATAATACAGATAGGCTTTTACATAACTGACGGATAGCGCAGGCCTGACTGCGGTGGAGTGTAAAAGTATTGTATGCCGACCGTCTGGGCAAAATCAGTTTTTTTGAAAAGCTGGTTTTGCCCCTTTTTGTTTTTTTAGGGCAAAACCTCAGAAAAGGAGTGTTTGCAGTATGACGCATCCCAACTGGAACGGATTCAACCCCGGCGCTTGGCAGGAAGAGGTCAACGTGCGGGATTTCATCCAGCGTAACTATACCCCCTACACGGGGGACGACTCGTTCCTCACCGAGGCAACCGAGCGCACCCGCACCCTGATGGGGCAGGTGAAGGAGCTGTTTGCCGAGGAGCGCCGCCGCGGCGGCGTGCTGGACGTGGACGTGGACACCGTGTCCTCGCTGACCAGCTATGCCCCCGGCTATATTGATAAGGATAAAGAACTCATTGTGGGCATGCAGACCGACAGCCCCTTAAAGCGTGGCGTCAACCCCTTCGGCGGCATCCGTATGGCCCGTCAGGCCTGCGCCGCCTACGGCTATCGCCTCAGCGACAAGGTAGAGGACGAATTCAAGTTCCGCACCACCCACAACGACGGTGTGTTCCGTGCCTACACCGACGAGATGCGGGCAGCCCGCAAGTGCCACATCATCACCGGTCTGCCGGACGCCTACGGCCGCGGCCGCATCATCGGCGACTACCGCCGCGTGGCCTTGTACGGCGTAGATCGCCTCATCGAGGAGAAGAAAAAGGACAAGGCTGCGGTGGCTGCCGAGGGCTTTAACACCGACAGCGTCCGTCTGACCGAGGAGCTGTATCAGCAGATCACCTTCCTTGGACTGATGAAAGAGATGGCGGCCATGTACGGCTACGACATCAGCGCCCCCGCCGCCAACGCCCGTGAGGCGATCCAGTGGACCTATTTCGCCTATCTGGCGGCCATCAAGGAGCAGAACGGCGCCGCCATGTCCCTGGGACGTGTGGCCACCTTCTTTGACATTTACATCCAGCGGGATCTGGCCGCCGGCACCCTCACCGAGCAGGGCGCTCAGGAACTGATGGACGACTTCGTGATGAAGCTGCGCATCGCCCGCCATCTGCGCACCCCCGAATACAACGAGCTGTTCGGCGGCGATCCTATGTGGATCACCGAGGCGGCGGGCGGTATGGGCGTGGACGGACGCACTCTGGTGACCAAGAATTCCTTCCGCATCCTGCACACCCTGTATACGCTGGACACCTCCTCCGAGCCCAACCTGACGGTGCTGTGGTCCCGCGACCTGCCCGAGGGTTTCAAGCGCTTCTGCGCCAAGGTGTCCGCCGACACCGACTCCATCCAGTATGAAAACGACGATCGGATGCGCCCCCTACACGGGGACGACTACGCCATTGCCTGCTGTGTGTCCGCTATGGAGGTGGGCAAGCAGATGCAGTTCTTCGGCGCCCGTTGCAACCTGCCGAAGCTCCTGCTCATCGCCCTCAACGGCGGCTTCGACACCACCAGCGGGATGCACATCGGCCCCCAGATGCCGGTGATGGACGCGGATACGCTGGACTACGAGGCGGTGCGGGCGCGCTACTCCGTCTATATCGCGTGGCTGAGCGCTCTGTACGTGAACACCATGAACGCCATCCACTATATGCACGATAAGTACGCCTATGAGAAGACCCAGATGGCGCTGCACGACACCAACGTGGAGCGGATGATGGCCTTCGGCGTGGCGGGTCTGTCGGTGGCGACGGACTCTCTGTCCGGCATCAAGCACACGGCGGTGCATCCCGTCAAGGACGAGCTGGGCTACATCACCGACTTTGTCACCGAGGGGGACTTCCCCACCTACGGCAACGACGACGATCGGGTGGATCTCATCGCCCGTGACCTGACCCACGAGGTCATCACTGAATTGCGTAAGACCCCCACCTATCGGGACGCGGTGCACACCCTGTCGGTGCTCACCATCACCTCCAACGTGATGTACGGCAAGCACACCGGCGCCACCCCCGATGGTCGCGGTGCGGGCACTCCCTTTGCCCCCGGCGCCAACCCCATGCACAATCGGGAGAAGAACGGCGCATTGGCCTCCCTCAACTCAGTGGCCAAGATCCGCTACGAGGACTGCCGGGATGGCATCTCTAATACCTTCTCCATCACCCCCGACGCCCTGGGACACACCCCCGAGGAGCGGGTCAGCAATCTGGTGACCATTCTGGATGGCTACTTCAGCAAAGGCGCCCACCACCTCAATGTCAACGTGATGAATCGGGACACCCTCATCAAAGCCTACGAGAATCCCGAGGCCTATCCCAACCTGACCATCCGTGTGTCCGGCTATGCGGTGAACTTCTGCAAACTGTCCCGTGAACAGCAGCGGGAGGTCATCAGCCGCACCTTCCACCAGAGCGTATGATGGGACGGATACATTCCCTCCAATCCCTCGGCACGGTAGACGGGCCGGGGGTGCGGTTTGTGGCCTTCTTGCAGGGGTGTCCCCTGCGGTGCGGCTGCTGTCATAACCCCGATACGTGGGAAATAGGCGGCGGCACCGAAATGTCCGCCGAGGAATTGGTACAAAAGGCGCTGCGCTGTCGGGATTATTTCGGCGCGCAGGGCGGCATCACCTTATCGGGGGGCGAACCCTTGTTGCAGGCAGACTTTGTCCGTGAGGTGTTCACCCTCTGCCACGAGGCGGGGGTACACACTTGTCTGGATACCTCCGGCTGTATGCTTACCGAGGGGGTCAAGGAGGCGCTGGCGGTCACCGATCGGGTGCTGCTGGATGTGAAATACGTCACCGAGGAAGCCTATCGCGCCCACGTGGGGTGTTCGATGGAGGCGGTGACCGCGTTCCTTGCTTATCTGAATGAGCAGGGCATCCCCACCACCCTGCGGCAGGTGACCATCCCCACCCTCAACGATACGGTGGAAAACACCACCGCTCTGCGGGGCATCGCCGCCGCCCACCCTTGCGTGGACGGCGTGGAGCTGCTGCCTTTCCGCAAGATCTGTCAGATGAAATACGACGAGATGGGCATCCCCTTCCCCTTCGCCCACCTGCCCGAACCCACCGCAGAGAAGATGGAAGAATTGAGAAAAATGGTGTAATATAACCGCCCTCCCTTGTTGGGGGGCGGATTTTTCTTGCTTTTTCCTCCCCTCTGTGCTATATTGAAATCAGAGATCCCCCCTATCAACCTAACAAGGAGGCGTGTGTATGAAAAAAGTAGTAAAAATCGTCTGCATCGTGTTGGCGGTGCTTCTGCTCATTCCTTTTCCTGCGAGCGTCAATGACGGAGGCAGCGTAAAATGGACCGCCGCCCTCTATCAGGTGATCGACGTACACCAAATGAACGATGACGTCCCTGTCGGATATACCGACGGTGTGATCGTCAAGGTGTTGGGGTTTGAGATCATCAACACCGCCGGCATCGAGTGGAACTGAATAGTCATCTTTTTGCAACCGATACCCACGGGTATCGGTTGCTTTTTTATTCTCCGTGTGGTATACTAACCCCATTAATGAAAGGAGGGGTGACTGTGGACAGCAAGGCAAAACGCATACTCACGCTGTTTCTCACCTTTTTTAAGATCGGCGCCTTTACCTTTGGCGGCGGCTACGCCATGATTCCCCTGATCCAAAAGGAGATCGTGGAAAAACACGGCTGGATGACCGACGAGGACATCTTGGACATCTTCGCCATCGCCGAATCCACCCCCGGTCCCATCGCCATCAATTCTGCCACCTTTGTGGGCTGGCGGGTGGCCGGCTTCTGGGGATCGGCGCTGGCCACCACCGGCGTGGTGCTGCCTTCCTTTGTCATCATCCTGCTCATCTCCTTCCTGCTGACGGGGTTTGCGGACATCCCCGCGGTGCAGTACGCCTTCTTCGGCATCCGTGCCGGTGTGCTGGCTCTGCTCATCAAGGCACTATGGACTATGTATAAGAAGAACCAAAAGAGTCTCATCGGCTACGGCATTATGGCGGCGGCCTTCATCATCACCGCCTTCTTTGAGGTGCCGGTGCTGGCGGTGATCGTGGGCTGCGGAGTGGTAGGACTGGTGTCCTCCCTGCTGACCGCACGGAAGGAGGGCAAGAAATGATCTTCCTTACCCTCTTCCTCACCTTCTTCAAGATCGGTCTGTTCACCTTTGGCGGCGGCTACGCCATGCTCCCCCTCATTCAGGAGGAGGTGCTGCGCCATCAGTGGATCGCCGAGGCGGACCTCATCAATTTTATCGCCGTGTCCGAGTCCACCCCCGGCCCCTTTGCCATCAATATGGCCACCTACGTGGGCAGTCAGGTGGGAGGCGAAACCGTCCTCGCCTCCATCTTCGGCGCCTTGTGCGCCACCCTGGGCGTGGTGATGCCCTCCTTTATCGTCATTCTCATCGTGGCCCGTTTCTATGAGAAATACAAGCAGAGCCCCATCGTCAAGGGCTGTATGACCGGTCTCAAGCCCGCCGTGGTAGGTCTCATCGGCGCGGCGGTACTGTCGGTCGCTGCCGAGGTGCTGTTCCCCTCCGGCTTGTCCGCAGCGATATTCACCGACCCCTCTCTGTACGTGTCGGTGGGCATCTTTGCCCTCACCTGCACGCTGGCCTTTTGGAAGAAGCTCCACCCCATCTACCTGATTTTGCTTTCTGCCGCCATCGGCATCGGCTGGGGCTATCTCTCCCCACTCCTTTAACGTAAAAAAGAGCGACGTCGTAGGCGTTGTACCCGTAAGGATACAACGCCAGTTTTATTCGCCTTACGGCGAGTTGTATTGCTTCGCAGTTATATTCGGCTAAAAGCCGAGTGTTATTCGCTTTGCGAGTTTAGGAGCGAATAAAATATCACTAAAACCGCAAGGTTTTAATATCACTTTGCCGATAGGCAAAATAACACTGTGAGACCTGTCTCACAATATCACTATTAAAATATTTTTTGAGACAGTAAAACGGATGTGCAGAAATTCTACACATCCGTTTAATATTTGTATCATACCTTGGCAAGCAGGGAAAATGTATATCACATTTTCCACTCTTTAGGAGAACCTAAAACCCTTTGTAAACAACTTTATCAATTCGATAAATTTTGTAAAGAGAATTTATTCCTCTAATAAAGCCTTTCCTTCTTTATCGTTATTGTCTAAGATATAAATGAAACAATTTTCAAATTGATTAGAGTATTCTCCTCCAATTTTGAATTTTTCCGGAAAGTAGTTGTATTTGATTGCAACAGCGAACGGGTTTGATAGAGTGTTTATAGCAAGTGGCTTGAATTCGCAAACAGAACTCTTTTTTATGGCAGAAGCACCATCTTGTGTGGAATCATATATAATGATTTCATTTTTACAAATTGGACATACAGCCTTTAAAAGTAACTGTCGCTTTTGCCTGATAATGAATGGAGCTAAAATACCTTTGGTTTGTTTGCCAGTGTGTAAAAAATTAAATTTAGTTGCTCCGCAAGAGCATTTAAGCTTTGCTGATAAGGCAACACCACTTACTTCTTCTATATCAACCAAAAAATCTAATATTCTCAATTTCATAACTTCTCGCCTCCATTTTTCAACGTATTATTTATCAATTAGTTATATTGTATCACAATTAAATCAATTATTAAATAAAATATTTTTTAAAAATACCCGTGGCGACCAAAACGCCACGGGTATAATTCGTTTTATATAAAACTATCCTTGCGGGTACAACGCCTATGACGTCGCTCTTTCTTTATGCGTTTTCTTGCTTGCGGTATTCCCGCGGGGTGACCCCCGTCTGCTCCTTAAAGCAGCGATTAAAGCTGCGCAGGGAATCAAAGCCGCAGCTCTCGGCAATGTCCGTGATGCTGCGCCGTGTCTGGCGCAACAGACCGCAGGCATAGTCCACCCGATAGCGGTTGATCACCTGCGGAAAAGGAATCCCGAACAGCCGATTCACCGCCCCCGACAGATAGCGATAATTGTAGCCCAGATCCTTGGCCATATCCCGCAGGGCGATGGGCTCGGTGTAGTGGCTGTCAATATAGCGCACCATCCGACAGGCCAGATCGTCGGCGGCGGTCAGCCGGTCGCACGGCTCACCCTCGCCATAGCAGGCGGCGATGGTATACAGCAAAGATTTGAGCCGGAAGCGGTTGCCCCGACAGGCGCACAGCTGCTCGTACAGCTGCGGGATTGCAGGTCTGATCACGGGATACAGCATCCGCTCCACCCGCCGCAGCTCCGGCAGATAGTCCACCGAGAAGATCATGGGCCAACACAGATTGGGCTCTTGGGATACAAAGGCGTGGGGCTGACCAGGCAGAATCAGCGCCCCCTCCCCCGCGTGCACGGCGAAGGCCGTGTTGCCGATGGTCACCTGCAAGCAGACCTATCACGTGCTGGAAGTGATGGCGGGCATTTTGTCCAGCGCCCAAAAGGGGCAGCCGGTGGAGATCGAGTCCCGCTTTGAACGGGAAGCGCCCATGGATCCCACCCTCCCCCACGGACAACTGTAATCACAAAAAAGGCTTGACCGAATCGGTCAAGCCTTTTTTTCTTGGTGAGCGAGTATTTACACTTCGGCGGGTTGCTTCTTGCGGGCGCGCAGGCGCAGGGCATAGCCGCCGTAATAAATCGCCGCCGCCCCCAACAGCACCGCGATCATCAGCAGCACCATATTCACCACCCAGCCGCAAGCGGTATAGATGGACTTGAACACCGCTAAGGGACTGCACACGTAGGGGGATATGTAGAAGCAGTTGATTCTGTCCCCGAAAATCAGGTTAAAGCCCTGTGCTACGCCACAGGAGCAGAGATAGAGGAGCACCGCTTTCTTATACGAGGTGGCATCGGTGCAGGCGCGGCGGCTCAGATACAGATACAACGCCACAAAAACGAGCAGCATATGCCAGATGTAGGCGTGGAGGGTAAGGGTCACATAGCCGTGCTGAATGCCGCTGGGCTCCGCAAAGGCCATAATCCCTCCCACCATATTCACCGCAAACATACACTCGTACAGCCAGCGATTGACCCGCTCCGAGGGGCACACCGCACAGATGAGGCACAGGTACATGGGAAGGGAGCAGAGCTGGAAGGGGAAGGCGCCCCAAAAACCCCAGTCGTAGGGATTGACGGTGAGATGAAAGGCAATCTTATACACCTCGGTGAGCAGTAAGAAGACCCCCACCACCCCCAGCACCACGCGGTTTTGCCGCTCGTTGGTGCGGCGCAGGGCATAGGCGCCCGCCACCGTCAGGGTCAACAGCCCCACCGTCATCAGGATGTGGAACAAACCATAGGGGGCGGGTTTTTCCATTTCCCAAGCAGTCCAATACAAGAAAGTACGCATCGGTAACACCTCGTTTTCTCGATTGTTTTACTTATTTATACCATATTCCGCTCCATTTGACAAGAAAAACCGTTTACACAAAGAAATTGGTGTGTTACAATGCAATAAAAGGGGGTGACCATTATGAAGAAAATGCTCGCGTCTTTGCTGGCTCTGGTGCTGTGCCTCTCCTGTTGCTCCTGCGGTAAACACCCCGCAGACACCATAGACTACAACGACGATATGACCGAGATGTATTATAATGGGCACACCTATATTCCCTATGGGGATAAGTTTACCGTAGACGTTTCTGATTGGCCCGTCGTATGCGTGTGGTCCCCCCTAGCATACAAGACCGTTTTTTACGGAAACGATGCAGAGCATCCTGAGCTGATTTATCGCAGTCGCTCAGGGACTCTCAGCATGCGTGAGGACGTCTGCCTGAACAACGACACCCCCCTGTCCGTGTGGGATCTGGGCACGCCTTACACCTTCACCGTCTCCCAAATCACTACCGGCGAATCCATAGAATATGAGTACGATTTTTATGAAGTGTGCAATTTCTACGTATCCATTGAGGAATATCCCTACGTCCGACTATGGTTAACCGTGTCCAAATACGAAGGCAACTATTATATACAGGATAGCTGGGATGCGGATTATTACCGATTAACCGACGAGTTCGTAGAAGACCTATACCGCCTAAGCCTGGATGAACTGGATTACAAGTTCCACGGCTTTTTTTGACATTCCAAAGAGAAACGAAAAGGCTTGACTGTGCGGTCAAGCCTTTTCGTTATAGTATCTGCATTATCCAATACACAACCCCATACACCACGCTGGCCACCGTACCATACACGATCACCGGCCCTGCGATGATGAACATCTTGGCACCAACACCCAGCACAAATCCTTCTGCTGCTGTCAATATAGGACACATTATTTTGCAAAAATATTTACATTAAATCAGCGGTATGGTATAATGAAATAAAGTGAGGTGGAACGTATGACCACAATTCAAAAAGATGAATATGTATTTCAAGTCGATATAGAAAAAACGATTGACTATTATAAAACACACTCGCTTTGCGAATGCGATTGCTGTGAAAATTTTTATACTCAAATAGGTGGTAAGTTCCCAAAGCTCGATTCTTTTCTTGCCGACTTTGGCGTGGATATATCAAAGCCTGATGAGTGTATGAGTGTTGAATTAGACAATACGATTCTGTATATTGGCGTTGACTATACCGTTTGCGGAAAAGTAGCAACTATGGGGCAATATGAAATTGATATACATGATAATCAATTCTTTAGCCTTGTTATTACCGAGGGTTTCGCCTCTCCAAATGAACAGACTGGAGAATATTTTACTATTTCAGTAAATAATGTTTTCGAGTTGCCGTGGGTATTGGATAAGCCCTTTCCTGCTCCCACTCAATTCAAACCAACCAGCAAAATAAAAGGTTTTTTCAAAAGAATTTTTAAGGCTTGACCAATTTGGTCAAGCCTTTTTTGTCAAAATAAAGTTGTTATCCAATAAATTATCCCATACACCACACTCGCAACCGTACCATATACAATTACAGGCCCTGCGATGATAAACATCTTGGCACCAACACCTAAGACAAAACCCTCTGCTGCTGTCAATATAGGACACACCTTTTTTTAAAAACATTTACATTAAGTCGTAGGTATGGTATAATAAAGTAAGATGAGGTGAGTTTATGAAACGCTTTACAAAAATTCTATTCCCAATTTCAGTTGCTTTGTTTATGTGTTCTATTGCTTTAGGACTATTTGGCCGTGCATTCTGTACACGCAGTAATGACGATTACAAATCAATCCAAGCGGAATCGTTTGTTCCAGACATAATAGAAACCGTTCTTGAGGATGAAAATTTAAAACAGATATATGTGTGTTATAATGACGCAAACTGTGTAAACGCTTATAGCGACAATGGCGAATTTTTATGGTGTGTAGCTACACCATATATGCGAAATTCGTGTTTTGAATTACAAAACGATAAACTTATAATCTATGATGGCGACGCATATATTTACAATTCAAAAAACGGTTCTTTTTTGGGAATTGAAAACGAAGAAAATCTTGATTTAAACTATGATTATGAAAATGAATATACTGAACAGTTAATCGAAGGAGAGTTATATTTCGATGAATTTCAAGTGTATAAGGCACTTGGAAACGGTGAATTAAAAACTATCGTCAGCCGCCCTTGGTGGCACAATATATTTAATTTTTCGTTAACATTAAGTCTATCTTTTATTGGTGCATTGGGCGTTGGTATTAGTTTTCTTCTAGAAAAAATTATGGACTTTGTCCTTATAAATAAAACTGTTGTTCTTAAAAATCCAAAAACAAAATTTATAAAAAAATATTTTAAAATAACGTCTATTGTGCATATTGTATACGTGATTTTAAACATCATCTCCGCTTTCGGTAATTGCTTAATGATTCTTGGCATTATACCAATAACACTACATATGATTATTTCCAGCATAATTTTATGGAATATTCCATCTCAGTTATTATCAAAATCCGAAGAAATGCGCATAGTTAACTTTTGGGGAACAATTGAAATCACTTCCTATATAGTGGCATTTTTATCTGTTGTAATTGTAATCGGAATAGTAGGTTAAATTTATAACGGCACCGAGTAATCGGTGCCGTTTTTGTTAAAACAACGTCGTTATCCAATAAATAACCCCATATACCACACTCGCCACTGTACCATATACAATAACAGGCCCCGCGATGTTGAACATCTTGGCACCAAAACCCAGCACAAATCCTTCGCTCTTAAACTCGATGGCGGGGGCCACCACACTGTTGGCGAAGCCGGTGATGGGCACTAAGGTGCCGGCGCCGGCGTGCTTGGCGATGTTATCAAACACCTGAAAGGCGGTGAGCACCGCCGCCAGTAGGATCAGGGTGCAGGAGGTCAGGGTGCGCGCCACCGTCAACTCGGTGCCCACCCTCACCAGCAGTTGGCACTCCACCTCCGCTAAGGCGCACAGCAGCCCCCCTATGCCAAAGGCAAAGGCGCTGTTTTTAAGCGACGGGGACGGGGGCGATACCTTCTTGGTCATCTGCTGATATTCTTTTTCGGTGGGCTTCATACACACATCACTCCTCGCCGCTAGTATGACCCGTAACACAGAAAAAATGCCTGTGACAACCGTCACAGGCATTTTTTGTTCCTTTATTCGAAGGTGAGATACAGAGTGCGAATAGCGTAGGGAGGCATTTCTAGTGTAAAGCTATTCCCCTTCACAGCCAATTTCTCGGGATGCTGCTCCTCCAAATTGACCAACGCTGCCGATTCCACGGGACGGTCAAAGGTCAGGCAGGCGGCATCCGTCTCGCCACTCATATTGTAAAGGCGCAGGATGATACCCTGCCGATCCTCCGCCACCTTCATGGTGCTGTATACGGTGTGCACCGCATCCAGACACACGTAGCTGTGCTCCTCGGCCTTGTCCACCGCGGTGCGGTCCTCGCGGTACTCAATGCCCGTTGCCAGCGCATCCTGAACGCGCTGTACGCAGGCGTCGGTATCCTCCGCCACAAGGGGTAGCAGACCGAAGTGGTACTTGCTGATTCCCTGCTGCTGACCGTCATAGGACTCGGCGCCGGGATGGGCGCGGCGGAAGCAGCGCAGCAGAGTCACCGCCATCAAGCCTTCCTCGTTATCGAATACACCGATCTCGTGGAGACCGCCGCCGCTGACAAAGGCCAGACCGCGGTTGCCTTCACGCCGATAGGCAAAGCCGGTCATAGATTTCTCGGGCAGATCCCGCTCTGCCCATTCCAGAGAGGCGGGGTTGGTGGCCACGGGGCGCTCCACGGTACAGAAGGCCTGGGACACATGATAGGTGGGGGCGGTGACACCGGTGGGGATCATCACCCGCAGACGGTGATCCTTGGCGGTGTTGTTCACCGTCAGCTCCACGTCCACCAGAGGAGTGGACTTGGATATGGATACGTTGGCGGTGATGGTCAGGGTGGTCGTCTCCTCCGTGCGGCGCAGATCCTCATTCCGCTCGTAGATCTCGGTGACACAAGCGGGCACCTGCACCTCTTTGGTGATGGCAAAGGTGCACTTGGCCGGAGCATCGCACACCACCGCCACCGACACGTTGCCGGTGCAGAGATACTCCCGATTGGCCACGGGACGAGCGTGGTTCCAGCCGTCGCCCAGCTCCGCGTCGTCGGAGAAATTCAGCTGATTAGCATAGGTCTCGCCGGTGCGCTTATCGTAGATGTCCACCGAACCCACAGGGTTGACGGTGAGCTTGATAAACTCGTTCTCGGCGGTGTAGAGACCGGTGCGCAGGGTCTCATCGTAGCGAACCGGCTTGGCAAAGGGCACGATGCGGTATTCGGTGATACCACCGGGGGCCATATCCGCCTCAAACACCACCCGATGGACGTCGTGACCCATGGTTTCGCCCGCCAGCACGTGACCCACGCCACGCTTGACACGGGTCACCTTGTAGGGGATCACGTTGCCGTCCTTATCCTCGATGTGGAAGGTGTTGATTTTTTCGTAGCCAAAGGGCTCAGAATAACGGTGGGGATACTTGCAATCGAAGTACAGATCCACCGACACCGCTTCCTTGCGGCGGAAAGGCAGGGGGTTAAATATGGAAAGGATGGTGTTCTCTCCCTCATTTCCGTGGCAGCGGGACAGGTTGATCATACCGTACTCGCTGATGCACTGGGTGATCTCCTCCACCTGATCGTAGCGGTACTTCATATCCCGATGGACCTCGTCACGGGAACAGCCGCAGATGGAATCGTGGGGATGATTCTGAATGAGATAGCGGTATGCCATGTCGTAATAGGCAGGGCGCAACGGCTTCTTGCCGGTGAGGCGGCTCAGCGCCATATAGGGGCCGGACCATTTCTCCAACCGCGTTTGGCAGCGGTCGTTCCGGCTCTTGATATCGTAGCGGCTGGACAATACGTTGGTCAGCAGATGGGGAAACTTGCCCACCGTGCGGTTGGTGGTGTTCAGCTCGCCCGTTTTGAGCGGCATCTGATCCTTGTAAGCCGCCAAGGGTTTGAGCACCTCGTCGGGGCTGGTGATGATGACCTCACAGCCGGGGTACAGCCGCTCCAAGCGCTCCTTGGTATCCAGCAGGATACGGGAGTGGAGGGGGCGGTGATCCTGACCGTCCACCAGCAGGAGGATCGGAATATCGCTGCGGGCGATCTCCTCGTCGATGTACTGTTTCAGGTTGTCGTCTCGCTCCTGCTCGGTGGGGGGCTCCCGCCATTTGTCAAAGTTGTTGATACGGACCCAGAAGGCACCGTAGCCCAGGCGGTCCGGCGTCTTAAAGGTGACGCACTCGGTGCCGTCGGGAGAGGCCCAGCGGAAGTGAGCGGGCACCTCCTCGTCGGTGATGCCGCGGCTGAGCAGAGCGCCCTCAATATCGAAGCCGCCGAAAATCTGGGGCATCTGGGCGGTGTGACCGAAGATATCGCACACGTAGCCGTAGGGCATCGGCTCCACCCCCCACTTCTTGGCGATGGAGGTGCCGATCTGCAGATTGCGCACCAGACTCTCGCCGGAGGGGATGAACTCGTCGGGCATCACGTACCAAGGGCCCACCTTAATGCGACCGTCCGAGAGGAGCTTCTGCAACCGCTCCCGTCCCTCGGGAGCAATCTCCAAATAGTCCTCCAACACGATGGTCTGACCGTCGAAGGTAAAGGTGCCGATCTCAGGGTGCTGCTCTAACTTGTCCATAGCATCCTCGGTAATGTTCACCAGTCGCCAGCGGAATCCCTGAAAGGGCTCGTACCATTCCCGATCCCAGTGGGTGGAAGACATCATATAAATAGTCAATTTCTTATCCATACAGTATCCTCCGTTCTATCTAACAAAAAAAGGCGACAAGTCCACGTATGCACTTGTCGCCTTTCTCTCCGATCATTAGATGGTCACGGTAACCTCGTGAACCAGACCGTCACCCAGATAAGGCAGAACCGTACCCTCGATGGCCTTGCCGTCCATCACGATACCCTTGTTCTCACCCTTCTGCACGGTGATATTGTATTTCGCCTGACGGCAGATGCGCTCCACGGTATAGGTGCCGAAGTCATCGGGCAGGCAGGGCTCTACGTGCAGGCCGTCGTACTCGGCGCGGACACCCAGCATCCACTCCTCGATGGCCAGACGGACCCAGGCCACCGAACCGGTGATCCAGCTATACTCCATCTGATAGGCATTGTTACGGTGCTCGGGACCGAAGAAACAGTTGGCGAACTGGAAGGGCAGAGCGTCCTTCTTCAGCTCGTAGTTATCCTCCTCATAGTAGCCGGGGGCCACGCGGCGGAACAGCTCGTAGGCCTCATTGGGCTTGCCGCAGCGCAGCAGACCCAGCACCAGCCACATATTGGGATGGGTGTAGATGGTACCGTTCTCAGCGATGCCGGGCTCCATCGCGGACAGACGGCCTACGCGGTCGTCAAACTCCTGATAGGCGGGGCTGAGCAGCAGATAACCGAGAGGCGTGTAGGACTCGCGCTTTAAGCTCTCCAGAATCTTCTCGCGGCGCTCGGGACTGGCGATGCCGGTCATCAGAGCGAAGGACTGGGTCTCCAGGAACAGCTTGGCGTACTTGTTGGTAGAAGAGCCGATGGTGCCGCCATTGTCGTCGAAGCAACGGACGAAGCGGTCGCCCTCCCAGGCGTTCTCGCGGATGGCCGCAGTCATGGTGGCGCTGCGGGCCTCCAGATCGGCGGCGATGGCATCCTCACCCGCAAAGCGGCACAACTCCGCCAACTGGGTCAGGGCATAGGCATAGGCCATGGACAGCCACACGCTCTCGCCGCGGCCTTCCTTGCCGGCGCCGGTCAGCGAGTCGTTCCAGTCGCCGAACTTGATGAGCAGCAGGCCATGAGCACCCTTGTTGTTCTCCAAGAACTGCAAGGCGCGCAACTCGTGGCCCAGCACGGTGTCCATCTCGCCGTTGATGTAAGGAATGGACTGATACAGGAACTTGGTGTCGCCGGTCTCCTTGACGTAGGAGCACAGAGTGTATACCGACCACAGGGCGCAGTCGGAATAGGGACGATCGTCGATGGGGTTCCAGCCGCGCACCGCCATACCGAAGTCGTGCTGATAGGTCAGAGCCTCCAGTAGGATGTCCTTGGTGCGCTTGGGGGTCAGGTTGACCACACCCATACCCTGCTGCACGATGTCACGGTAGCCGTTATAGCCCCAGCGGCACCACTGAGCGCCGTACAGGCAGGCCAGCTTGACCCAGTTGTTCAGGATGCGGTTCATATGCTCGTCACCTGTCTTGATGACGCTCTTGCTCAGATCACCCTCGCGATACAGCTGCGCCAGCTGAGTGTAAGCGGGGATGTTGTGCAGATAGGTCTTTTTCAGCTCAATGCACCGCTCCTTGCTGTCGGCGGCACCCAACACAAAGGCGATATTCTGGGCCTTGCCTTCCAGCTTCACGTCCCACTGCAACACGCAGATGGTGTCCTCGGCAGAGCCGTCGGAATTCTTACAGCCGCCGTTCTTAACGCAGACAGGATTGGCAACAGAGCCGTACTGACCCATGAACAGACGGCGGCTGCCGTCGTAAGCACTCACGGGATAGTCGGAGGTGAAGAAAGCGGTCAGGTTGTTGTGAGGCTTCACGTAGGGGTGCTTCTCGGCGAAGAAGGTGTTGGTCTCCTTGTCGAAGCAGGTGGTACGATAGATCATATCGCCATAGCTGTCGAAGCCCCACTTATACTTAAACTGCAACTGGAAATAGGGGAACACGGACAGGTTGCGGGCGCGGCCGTTCACGTCCTCTAATTTCAGCTGCCACATCTCCACCGCGTCCTTTCCGGGGGGGATGGAGATGATAAGGGTGGCCTTCACGTCCTCGGTCTGGTTGACGATGGTGGTATAGCCCAGATCGTGGGTGCAGGAGAATTCCTGCACGTCAGCGCAAACAGGCTCCCAGTTCACCGTCCAAAACTTACCGGTCTCATTGTCCCGCACATAGATCAGGCGGCTGTACAGGTGCTCCTTACCAAAAATGTCGTAGTCGCAGATACGACCCACACCGGTGAAGAGCTGAATGCCCTCCTCGCCCGGATACTGATAGTCAAAGCAACCGATACCGGTGTGATGCACGTTGGCATAGCACACCTCGTTAAACAGCATCACGTCGAAGGGACGGGGTGCATCGGGGGATGTGACGGTAAATCGCTTACCGCTCTGGTCAAACTGACCGTAGTTCATACTGGTTCCACCTTCCGTTAAAATTTTTTATTATTGTATTTATAAATATTTCTTGCTCATAATCATTCGCTCGGCTTCCGCTTCGGTGGAGGAGCGATACACCACCTTAGATTCTACGCTGAAAATGCCGTAGGGCACCTTGGGATTCTCCAAACGGTACAGCATCTGCCGCGCGGTCTGCCGCCCGATCTCCCGAATGTCAAACGCTACGGAGGTCAGCGCCAGAGAATGGTTGCGGGACATGGTAGCGGTATCGAAGCTGTCAAAACCGGAGATCATAACGTCCTTGGGCACCGACAGCCCCATCTTGGCCAACGTCTGGAAGACGTAACTGGCCACCACGTCGTTGGCGCAGATACAAGCATCGGGCAACAGTCCGATCTCGTCAAAGGCGCGCTGGACGTAAGAACGCGTGTCCCCTTTCAGCGGGATGTTTAGCAAAGTGTCGAAGGCACGGACAATGGTGCCGTATTCCTGCAAAGCCTGCTGACAACCCTGCCAGCGCTCCCACACACTCAGACTGTCGAACTTATCCCCCACGAAGGCGATATTCTTGCGTCCCGAGCGAATCATATGGGCAGCGATCTCATAGGTGCAACTGAGGTTGTTCATCATCACCACGTCACACAGCAGATTATTGCCGCGAGTGTCGGCACTGGTATCCACCGTCACCATCGGCAGTCCGTAACCGAGCAGCTGCTTATACAACTGGCGGGTACGGGAGCCCAGCACCACAATGCCGTCCGCCTCGTAGGGGACCCGCAGATTGGGCAGGTGACTGGCACGGCGGTCGTCCATCAGCAGTTTCTTGATGGTGAAGCCGTTTTGCAGTAAGAAATCCTCCATACCGTCCAGTATCACGTTCCAGAAACGGTTTCGCACCATCTCGTTGGTCATCAGCACACAGATAACTCCGTTGACGGCGTGAACATTCTCCGCCTTGGCCGGATCCTCCGGCACGGGATAGTCCATATAACCAAACTGGTAGGCGGCTTTGAGCACCGCTTTCTTAGTTCTCTCCGCCACAGAGGGATGATCGTTGAGTGCCTTGGACACCGTGCTGCGGGACAGATTCAGATAGCGGGCCAACTGGTCGGTGGTCATCTTGCCCACGGTCATCTCCTCCTTTCCACGTTGCGTTGGTTACGCAGTGGTATTCACACACAGGATCTGCAAATCCTCAATGGCGGGCTCTGCACCGCGCAGCTGAGACAAGCGCACGGTGATGGGCTCGGCATCGGTCAAGTTCATAAAGTTGCGGCTGAACACGCAATCGGTGCTTCCGAATTCTAACCACACGTTCTGGGCAAAGGCGTCCGCCTTCAAAGTAAGGAAGTAACCCTCCTCGTCGCAGCCCAACTCGGCCTCAATGTGAGGCGCTTTATACTTAAAGTGCTTGGAGGGCACAAACAGCACCAAACGGTCGTTGATACAGTTGCCGTTTTCATCCAGCAGCTCGCCCACCAGTGCACAGGTGCAGCGCTGCTCCTCGGTCAGGTCGCCATAGCATTCCTGCCCCAGATCCGTAGCGGACAGACCGTCCAGTGCCACGGGATAGCAGCCGGAGCGCACCACCGTTTGGTCGTTCTTCACCAGCTTCCAGCGGATCATACCCTTGAAAGGCATGGTGGACTCGTTGGACACGGAGAAGGTGACGGTGTCCTCTTCCTTGGTGAGAATGAGGGAGCGGGGCGCGTAGAATTCCCGCGCCGCATAGTGCAGCGCCTTCCAGCGGCCGTCGTAGTCGATGCCGGACCAAGATACACCCGGCCAGCAGTCGTTGATCTGCCACTTCGCACCAGTTAACCCAGCACTCCATAGCCTCTTCAATCTCGTTGTTGCCGCACATCAGCGCCAGACAGGTGCGATGGGAGAAGCGCCACAGGCACCTGCACCAAGCCGCCGCCATAGGGACTCTCTAATGTCCAGGCACCACATAAGTCTATGCGCTTCATTAGGAATCTACTCCTTCGTGATCAGTCTTCCTCCGGAGCCAGCACACGGACGTAATCGATGTAGAAGGACTGGGGGAAGGGGGTAATCTCCTTGACCGCCGGTTCAAAATCCTCTACCAGATTCAGACTGAGAACGATCCAGTGGGGCTTGTGGAAGGTGTCCAGCATATCCGGCTGGTTGATGTCCACCCGATGAATGAGGTTGTCGTCCACGTACCACTCGATGGCCTCTTCGGTCCATTCGATGGCGAAAATATGATAATCATCCGCAAACACACCCTTGGGCAGGCTGTAACTGGTGCCGCTCTGCTTATGATGCTGACGGTCCACGCCCCAATGCAGGTTGCAGATGGTGCGGTTATTGCCTACGATCTTGTTATTGTAAACACTTAGGTGCTCCGATTGATAGGCATCCCGCTGATCGCGATCCGCCTCGCCGCCGGTACCGATGAACTGCATCACGTCAATCTCACCGCAACGGGGCCACGCATCCCAGTCCAGATGGTCGAAATAGGAATCACCCATCAGCCACAAGGCCGGCCACAAGCCCTCGCCGTACGGCAACTTGGCCCGCATCTCCAGCCGTCCGTATTGAAAGCTGAACTTATTGCCCGTATGAATGGAAGCAGAGGTGTAATCACCGCCCCGATAGCATTCCCGACGGGCGGTGAGCACCAAATTGCCGTCCTCCACCGCCAGGTTGCCCGGCATATAAGTATACCTCTTCTCGTGATTCACGTCGGACACTGTGGTGGTCTCAATATACCACTTGGTGGGATCCAACACGATGTCGTTGAAATCATCATAGAACAATACTTTTCGGTTGTTTTTCATTCTATCGACTCCTATTCCCCACTAACGCTTTTCGTTTACACAAAACGATCACGCTATCGGCCCGTTTGATCCCATGATCGGGCGGTGACCTGCCCTTTATAAACAATTATACCCCCTACCGAAAACAGTTGCAACTGTTAAGTCAAAATGCCATCATTTCTTGCTATGACTTTCCCGTATTTCCAAGGGATTTTGTGATTTTTTCGCTCGCTTTAATCCCCCTTGAACTATCCGATAAACATATCTGTCGGTGACATCGCTCACATCATCGGTGCAGTTCGTTTGAATCACTGCACCGCTCACGTCATCGATGACACGTGACACCAACAAGTGCGGCTTGGCCGCGGCTCCCCTCGGGGAGCCGCGGCTGCCGATTTTGCTAATTTAAGGAATGAATCAATCAGGGATTGGTGCACACGCCGGAGACATTGAAATTATAGGTCTTGCTGCCCAATTTCAGGGACTTATTGGCGACCATATAACCATTGCCGTCCAGATAGTACCACTTGCCGCCATCCTTGACCCAAGCATTCTTGGTCATGGAGCCGTTCTTGTCCAGATAGATCCAAGTCGGATCGTAGCCATGTCG
>JAZNJO010000047.1:0-11482 GCA_045578085.1 Acutalibacteraceae bacterium | reverse complement strand
GAATTTCCCCGCGCAATAATATCCCCCCGCATAGCGGGGGGTTTTCGTTTTCTCTCCCTCCGTCTTTTTGCTTCGCAAAAATCCACCTCCCTCATCAGAGGGAGGCAAGACAAAAAACGCTTTCTGCGTTTGTTTTTGACTCCTGCATTTTCTGTTCATCGCTAAAGCTCTTTTGAACCACGCGACTATCGCGTGGTTTTCGTTTACAAAAAAAGCATCTCCGCATTTCGCGGAGAGGCCTTTTTGTTTGTGTTTATGCTTTTTTCTGAGTGAGGGCTTTAATTACCATCAGAGTGGCAACCATCAGCACAATGGCGATGGGCAGCACAATCATCCAGTTTTGGATAAATCCGGCCAGAATATAGGCAACCACCGACACACCGGCTACCGTCAGCGCATAGGGCAACTGAGTGGATACATGATTGACGTGGTTGCACTGAGCACCCGCCGAAGCCATAATGGTGGTATCAGAGATGGGGGAGCAGTGGTCACCACACACCGCACCCGCCAGGCAGGCGGACATAGCGATGACGAGGATCTCGCCTGCGCCGCTGAACACGGTAATGACGATGGGCAGCAAGATGCCGAAGGTGCCCCAAGAGGTGCCGGTAGCAAAGGCCAAGCCGAAAGCGATGAGGAAGATCACCGCCGGCAGGAAGGCAGACAGCGCCTCGGCACCGGCGCCGATGGCCAGCTTCACGAAGATATCCGCGCCCAGCATACCGCGGGTGATGCCGCCCAGCGTCCAGGCGAACACCAGAATGATGATGGCGGGCACCATAGCACAAAAGCCCTTGGGAATGGCATTCATCGCGGTCTTGAAGGAGATCACGCGGCGGGCCATCAGATACAAGACGGTCACAATCGTAGCGATCAGAGCACCCCAGGAGAGACCCGCAGAGGCATCCGAACCGGCAAAGGCGGTGGCCAGATTCAGGTAACTGCCGCTCTCGGCATCGAAGAAACCGCCGGTATAGATCATACCGGTAATGCAGCAGACAATAAGCACCAGCACGGGCAACACCAGATCGATAACCTTGCCCTTGGGAGAGACCTCTTCGTCGATGGACTCTTCCACCCGATCCGCTTCGGAAAACAGATCACCCTCCAACGCGTTGAGTTCATGACGACGCATAGGACCGAAGTCGAATTTCAGTACCGTGATGGTGATAATCATCACGATGGTGAGCAGCGAATAGAAGTTATACGGGATGGCACGAACAAAGTAGGCCAGTCCGTTCTCCTCACCCACCACACTGGTGACCGCCGCCGCCCAAGAGGAAATGGGAGCGATCATACAGATGGGGGCCGCCGTCGCGTCGATGATGTAGGCAAACTTGGCTCGGGAGATCTTATGGCTGTCGGTGACGGGACGCATCACGCTGCCCACGGTCAGGCAGTTGAAGTAGTCGTCGATGAAAATCAGCGCGCCCAGAGCAAAGGTGGCCAACTGCGCACCGGCACGGGTCTTGACGTGGGTCTTAGCCCAGCGACCGAAGGCGGCAGAACCGCCGGCGGCATTGATCAGCGCCACCATAATGCCCAGCAGCACCAAGAAGATCAGAATACCCGCATTCCAGCTGTCGCCCACGTTGGCGATGAGACCCTCGTTGACGATGGCGTCCACCGCCCCGATAAGATCAAAGTTGGAATACAACAGAGCACCCGTCACCATGCCGATAAACAGGGAGCTATATACCTCTTTGGTGATAAGCGCCAGCACGATGGCGATAATGGGAGGCGCCAATGCCAGCACGGTGCTGTAATATTGGCTGTCCGCCGTCTCGTCGCCCACACCGGTGCCGGCACAGGTCTCGCAGGTCGCGGCATCCACCATTCCGGTGCCGTCGCACTCGCCGCATTTCAGATTGTGCTCGCCTTTTAACATCACCGCCGCCACAACAAAGGCGATGAGCAAAACGGCGACCACGAGAATGTTACGCAACAGTTTCTTGTTCATTTTGTTTTCTCCTTCCTCAACATAAAAAAAGCCGCAGAGGAACCTCCTCTGCGGCCAAAAGCACAACAACAGGCGGTAGCTCTCCACAATTCATGTGACAGACGGCAACATATTCTGTGGCCATCCAACCTCTACACTACGGAAAACGTGTAAAGATTTCGGCAGTCGGCCCTTTCACCGGGGTGTTTCCGCACCTTGTTCCGGCTACTGATGCCTTCCGCGCCTCTACGCTTGTCAGTATTATAGTGGTCGGCTGATTTTTTGTCAATATGAGAATGCTTGTATGTTTTTCTTTTTCGACAAAATTTGTCTTTTTCCGTTTTTGTTCTTGCTATCCGTTTTCGTAAAGTATATTATGAAAGTGGACTGATAATTTAGAGGTGACGAGGCATGGTGTTTTCAAGTCTGTTTTTCTTATATGCGTTTTTCCCGTTGTGTATGGGGTTGTATGCGCTGGCACGCACTACGTCCGCTCGCAACGTTATATTACTGATCTTCTCTCTGATCTTCTACGCCTGGGGTGAACCGGTGTACGTGTGTCTACTGTTGGGGATGGCCTTCTTCGACTGGTTGTTTTCCCTGCAAATGGACAAAGGGTACCGCAAACTGTGGCTCATACTGACCTGCGTGGTCAATCTGGGCATTCTTGGTGTCTTCAAATACTTAAACTTCGCCGCGGACAATGTGGCCACCCTATTCGGCACACAGTCCGCCCTACCCGCCATCGCCCTGCCCATCGGCATCTCCTTCTATACCTTCCAGTTGCTCTCCTACGTCATTGATGTGTACCGCGGAGAGGTAGCCGCCCAGCGGCGTTTCGACACGGTGCTTCTGTACGCCTCCCTATTCCATCAATGCGTGGCAGGCCCCATCGTCCGCTATGCGGACGTGGAGAACGAGCTCACTGCCCGTCGAGTGGATTGGGCGGACGTGAGCGAAGGCATCCGCCGCTTCTGTGTGGGTCTGGGTAAGAAGGTGATCCTCGCCAACACTTGCGGCAATCTGGCAGATACCCTCATCGGCGCTGCCAACGGCAGCGTCACGCCGGAGGCGGTACAGGCGACCCCCGCCTCAGCCCTGTGGATGAGTATGCTAGCCTACACTTTGCAGATTTATTTCGATTTCGCGGGCTATTCCGATATGGCCATCGGTATGGGACGAATGATTGGCTTCCATTATTTGGAAAACTTTAACTACCCTTATATCGCCTGCTCGGTTAAGGATTTCTGGCGACGGTGGCATATGTCTCTGTCTACCTTCTTCCGCGATTACGTATACATACCGTTGGGCGGCAGCCGCTGCTCCCTCTCCCGTACCCTGTTTAACATGCTGGTGGTGTGGGCACTGACCGGCCTATGGCACGGCGCCAGCTGGAACTTCGTGCTGTGGGGACTGTGGTTCTTCCTGTTTCTGACCGCTGAGACTCTATTTCTGGGCAAAGCTCTGCGTAAAGCTCCCGCCGTCGGTTGGCTCTACACCTTGCTGGTGGTGTATTTCGGTTGGGTGCTGTTCCGTTTCCAGGATATGGAAGTTATCACCACCGTTGTGCGGGGTATGTTTGGTGGCGCGTCCGCAGGATGGTCCACCTACGAGACCGCTACCCTAATGAAAAATCATTTATTCTTCCTGCCTGTGGCGGCACTATGCGCCACCCCCTTGTTCCGCCGTCTCAGCAGCGGCTGGCAAACCCTCGGACAGAAAAACACGCTTTTGGCAGCCATATACGGAGTGGCGCAGGTGGTATGGCCCCTCATACTGTTGGGGGTGTCCACCGTGATGTTGGTGGGCAACAGCTACAATCCATTCCTATACTTCCAATTCTAATGAAAGGGGCGTAAATAATGAAACTATCTGCACAATTGCTCAAAGAAACCAAAACGCGCCCCTCAACGGCACGGCTTCACTCCGTGCGGGTGTTGGTGACGGTCGCTCTCGTAGCGATTTTGGCCGTAGTGGTATGGATTCTTCCCCTGCGCCCCACCACGTCGGCGCTGGAACAAAGGGAGTTGGCAATCTTCCCCGCTTTCACTTGGCAGGCGTTGACGGACGGCTCCTATTTCGACGATATTTCTCTGTGGTTCTCCGATACGTTCCCCGGTCGGGAGACCTTGGTGGAGATGAACGGCCGCATCCGCCGCAACTTCGGTCTGCAAGGTGAGACCATCCACGGCACCGTGCAAAAGGGGGACGAGATCCCCGATGCCCCCACCCGACCCTCCACCGCCACGACCACCACAAATACGACAACAACAGCCACCACTGCCGTGACCACTACTTCCTCCACCACGACCACCACTTCCTCCACGGCGACTACGACCACAACAACAACCGTGTCCACTACGACTACCACCGGCATGGATGCGAATATGTTACAACAGAACCAGTCGCTGGGGACCATTATCGTGAAGAGAGACACCGCCTACGAATACTACAACTTCGTGCGCAGTGCCGCCGATCAATACGTGGGCATTCTTAACCGCGCCGCAGCAAAGCTGGAGGGGGTTAACGTCTATTCTATGATCGTGCCCACCTCCATCGACGTAATGCTGGAGCCGGAAGAGCGCCCCGCCAACTCCTCAGATCAGGAGAAGGCTATCGGCTATCTTTACGGCTCGCTGGTCGAGACAGTGCATCCCGTTCCCGTACGGGACACCCTACTCAACCACCGAAACGAGTATCTCTATTTCCACACCGATCACCATTGGACCGCCCGCGGCGCCTATTACGCCTTTGCGGAGTACGCCGCACAGGTGGGCCGCCGCGCGTTGCCGCTGGACGCCTTTGTGGAAAAGGCCTTCGACGGGTTCGTGGGCTCCTTCTACTCCGAGACCCAGGACGCGGGACTCAAGCTGGGCGGCGACACGGTGTTTGCCTACGTTCCCCAAGGGAACATCTCCATGGTGTACGGCAAGACGGTGACCACCGCCACCACCAAGCATCCCGTCATCTCAGACGTGACCGACTGGAATCCTCGCTACAAATACAGCACCTTCATCGGCGGCGATAACGCCTTCACCTGCATCACCAACGAGCATATCACCGACAACTCGGCGGTGGCGCTGGTCAAGGATTCCTACGGCAACGCGCTGGCCCCGTACCTGTCCACCATCTATCACAAGGTGTATGTGCTGGATTTTCGCTATTTCACCGAGGATTTCGTCGGGTTCATAAAGGAAAACGGCATACAGGATGTGCTGTTCCTCAACAATATATCCGCCACCCGCAACAAGATGCTGATCAACAAATTGGATGCATTTGTGAGAGAGTGAGCCTCTCTACTTCTACGAAAAGAGAAAGAGACTCCCGAGGGAGTCTCTTTCTCTTTTTGAAGACTAACCCTAATTTTAATACAAATGCACCCCCTTTTGAGATTAGGGGGTGCAAAGAGTAATTCCTAATTCTTGCGCCAACTCTTCCAAATATGTTAGGTGACCTTTATTGGCACAGTATGTCGTTACATACCCATTTTTAGTCGCAATGATTGTTTCGGTTTCGTTCGTTTTTGCATTATGGTAAATCATTCGCTCGCCTTTTTTTAGATAGGTTTTGGTGCCTTTTTCAATGTCATGATTATATTCTGCGAGCGCATTTTGATAATAGGCATTAAACAAACGAGTTGCCTCGGTTATATCTCCTTTTCTGCCAATAATCATTGCTTCTTCAAGTAGAATCAAATGATGGTTGAATTGATCAAAAAGAGCATATTCTATTCTGCGCTTTAAGATTGCATCACGACTGTTGAGAACCTCAAAAACGGGAATAACATATTTTTTCAAGCGTTCAACAATATCTTTCCCTATTTTGTTAGGCTCCTTCTTCAAATCATAAAAAGTATCTTTTCCGTCAACGAGTGAACCAAGGCGGGTGCGTATATTACATTCATATTCATGATAGTATTTCTTTAGAGGTTCTTCTATACTGAATTTGCGCTCTACGCACTCAGGAACGCGAATACCAAGGTTGACCCAAAGAATATCATATACGCCTTTTGACGGACAGCCATTTTGAAAATTGATTACTTGCGAAATATCATTATCAACAAAGCGATGGAGGGTTCGACCATGTTTTCTAAAGCCTAATGGCTTCAAGTATTCATATACAATCTTCTCAATGATATCAACGGATTCGGTTGATGAAAGATTGTTTTTTGCGAATATAGGGAACATTATACCACCACCTAAAATCTATTATAGCATAAAAAGCACTGCCTTTCAACGATTACCGCCTGTAATTTAACGATTACATCTATAAATCAACGATTATGGCTGTAATTTAACGATTATCTGTGTTTTAACGATTTCAAATGATATATCGCTGGTGCGATATGATATACGGCATTGCCGTATGATATACTTGCTACGCAAGCATGGTATAATATCCGTTCCTCCATATGCCGCAGGCATATATCATCCACCGAAGGTGGGTATCATATCGAAGATATATCACCCGTTCCGAGAGGAACGGATATCATTGAAAACACCCTCATTGTATCACAATGAGGGTGTTTTCATGGTGGAGGCGGCGGGAATCGAACCCGCGTCCGAAAACCACTTGATACAGCTTTCTCCGAGTGCAGTCCGTCTTTTGAGATTCCCCTCACGCATCGCCGATGGACAGGCTATGCGCTACGGTAGCCACTACGCCGTGACGGTGGGGGTGGCAACCCTCCGTTCACGTTCACCGCTAATTGACGCCCCGCTCCCGGTCGCGGTACTCCGGGGCAGGACGGGCGGCTTAATTAAGCCGCCAGAGCAACTTTAGAGTTGTCGTTTATTGTTTAGTTTGTCGGTTTTAGAGTGGTCCAACGCCACTACTCGCTTACCATACCTCACGATCCCCGTCGAAACCTTTACGCCCCCGTATAGTGACAGTGTATCCTGTGAGTTTTCTCATTATACCGATTTTTCCCCGCGCTGTCAAGGAAAAAGATGAGGGTCACGCCTCCGCTTCTCTTTTATTCCTTCACTACCCGTAGCGTGGTATACCCATAGTAGCGGAACACCTCAAGGGCGCTCTCGTCCACCACTTCGCCGCCCACCAACACGGGCACGGCAGGGGGACAACTCACCGTGGGGCTGGCCAGCACCCGCCCCATACATTCCGCAAGAGGCAAGGTCTCCGCTGCTGCAAACAGGGCCTGCCGCAGGGTTATTCTCCCCTGCGGCGGGGTAAGCTGCGGGGCCCGCTCCCCGATGGGAGAGCGCCGCGGCAGAGCGCACAGCACGTCCCGCACGCACTCCGTCGCCTCTTCCCCATTTTCGGGTGTAAACATCATTACCACGTAATCGGGATCGGCAAACTCGCACACAACCCCCTCCTGCTCCAATCGCGCCGCCAAATCTTCGCCGGTATAACCGTATGCTTTGGGCGCAAGGGTCACTTTAAGGGGCTCCTGCCCCGCCAAGGGGTAGCCGTTTTCGGCCAGCGCTTCTTTCAGCGCCGTCACTCGCTCCGTACACACCGCCAGTTGGGGTCGGTACTCCGCCGCCAGATAGGGGTTGACCCCGTCCAGTGACTGCAAGGTGAGATAGGAGGGACTGGTGGACGCAAACAGGCTCATGGCGTGTTCCGCCTCCTCGGCCCACTCCGCCACCCGATGGGACAGGTGCAGATAGGCGCCACCGGTGAGCACCGGCAGGGTCTTGTGGGCGGAGTCACAGCATAGGTCCGCCCCCAGAGTAATGGGGTGGCGATCCTGCGGCAAAAACCGCAGATAGGCGCCGTGGGCATTGTCAACCAGAAGATAGGTGTCGTAGGCGTGACACACCGCCGCCAGAGCGGCAATATCTAAGGTGTTACCCAAATAATCGGGGCTGGTCACATATACAGCCGCAGGGGGTGTCTCCAACCCGTCCAACGCGGCGGTGAGGACTTCTGGGGTAAGAGCGCAGGCGGTCAGGCCGTCTCCCTCTCCATACAGCCAGCGCACGTCTGCATCCAGCAGGGCGCAGGCGGTGACAAAGGTGCTGTGGGCATTGCGAGCCGCCAAAAAGGTGCGGCGGCCCGTCTTCTGCAGCGCCAGATACAGCATCCCCCGGATGCACAGAGAACTGCCCTCGGTGGCATACACCGTCCGCGCCGTCCCAAACAGGGCGGCGGCATTCTCCTCGCTCTCGCGGATGATGCCTGCCGAGCGGTACAGCACATCGGCGCCGCCGATCTCGGTAATATCCAACGCTTCGCATCCCAAAAGGGACACCCCCTTGTGCCCCGGCATATGCAGGCGGAGCGCGCGACTCTCACCGTAGGTCTTTACGAAATCATAAATGGGGGTATTCATTCCTCGTCACCCAAAGTCTTGGCGACCTCCACCATAATAGCGCACTCCATCCGCTTGCGAAACAGCTCGCACCCGTACTCGTACACACCGGTGACCGCACCGGTGGCGTGGTAGGCGTTGGCGGCGCAACCGCCGGAGCAATAGAGCTTTGCCCAGCAATCCGCACAGTCGGGGCGGGCGTACACGTTGCAGGCGGCAAACTCACACTGGGTGGCCGTGTTGGTGACCCCCTGCCAGATGTCGCCCAGTTTGAAGGCTTCCTCGCCCACGAACTGGTGACAGGGATACAGATCGCCCCAGGGGGTGACCGCCATATACTCGGTGCCACTGCCGCAACCGCTGACCCGCTTGTAGATGCAGGGCCCCCCCTTCAAGTCAATCATATAATGGTAGAAGGTAAAGGGCTTACCCTCTTTGTGCCGTTCCAGCATCAACTGTGCCAGTTTCTCATACTGTTCCAGTACGATGGGCAGATCCTCTGCGGTGAGGGCGGAAGGTTCCTCGGGGGCGCACACCACCGGCTCCATAGACAGCTCGGTGAAGCCCAGATCCAGCATCACCTGAATATCTTTCAAGAAATCGGGATTCGCATGGGTAAAGGTGCCACGCATATAGTAGTTCTTACCGCCGCGAGCCTCCACAAACTTCTGGAACTTAGGCACGATCTTCTCCCAACTGCCGTTTCCTGCATAATCCACCCGATAACGGTCGTGGATCTCACGGCGTCCGTCCAGACTGAGCACCACGTTCCTCATCTCCCGATTGGAGAACTCGATGACGTCGTCGTCCACCAGCACGCCGTTGGTGGTGAGGGTGAAACGGAAGTGCTTGCCGGTCTCCTGCTCCCGCAGGCGGGCATAGGCCACCAGCTCCTTGATCATATCCCAGTTCATCAGCGGTTCGCCGCCGAAGAAGTCCACCTCCAGATTGTGGCGGGTGCCGCTGTTCTCAATGAGAAAATCCAGCGCCCGCTTACCCACTTCCAGACTCATCAGCGCCCGATCGCCGTGGTATTTGCCTTGACTGGCGAAGCAATAGGAGCAGTTGAGGTTGCAGGTGTGGGCCACGTGCAGACACAGGGCCTTGACCACGCCGGCGGTCTTTTGTTTGAGGGTGTCCGCCATAGGGCGGAAGGTGTCGGGGGTAAAAAGCTGTCCCGCGGCTTTGAGCTGACCGATCTGGTCGTAGCACTCCACCAGTTCCTCGGCGGTCACATCCTCCCGACAGCCGTATTTCTCCCACATTTCGCTCAGCAGCGCCTTTCGCTCAGTCTGCTCGTAAGCGCCGATCATATCGTAGGCGATCTCGTCCACCACGTGGACCGAACCGGAGCAGATGTCCAGCACGATGTTGAGCCCGCCCAGTTGATAACGGTGTACCATAGTACCCCTCCTAAAAAAGTCATAAAAAATGTCGCCATCTCGCGATGGCGACATCTGGTCAGAGCCAATTACTTGTTCTCGCACTCCTGATTCGCAATGCCGCAGCTGGTCTTGCAGGCGGACTGGCAGGAAGTCTGGCACTCGCCGCAGCCGCCGTTCTTGGCGCTGTCGCACAGATTCTTGGTCTCCAGAGTCTTGATGTGCTTCATAAGGATACCCTCCTATTTGCTTGATTTTTTACCATTGTAGCACATTTGTTTTCATAAGTCAATGAACAGTTTGCGGGTTTTTCGGCATTTTTCGTCGCCCTATTGCAAGAAGGTGCAGAAAGTGCTATACTGTGACTAACACAAAGGAGGTGACCGTCGTGCGCAACACCACGCTGTGCTACATACAAAATGACAAAGGGCAGACCCTGCTGCTCCACCGCATCAAAAAAGAAAACGACCTGAACAAGGACAAGTGGATCGGTGTGGGCGGTCGCTTCGAGGATAAGGAAAGTCCCGAGGAATGTCTGCTCCGCGAAGTGTATGAGGAAACGGGGCTCACCCTCACCCGCTACCGCTATCGGGGCATCGTCACCTTTGTCTCCGACGAGTGGGAGACCGAGTATATGCACCTGTTCACCGCCGATGGCTTCACGGGACAGCTCCGCGAATGCGATGAAGGGGTGCTGGAATGGGTGGACAACGCCCACGTCCCCACCTTGCCCACCTGGGAAGGGGATCGGATCTTCCTGCGACTCATCGGGGAAGACGCTCCCTTCTTCTCGCTGAAACTGGAATACACAGGGGACACCCTGACCGCCGCCGCTCTGAACGGCGCGGCACTCACCCTGTAATCACAAGGAGGTATCGTTATGTATTTTGATCGCAAAGGAATCAAAGAGGCCGCCAAGGTAGCTCTTAAACGCAGCCACTGGATGGTGGTGCTGGCGGTGCTGATCACCTATCTGCTGGGCGGCACCATTGCCGGCGGCTGGAGCACCTCAGGCAATTTTGAGATCAATCTGCCCTCCGGCAGCCAGGACACCGGCACCGTCGACCCGGATGTGGATATCTGGGCACCCGGCGCCGACGAGGACGTCTGGGAGGAAGACCCGTGGACGGACGAGGAGGAATACATCCCGTCCGATATATGGAAAGAGCTGGCTGCCGAGTGGAACGCTATCATGGAGGCGTTCAGCGCCCAGATGGGCGTGGACCTGGGAACTGGCATGTCCATCTTTTTCGGCACACTCTTCGCCATTATGGCCTTTGTCTTTATCACAGTGCTGGCGCTGAGCATCTTTGTGGGCAACGTGATGACGGTGGGCGGTCACGGCTGGCTGCTGCGCTATTGGCGGGGCGAGACCCCCGGCGTGGGCGAGGTGTTCGCCTCCTTCCGCATCTATAAGCCCTCGGTGTTGACCATGCTGCTGAAAAACCTCTACGTATTCCTGTGGAGTCTGCTGTTTGTCATCCCCGGCATCATCAAGAGCTACGCCTACAGCATGGTGCCCTACATCATCTATGAAAACCCCAATCTGACCGCCAACCAGGCCATTAAGATGAGTAAGAAAATGACCGACGGCTACAAGGGCGATCTGTTCGTGTTCGATCTGAGTTATTGGGGCTGGGCTATCCTGTCCGGCATCACCGCCGGCATCGTGGGCATCCTGTACGTCAATCCCTATGTTGGCGTGGCCCACGCCGGCGTGTACGAGGACCTCAAGTGGCGGGCCATCCAGTCCGGTCGCCTGACCTGGGAGGACTTTGGGCAGACCCCGCCTAGCGACCCCTGGATGAATCCCCCCATGCCCTATCCCCCCTACGACGGCGGCCAGCCCAACGGCGCACCGGCTAACGCCTACGGCGCCCC
>JAZNJO010000046.1:0-11471 GCA_045578085.1 Acutalibacteraceae bacterium | reverse complement strand
ATAGGTTAAAAGGGTTTTAGGTTCTCCTAATAAGTGACATTTGGGCGCCAAAATGTCCTGCTTGTAACGGTGTGAGACAAAAGAAAAACTGTGCAGAAATCATCTGCACAGTTTTTTCTGTCCTTAGGAACCCTACTCTTTTGCTGTCGGGATTTTTGGTTATATGGGCTTGCAATGCGCCTTATTATACTGTATAATGTATTCCGTATAATTATGATTAATGTGGAGGGGTCTGTATGCCGCAAATCTACCTGGATAACAGCGCTACCACCCGCGTATGTCGGGCGGCGGCGGATAAGGCGTATGCCATGATGGTGGACGTCTACGGTAATCCCAGTTCTCTCCATACCCTAGGCTTTCAGGCAGAACAGGAACTCACCCACGCTCGTCGACGGATTGCCCAAATGATCGGTTGCGAGGCAGAGGAACTCTATTTCACTTCCGGCGGTACTGAGGCCAACAATCTGGCGATACTGGGCAGCGTCGCCACCCGCACTCACGGGGGACGGCATATCGTCACTACGGCGGTGGAGCATTCCTCGGTGGCAGCGGCATGCGACCAACTGGAAATGCAAGGTTATGAGGTGACCCGTCTGGTGCCGGATGGGATTAGTGGCACCATCACCGCCCAACAGATTGCAGAGGCTTGTCGGATGGATACGGTATTGGTAGCGGTAATGTTGGTTAACAACGAGACCGGTGCCCGTTTTCCTCTGGAAAAGGCCATCCCCACCATCCGCCGCATAGCGAAAGATGCTCATATCCACTGTGATGGTGTGCAGGCGGCAGGCAAGCTCGCCATCAACGTGACCCGATGGGGAATGGATTCTATGTCGGTTAGTGCTCATAAGTTGCATGGCCCTAAGGGTGTGGGCGCCCTTTATTTGCGCAAAGGCGTGCGGCTGATGCCGCGGAATGTTGGCGGCAAGCAGGAAAAGGGGTTGCGGTGCGGTACTGAGGCGGCGCCCCTGATTGCGGCATTTGGTGCGGCGGTGGAGCAGTTACCGCCTTCTCCGATGCAATTGGCCTATTACGATAGCCTTCGCCATCGGCTGATCGAAAGGCTGGAGGCGATACCGCAGGTTCGTTTGCACTTGCCCCAAGGGGGTGTACCCTACATCATTCACCTGTCGGTACCCGGTTACAAGAGTGAAACTCTTTTGCATTTTCTGGCGCAGCGGAAGATTTATGTTTCCAGCGGCTCTGCTTGTGCCAAAGGGGCGACCAGTCCGGTGTTAACCGCCTTGGGATTGCCCGTGACGGAGATCGACAGTGCCTTGCGGGTGAGCCTGTGTCGGGATAATACCGAAGAGGATATGGACCGCTTCGCCGATGCTCTTACCGAGGCCATCGCCAATCTGGCTAAGCGAGGATAATGGAAAGGAGAGAGCCAATGACGGACGGTTATCATCAGAATAAAACGGAAGAAAAGAACGACGTGGTGCCGGCGCCCGCTCAGCGGCGCAACCCTTTCCGTGTGTTGTGGGAGGGCGTTCTCTCCCTTTTCCCCAATCGGAGAGATGGGGCGGGAGAAATCATTCACAAGATCGTTTTTTTGCTTTGCTTATGCACGCTATTGGTTTCTGCGGGATATCTGCTGTCCAATCTGTACGTGCAGCCACAGCAGAATGAGCAGTTGCAAGTGGAATTGGAGAATCTTTATCGTCCTGAGAATTCTATGACGGTGGTGAGCACAGAGGAGGATTCGTTTCCCAAAGGAATGCTGGCTTCTTTTAAGGATTTGTATCGTCGCAACGACGAGGTGCGCGGATGGCTCCAATATCACGCTGCCGGGAAAGAAGATTTCTTCCATATTGATTATCCCGTGATGCATTCTGGGGACAACGATAAGTACCTGACGGTGGATTTTGACGAAAATAAGAATAAAAACGGAGCCCTTTTCTTTGACGGAAGCAATCGGGTTTCTTCCCGTGAGGATGAAAACCGTTCTCTCATCATTTACGGACACAATATGGCTAGTGGCCAGATGTTTGCGGGGCTGAATCGGCTGTTGGGGAATCTGGGTAATGCCCGTGCTGCGTCGATGATGACCCTGAGCACTCTTTTCCGTCAGGATGATTATCTTGTGTTTGCGGTGATTCTCACCGACGAAGAGGAGTCCAACAACGCTTTTTATTTCAATCCCCGCCGCACGTCGTTTGCTTCGGACGAGGATTTCCTCACCTATGTGGGGGAGATGCGGGCACGGTCTATGTTTGACTATCCCGTGGAGGTGCACGCTGACGACCAACTATTGGTGTTGTCCACCTGTTCGAACAAGAACAGTTCTAAGTTGAAAGATGGTCGCGTGGTGGTGGTGGCTCGCCGCCGTCGCGGCAATGAAGCGGATGTGGATACCACTAAGATCGTTAAGAACGAAGACGTGATTATGCCCCGCGCCTGGTACGTAAATCAGGAGTTACCCTTGCATCCCTTCTATGGGGGCGACGAGGAGTCGGACGTTACTGTAACCACCACGCTAACCACCACTACAACTACGACGGTTGCGGTGGAATCCTCGGTGGCGGACGTGAGCTACGATGAGTTTGATGCGAGCGATGTGAGCGATTATATTGAGATCAGTTACGTGCGCCCCAACGATACTTCCGATGACATATCGAATTGAGATAAGGATGGGAACAATTATGACAGAACAGTACAAGCCTCAGGAAATCATCCTGATTAAAAACGGTGAATTGGCACTGAAAGGACTGAATCGGCGTAATTTTGAAGAAGCGTTGATGAAGAATCTGCGGTATCGGTTGCGTCGTGCGGGGGATTTTACTCTGCGCCGCGCCCAGTCCACCATTTACATTGAGCCTAAGAACGACTATGCAGACATGGAAGAGGCTGCGGACTGTGTGTCGCGGGTGTTTGGCATTGCTGCCTATTCCCGCGCGCGGGTCACTGAGAAGGATTTAGGTGCCATTCAGGAGGCTGCCATTGATTATTTGGGGGACGAGTTGGCTTTGGCAAAGACCTTCAAGGTAGAGGCGAAGCGGGCGGATAAGAGTTTTCCTTATACTTCTCCCGAAATCAGTCGCGAGGTGGGCGGTTATGTGCTGTCCCGCTATCATCATCTAAAGGTAGACGTACACAATCCCGACCTACTGATTATGGTGGAAGTGCGGGATTTTGGCGCTTATATTCATGCGCGCCAGTTGCCCGGAGCGGGTGGTATGCCGGTGGGCACCGGCGGCAAGGCGGCCATTATGATCTCCGGTGGTATCGACAGTCCCGTAGCGGCGTATATGATGGCCAAGCGGGGCATCCAACTCACGGGTATCCACTTTGCCTCGCCTCCCTATACCAGCGAGCGGGCCGAGCAGAAAGTAATCTCTCTGATGGAAAAGGTGGGTCGTTATGCGGGAAATATGAAACTGCATATCGTTCCTTTCACCCGCATTCAGGAGGAGATTCAAAAGAACTGTCCCGAGGAGTATTTCACCTTGATTATGCGCCGCTTTATGATGCGGCTGGCTCAGCGGGTGGCACGGGATGCGGATTGCGGCGCGCTGATTACCGGCGAGAGTCTGGGGCAGGTGGCCAGCCAGACCATTCCCGCTATGGCGGTGGTGGATACCTTGGCAACTATGCCCGTATTTCGGCCCCTGATTGGTATGGATAAGGAGGAGATCGTGGTGATCTCCCGTAAGATTGACACCTTTGAGTTGTCCATTCAGCCCTATGAGGACTGCTGCACGGTGTTTACTCCCCGTCACCCCTGTACCCGCCCCAAACTTCACAACGTGGAAGCAGCAGAGGCGGTGCTGGACGTGGATAATTTAGTGGCCGAGGCGCTGGAAGGGATTCGCACCTTGGAAGTGTAAAAAGAGAAAGGAGCGTGAGGAGATGACGGAGAAACAGACGTTGAGCGTACGGACCATGGGTCTGTCGGAGCAGGAGTTGCGAGAGCGGCTTTTCGATCTGTGGGAGGATTCTGCCGCCTCCGGAACGCTTACCTTTTATGAGGGAGAGGGCGCATTGACGATAACGGTCGATGTGGCTCTCGCCGATGCCTATCGTGCTCAGGTGGAGGAGCGGATTGGCGACTATGTATACAGTTTTGACGGAGAAACCCTCGCCCAATGTGTGGTGAGGTTGCTCGCTCAGCACGGACTTACGGCAGCCACCGCTGAGTCCTGCACCGGCGGTATGATTGCTGCTGCCATTACCGACGTGGCGGGAGCCTCTCACGTGTTCGGAACCGGTGTGGTGAGCTATTCTAATGCGTGCAAACAGGCACAATTGCAGGTAGAGGAGACCACTCTCAACCAACACGGTGCCGTCAGCGAAGAGACCGCTCGGCAGATGGCGTTAGGGGTGCGGCGGTTGGCCGCTGCCTCTATCGGCGTGTCGATAACCGGAGAAGCGGGTCCCATAGCGGCAGAAGATCATCCGGTAGGAACCGTGTTTATTGGATTGGCGGATAAAAAGCGCACCTGGGTGGAAGAGTGGCATCTGGATGGTGCGGATCGTGCTTCCATCCGCCGTCAGGCGACACAGCAAGCGCTTTGGTTGGTATGGCGCTACCTGACAGCTTATCCCATGGTGATGGCAGGGGGCGAGATTCGCCACGCCGCACCTGCGCGACAGATCCCACGCACGCGTGGCACAGCTCATCCTCGCCTCTTATCCCATCTGCTTCCATGGAAGAGCGATTCCCTGCCTCGCATACTCTTGAAACTGGCTGTTTGGCTGGTGCTGTTGTCGGTGGTGGTGGCAGGTCTTTTTGTGGGTTATCAATACTTGTTTGAACCTGACCGCAATCGGGAATTGCAGGACAATCTGGGTGATGTATATCATAATGAGACAGCCGATTTGACCGTGGAGGGAGACAGTCGTTACCCTGAGGGGATGATGACTACCTTCCGTGGGCTTTATGATATGAACAACGACATCGGTGGTTGGTTGCGTATTCCCGAAACCACCATCGATTATCCCGTGATGCACTATGAAAACGGTTATTATCGCACGCATAGTTTTCTCAAACAATTGTCTATCTATGGACAGTTGTATTTTGGACCCGACGACGACGAGGACAAATACACACGCATCTATGGTCAGAACACTGAGGATGGTCAGATGTTTTCGGATCTGCTCCACTATCGACGTATCGCCTATTTGCAGGAGCATCCTTATATTGAGTGCAGCACTTTGTATAAAACTACCCGCTGGGAGATCTTTGCCGTGCTGGTGACCGACGATCGAGACGATACCGCTTTTTCAGTTACCGAGGATGTTAAGGATTATGCCGATTTTGTAAATGCATTGCAACAGCGTTCCCTGTTCCGTTCGGATGCCACGGTTACTGAGGAGGATCGCTTCCTTTTGTTATCCACTACGGCTCAGGCGGAATATGATTTTGCCGGTGCAAGGTTAGTGGTGGTGGCAAAGGAGCGCCAAGAGGACGATGCCTACCCCACATATTGGGTCAATGAGTCTCCTTTGCTCCCCGAGTCGTTACAGGCGGATCAAAGGGACAATCGCATTGCCCGAACCAACTAAACGGAGAGAGTTATTTATGCTGATTTTAGGGATTGATCCCGGTTACGCCATCATCGGATGGGGCCTTATCCGCTACGAGCGGGGAAGGTATATACCGGTGGATTTTGGAGCCATCACCACCAAGGCAGGCGTGCCTTTTAACCGCCGTTTGGAGATTATCTACGACGAGTTGATGGCGCTGCTCAATAAGTATACGCCGGATGCGGTGGCGGTGGAAAAACTGTATTTCCAGACCAACGCTAAAACTGCCATCGACGTGGCCCAGGCCCGTGGGGTGACCATGCTTGCGTTGCAGAAACAGGGTGTGCCAGTGTTTGAGTATACCCCCTTGCAGGTCAAGAGTGCGGTGACCGGCTTCGGTCAGGCGCAGAAACCTCAGGTGATGGAAATGACTAAGCGGCTACTGCGACTCAAAGCGGTGCCGAAACCAGACGATACCGCCGATGCGTTGGCTATCGCCATCTGCCACGCCCAATACGGCGGCACGGCACTGAAACAAGCACTTCTGAAAGGAGAGGTATAAATGCTGTACTGTGTAAAAGGAGAACTGATCCACTTAGAGCCCCGTATGGCGGTGATCCGTTGCGGTGGTGTTGGTTTCCGCTGTCAGATTACTATGAATACCGCTCGTCAGATGCCCTCCATCGGCAGTGAGGCAATGCTGTATACCATTATGAATGTCCGTGAGGACGCGATTGAACTGTTTGGCTTCGCGGCGCAGGATGAACTGACCTGTTTTAAGCAGTTGACCGCCATTTCCGGTGTAGGACCCAAGGTGGGTATCTCCATTTTGTCGGAATTGTCTCCGGAGCGGGTAGCACTGGCGGTGGCGGCGGGGGATTATAAGGCGCTGACCAAGGCCGCGGGAGTTGGCCCCAAACTGGCCCAGCGTATTGTGCTGGAACTGAAAGACAAGGTGAACGGTTTCGTCTCGGGCGGGGCGGGCACTTTGGATACTTCCTCGGCGGGAGTGGTATCTGCGGCCGGTAATGCGGCACAGGCGGTGCAAGCGCTGACCGTGTTGGGCTTTACTGCTGGTGAAGCCTCGGCGGCGGTGGGTAAGCTGGACAGCGCTCTCCCCGTAGAGACTTTGGTGCGGGATGCGCTGAAACTATTAGCAAGGAGAGGCTGATATGTCCTACGATTATCTGGTGATCGGGGGCGGTGCCGCCGGTCTGGCGGCGGCGGTCTTTCTAACCCGTGAACAGAAACAGTATCGGGTGCTGGTGTTGGAGAAGAATCCGCGAGTGGGCAAGAAATTGCTGGCTACGGGAAACGGCACCTGCAACCTGACCAATATAGAAGCAGCGCCTCATCATTATCACGGCGCTCCCGCGCTGGCACAGGCGGTACTGAATGCCTTCCCCGTGTCTGAGACTATGAAATTTTTCACGGAGATCGGTGTAGACTGTGCCGTCCGTTCCGATGGAAAGGTGTATCCCTATTCCGAGCAGGCGGCAGCGGTGCTGGACGCCCTGAGGCTGAGCGCCGAGGCTGCCGGTGCGGAGATTCGCTGTGACAGCAAGGTAGAACGACTGGAAAAAAGCGGAGACGGTTGGGTGGCTGTGGTAGGCGCCCAGCGATTCTATGCGCCTAAGGTGTTGGTGACGGTGGGCGGTGCGGCGGCCCCTTCCTTGGGCGGAAGCGCCGATGGCTATCGTTTGCTCACCGACTGGGGTTGTGAAAAAACACCCTTGTTTCCCTCTATTGTGCAGGTGCGTACCGAAGTAGATTACGTCCGTGCGGTGAAAGGCATTCGTGTAGAGGCTATGGTGCATTTGACCTTAGACGGGAAGAAACTGGCCGCCCAGACGGGAGAAGTGCTGTTTACCGAATACGGACTGTCCGGTCCTGCGGTGATGCAGTTGTCCCGTTCCGTGGGTGACTGGGAGCGGCGTAAAAAGGGCGAAATGGTTGCCCGTTTGGATTTGTTACCCGAATGGAGTCAGGAGCAACTGGTTCAGCGCATTCGACAGCGTAGCCGTTTGTCGGGGCGCACCTTGGAGGATCTGCTGACGGGACTTCTCCACAAACGGGTGGGGCAGACCGTGTTGCGGGTAGCACAGGTATTGCCCCTGACCCGCGAGGTGGCATCCTTGACCGATGAGGAATGTGAACGCATTGCCGCCACTATCAAGAACTGGTCTGTCAACGTGGTGGGCACGCAGGGCTTCGGCGGCGCGCAGGTGACCGCCGGCGGCATCGCCGCTAACTGTGTGGACAGTCGTACCATGGCGGTGCGGGGAACCAAAGGATTGTATGCCGCCGGTGAGGTGCTGGATGTGGACGGTGACTGCGGAGGATTTAATCTGCAATTTGCTTGGAGTAGTGCCTACGTAGCGGCACAGGCTATGATGAAACAGTAAAAGAAGGAGGTGAGCGATTTGTTGCGTATCAGTGGACTGGTTTTATCTTTATCCTATACCGAGGAAGATCTGCGGCAGCAGATCGCTGACCGTCTGGGGATTCCCGTTGCGGCCGTGGAGGCGGTGAGCCTGCGCAAGCGCTCTGTGGACGCCCGTAAGAAAGAGGCAATTCATTTTATCGCTACGGTGGACGTGACGGTGAAAGATGAAGAAAGAGTGCTACGTCGCCACAGCAAAGATAATCGGATCGCATTGGTGGCGGACAAGCCGTACGTGCTTCCTACCCTTACTACGCTGCCGTCGGTGCCGCCGGTGGTGGTGGGCAGCGGTCCTGCCGGTTTATTTGCGGCGCTTACGCTGGCGCAGGCGGGCGCACGTCCGATTCTGCTGGAACGGGGTGGAGACGTGGATAGCCGTCGGGAGGCGGTGGAGACCTTCCGCCGCACCGGAGTGTTGGATACTGCCTCCAACGTGCAGTTTGGCGAGGGAGGTGCCGGCACCTTTTCGGATGGTAAGCTGAACACGGGTATTAAGGACCCCCGTTGCCGCCGAGTGCTGGAAACCTTTGCGGCCGCCGGTGCGCCGCGAGAGATTCTGTGGCAGGCTAAGCCCCACATCGGTACCGACCGCTTACAGGATACGGTGCGTGCCTTGCGGCAGGAGATCATACGATTGGGTGGACAGGTGAAGTTCTATCATCGTGTCGTTGATATGACCATTACCGGCGGTGCCGTCACCGCTCTAATGGTGGAAACTCCTGAGGGGGAGCAGGAACTGCCCTGCCGTCAGGTGATTCTGGCCATTGGGCACAGCGCGCGGGACACGGCGCGGATGTTGTATCAGCGGGGCTTGCCTATGGAGCAGAAGCCCTTTGCGGTGGGAGTGCGCATTGAGCATCCCCGCCCGATGATTGATCAGTCGCAATACGGCGCGGTGGCGGGACATCCCGCTTTGGGCGCGGCGGATTATAAGCTCAGTTGTCGTCCCGATGGAGGGCGGGGTGTCTATTCTTTCTGTATGTGTCCCGGCGGCGTGGTGATTGCCGCCGCCTCGGAAGAGGGGGGCGTGGTGGTCAACGGTATGAGCGAGCAAGCTCGGGATGCGGACAATTCCAACAGTGCCCTGCTAGTAGGTGTGGACCCCGCCGATTTTGGTTCAGAGCATCCTTTGGCGGGCTTTGATTTCCAGCGGAAGATGGAGCAGGCGGCCTATGAGTTGGGCGGACGAGATTATCGTGCCCCCGCTCAGTTGGTGGGGGATTTCTTGCAGGGACGGGCCTCCGTGGAGGCAGGCGAGGTGATGCCCTCCTATCACCCGGGGGTCACTTGGTGTGATTTGCGGGCTTGTTTGCCCTCGTTTGTGTCCGACTCCCTACGCAAGGCCCTCCCGATGCTGGGACGGCAGTTGGAGGGATTTGATCGCAAAGATGCGGTACTTACCGGTGTGGAGTCCCGTTCTTCCTCTCCCGTCCGTTTGCTCAGAGATGGCAAGGGGCAGTCGGCGGTAATGGGTGTCTATCCCTGCGGCGAGGGCGCCGGTTATGCAGGCGGCATTATGTCGGCGGCGGTGGACGGCATCCGCTGTGCCGAATGGGTGTTGGAATCATTATAAATAAAAGGAGCACACAGATCATTGTCTGTGCGCTCCTTTTTTTGGTGTGACTATTCTTCTTCTTTGTCTTTGAGGGCATCCAAGGAGATAAAAGGATCCGCGTCGCCGGTCACCATGGGCAGTTCGCCGTTCCACTTCTCAATCTTAAAGTAGTCGATAACCTCTTGGGTCAGAGAGGAGTTTAGGATCTTATTGGCCTCAGCCTGTGCCTCAGCTTTGATGCGTACCGCTTCAGCCTCAGCTTCCGCATTGGTGATGGCGGTCTGCTTCTCGGTCTCGGCTTTCAGCAGTTGCTGCTGAGCTACCTGCTTCTCCTCGATGGCGTTAATGAAGGCCTCGGAGAAATCAAAATTGATAATGTTTACGTCGGTGATATACAGACCGTCTCCATTGAGCTTTTCGTTCAGTCCTTCAATCAGACCGTCGGAGATGAGGGAGCGGTTGGTGACGCTTTCCTCGGCGGTATACTTGGCGGTGATGGCTTTGAGCACTTCGTTGACCGCGGGCACCACCAGTACTTCCTCATAGGAAGCACCGATGTTTTTGTAAATGCTGTAAGACATATTCGTATCCACACGGTAATTAATGGCCAGTGTGGTGGAGACGGTCTGCAAATCCTTGGAGAACGCTTCTGTGTCCACTTCCAACTTGACGATTCGGTTGTTGATCTTCACTACCTGCTGGACGAAGGGAGCTTTGAAGTGCAGACCTTCCTGCATTACGTTGTCATTAACTCGACCCAAGGTCACCACCACGCCGGTATGGCCGGCTTCTACGATGACGATACACTCGGTGGCGATGATGGCGATGAGCAACACGGCAGCGACCACCCAAATAACAGTCTTGGGCAATTTTTTCTTCATTTCCATACTATAACCTCCCGTTTTTGTATTACGACTATTATAACGCCCCTTATAATTGCCGTCAAGATTTCATTGTTGCTAAATTGTAAACTTTGCGCTATAATGAGATAAATCAAAAAGGAGTGTGGCGTATGAATTGGGAAACTTTCTTAAACAAACTACTGGAATTGGTGACCTCGTGGGGCATTAAACTGTTAGAGGCTATTGTCATCCTTGTGGTGGGTCTTAAACTTATCGGTTGGTTGAAAAAGTGGCTCAAAAACAGCCCTAAACTGGATAAACTGGATCCTAGTTTGCGGTCCTTCCTGATGAGTTTCTCCGGCATTGTGTTGTATGTAGTACTGATTATCACCATTGCGATGGTGCTGGGGATTCCCGCCACTTCTTTCATCACCATTCTTGCTTCCTGTGGCGTGGCTGTCGGTCTGGCGTTGCAGGGCTCGCTGAGCAATTTTGCCGGTGGTCTGATGATCCTGCTGTTTAAGCCTTTCAAGGTGGGAGATTACATCGAAGCCTCCGGAGAGAGCGGCACTGTCACCGAGATTTCGGTGGTGTATACAGTGCTCACCACGGTGGATAACAAGCGGGTGACCATTCCCAACGGTGCCCTCACTAATTCGGTGATCGAGAACTATTCCACTGAGCCGCTCCGTCGGGTGGATCTGACTTTCAGTACCGATTACAGCTGCGATATCGATAAGGTCAAGACTCTCATCGAGGGACTGGTGGCGGAGCACCCTGCTGCTCTGTCCGAGCCTGCGCCTTTTGTCCGTCTGTCTGGACATGGAGACAGTGCGCTGACCTACTCTGTGCGCATCTGGACCAAGAACGAGGACTACTGGACGGTGTATTTCGATATGCTGGAAGGGGTCAAAAAATCTTTCGACCAAAACGGCATCTCCATTCCGTATCCCCAGATGGACGTGCACGTGAAGAACTAACGAAAAAAGAACCGCTGACAGTCGTCAGCGGTTCTTTTTTTATTGTAAAAGGAAACCACCAGCAGTGCTGGTGGAATAATAAAGCTTTAGCTATGAGTAGAAAAAATATCCTCCTTCGTCTAAAATAAGAAGTGGGTTTGCCAACCACAACAAAAAGACGAAGGAGGAACCAAGTCGTGAAA
>JAZNJO010000045.1:0-44409 GCA_045578085.1 Acutalibacteraceae bacterium | reverse complement strand
TCCATCGAGTATGTGCTAAACTTTCTGTATCAAGTTTCACGACTTGGTTCCTCCTTCGTCTTTTTGTTGTGGTTGGCAAACCCACTTCTTATTTTAGACGAAGGAGGATATTTTTTCTACTCATAGCTAAAGCTTTATTATTCCACCAGCACTGCTGGTGGTTTCCTTTTACAAAAGAAAGACCGCCCAAAACCTTTGGACGGTCTTTGGTATCTTATCTTTTTCGGCGGAGTCGGTTTTGCAGAGTCAGCACATGGGAGCGGCGCCGGTCGGTATCGGCCTCATCTATTGCATAGCGATCCTCAAACAAGCGCAGAACACTTCCCTCGCGGCTGCCCTGCGGCAAATCACATAGAGGCACGTTTATTTGGTTCCCCTCGTCGTCCACCAACACCGCCAGATCACCCTCACAACGGTCAAAGCTGTATCGCTTATCGTCCGCCATAGACAGTCGCTCCTCTCTCGGATTCTACCGCCAGCTCCGTGCCGTCGGTGGTAAACACCACCGTACCATATACATCCGAACGATAGAAAGGAATCTTTCTTTCATTCAGCAGGAGGAGCGGCTCGTCATGGGGATGGCCATAACTATTGCCCTCACCGCAGGTCACCACCGCATAAGAGGGCGCCACCGCGTCAATGAAGGCTTCGCTGTTGGAGGTACTACTGCCGTGATGCCCCAGTTTCAGCACGTCGGCGGACACATCCCATCCACGGGAAAGGATCTGCTTCTCCACCACCGTGCCGGCGTCACCGGTGAACACAAAGGTCCGCTCCCCGAAGGTCAGGCGGGTCACCACCGATATATCGTTGGCATCCTTGCTGGCCTCAAAAGGAGCCAAAACCTGCAGGCGGGCGGTGCCCAATTCGTACATTGCACCGGGCTTGGCCTCTTCCACAGGCACTTCTTTTTTGTCCAGTTCCTCCAACATATCCATATACACGTTGGTGGTGGGGGTGTCCGACTCCGGCATAAAGGACATAATGAAACAGCCGATCTCCATCTCGCGGATTACATCCGCCATAGCACCAATATGATCGGCATGAGGATGGGTAGCAACCACTAAATCCAAAGTAGTAATGCCCCGCTCGTGCAAATAGGACAGGATGGTATCCCTGTCACCTCGTTCGCCTGCATCGATGAGCAGGTTCTTTTCCCCCTGCCTCACCAAAACACAGTCCGCATTGCCCACGTCGATGAAGTGCACCTCCATCTCCCCCTCCGGAGTAACCGTAGGAGCGGATAGACCCAGCCATACGCTGATATCCTGCCATCCGTTAAAATGGAGAGCCGGAATGCGGCTGAGCAACTCCACCAACAGGAAAATAGCCACAGCTACCGTGGAGAGAATAAGCCGAATCTTCTTTTTCTTTTGTGTGTATGTACCACAATAATCGGACATAAAGCCTCCCTAACAGCAAATCATTCCACGTCGTTGTTCATATTCATCTCAATCCACTGCTGGCGGGTGATGAGCACCTTACGGGGCTTGCTGCCCTCGCTGGGACCGATGATGCCCTGCTGCTCCATCTGGTCGATAATCCGACCGGCGCGGGCATAGCCAAACCGCATCTTGCGCTGTAACATAGAGGTGGAGATGCTGCCCGCCTCCACGGCGATCTCGATGGCCTGAGGCAGCGCCTCGTCGGTCTCATCCTCCCCATCGGTGTCGTCACGGCCCGCCGCCTTACCCACGGCAGCCGCCTGCTTCTCAATCTCCTCGATCACCTCTTGGTCGTATTCCTGAGGCTTGTCGCTCTTTTTCAGGAACTCCACTACCCGCTCCACTTCTTGATTGGAAACATAGCAGCCCTGAATACGCTGGGGCTTGGACTGACCCAGCGGCATAAACAGCATATCGCCGTTACCCAACAGTTTTTCAGCTCCTACGCCATCCAGAATGGTACGACTGTCCACGCCGCTGGCCACGGTCAGCGCCAGACGACTGGGGATGTTACCCTTAATGAGACCCGTAATCACATCCACCGACGGACGCTGGGTAGCAATGACCATATGCATACCGGCGGCACGGGCCATCTGCGCCAGACGGCAGATGGAATCCTCCACCTCGTTGCCCGCCGCCATCATCAGGTCCGCTAACTCATCAATAACGATAAGCATCAGGGGCAGAGGCGGGAATTTGCCCTCTTTGCGGGCGATCTCGTTATAATCGTTGATGTCACGCGCCTTGGATTCCGCAAACATCTGGTAGCGTTTGAGCATCTCGTTGACCGCCCATCCCAGCGCCGCCGATGCCTTGCGAGGATCGGTTACCACGGGGATCAGTAGATGGGGAATACCGTTGTAGACACCAAACTCCACTTTCTTAGGGTCGATGAGGATCATCTTCACCTCATCGGGACCAGCGCGGAACAGGACCGACTGAATCATGGAGTTGGTACACACCGACTTACCGGAACCGGTGGTACCCGCGATCAACAGGTGAGGCATCTTCGCCAAATCGGTGAGCACGGTACGCCCCTCGATATCCTGACCCAGCGCCACCGTCAGCCGACCCTTGGCACCGCGGTATTCCGCTGTATCCAACAGAGAACGAAGCCGCACGGTGCGGCGCGCCTTGTTGGGCACCTCGATGCCCACCGCCGCCTTATTGGGGATGGGGGCCTCAATGCGTACACCGGTGGTGGCCAGGCGCAAAGCAATATCGTCCGACAGACCCGTAATGCGGCTGATCTTAACACCTGCGCTGGGTACCAACTCATAGCGCGTTACCGAAGGTCCACAAGTTACATCGCCTAATTCGGTGCTGATGCCAAAATCCTTGAGGGTATTCACTAACAGACGGCCGGTGGCCAGACGATCCCCATCTTGTAAACGGGCATCCTCGCCGGCGGCTCCTTTATCCAGCAGGGACAGAGGCGGATAACGGTACACCATCTCCTCAGTAGTCTCCTCCCCTGCCTTCAAGTCGGCCTGCAACTCTTTTTGCGCCTCTTCCTCGGTCATCATGGGCGTTTCTTCTTCTTTTTTCTCAGATTCGTCGTTCATAGCGGCGATTTTCTCTTTCAGTTCTTCCAATTTCTCGTTGGAGACGGCAGGTGCTTCCACCTCTTCCACGGGCGGCAACACAGGTGCCTCCTCCGCGGGCTTCTCTTTGCGGGTACGGCGCTTGCCGGCATAACCATCTCCCATATCAATGTCGATGGAATTATTGCGCTGCCGCTCCGCCTGGATCCGCTCCGCCGTATGATTAATGGCGGTCTCAATGGTTTCGCGGGTCTTCTCCACCGGCTTTTTCACTGCTCGCATCACCGACAGGATGGTGGTGCCGGTCACCAGCATCAGGAACACCAGCGTCAGCAGGATCAGAATGATCTTGGCGCCCGTGTCACCGAACATCCGCTCGAAAGGCCAGCCCAAAACGGCGCCCAAAGCACCGCCGCCTTTATAGCTCTTTCCATCGGTGAAGCATTGACCGATGGCACGCCAATAGCCCACATCGGCGGAATTAACGAAAAAGGCATACACCGTGCTGTTGAGCAGCACCGTGAACACACCGCTCTGCCACACCCGCACCGTCACACCGGCCGTATCTTTTTCCAATGCCAGCATGATGGACACAAAGGTCAGCAGGGCCGGCAACACGTAGGCGCTGAAGCTGAACAGCCCCAACAGCGCATTGTGGATCCAGGTCCAAACCGCCTCGCCGGGGATCACGGCAAAGCAAAACGCCAACACCGCCACCGCCAACAGGATCACCGCGTGCACCTGTTTGCGGGCGCCGGTCTGCGCCGCCGCGGAGCGACCGCTTTTTTTATGCGTACTTTTCTTTTTCGTAGCCATTATGTATCCTCCGTTACATCCGTGATTTATGTACGGCCCGTTACGGGCAATTGGTTTTAATTTCGATAGCGGCATATAGGGCGTCCATCGCATCGCTCAGAGAGCCCAACTGATCGATCAGTCCTTCCTCCACCGCCTCGGCACCGTCCAGCACACTGCCCACATCGGTAGCCATCTCACCGGTGTTCATACAAAGCTCTGTGAAACGCTGTGCCGTCATATCGGAGTGACGGCACACGAAATCTACAATCCGTTCCTGCATCCGTTGGAAGTGAACAAAGGCTTGCGGTACTCCCAACACCAGACCATTAATGCGCACCGGATGAATGGTCATGGTAGCCGAGGGGACAATAAAGGATTGATTCGCCGCCACCGCCAAGGGCACCCCGATGGAATGGCCACCGCCCAAAACCAGCGAAACAGTAGGCTTCTTCATCCCCGCAATCAACTCCGCCAAGGCAAGACCCGCCTCAATATCGCCGCCCACAGTATTGAGCAGCAACAGCAAACCATCGATCTCTTCACTCTCATCCACCGCCACCAACTGCGGGATCATATGCTCGTATTTGGTGGACTTGGTATCCGAGGGCAGCACGTAGTGCCCCTCGATCTGCCCCACGATGGTCATACAATGGATCCGATAATGTCCGTTATCCGTAGTAACCGAACCGCTGCTCTCCACCATCTCCATATGACGCCCGATCTCGGTATTCTCCTGTGCGGTCTTATCGTCGTTCTTATTACACATAGTATCACCCCGCGCCTAGTTTGCCGTAGAACAAGGCGAAATATGCAACAAAAACAATTCCACTCTTTATTATAACTTACAACACATTATATTTCAAGTTAAAAATAAAGAAAATCCGGTGCAGAAACATACTCCTCTGCACCGGTTGAAATGGTTATTTCTTTTTCTTTCGGATGTACTCATCCATGGCGGCGGCCGCCGTTTTTCCGGCGCCCATAGCCAGAATCACCGTGGCAGCTCCCGTCACCGCATCACCGCCGGCAAACACGCCCTCACGGCTGGTAGCGCCCGTCTCATCCGCCACGATACCGCCCCAGCGCTGGGTATCCAAATCGGCGGTGGTGGCCTTAATGAGCGGGTTGGGGGACGTGCCGATGGCCATAATCACACAATCCGCCTCAATGACAAAGCGGCTGTCCGATTTCTCCACGGGACGGCGGCGACCGGAAGCATCCGGCTCACCCAACTCCACCTCCACGCAACACACGCCGGTCACCGAGCCCTCTTCGTTGCCGTAGATGGCTACGGGGTTGGCAAGCAAACGAAAAGCGATGCCTTCCTCTTTGGCATGCTCCACCTCTTCGGCACGGGCGGGCAACTCCTCCATGGAACGGCGGTATACTACCGTCACCTCATCGGCACCCAGGCGCATAGCACTGCGAGCCGCATCCATCGCCACATTGCCTCCGCCCACAACCACCACACGTTTGCCACGGCGGATGGGGGTGGCGCTGTCTTCTCGATAAGCTTTCATCAAATTCACGCGGGTGAGGAACTCATTGGCAGAGTACACCCCGTTGAGATTCTCCCCGGGAATACCCATAAACCGAGGAAGACCCGCGCCGGTGCCGATAAACACCGCGTCGTAGCCACCCTCCTTCATCAGTTCATCCACCGTCAATGTGCGACCGATGACCGTGTTGGTTTGGATACGCACGCCAAGGCGACGCAGATGATCGATCTCACGCTGCACAATGGCCTTGGGCAGACGAAACTCCGGGATACCATACACCAGCACACCACCCGCCACGTGCAAGGCTTCGTACAAGGTCACCTCGTATCCCATTTTCACTAAATCACCGGCGCAAGCCAGACCCGCGGGACCCGAACCGATCACCGCCGTCCGACCGCCGTTAGGTGCAGGGCGGGACACCTCGATCCTATTGCCGTTCTCTGCATACCAGTCCGCCACAAACCGCTCCAAGCGACCGATAGCTACCGGCTCCCCGTTCTTACCACGGACACAACGGCTCTCACACTGAGTCTCCTGCGGACATACTCGCCCGCACACCGCCGGCAACGAACTGGTACGGGTGATGATCGCGTACGCCTCAGCAAACTCTCCCTCTGCTACTGCGTGGACAAAGGAGGGAATATCCACCCCTACGGGACAACCACCTACACAAGGTTTGTGTTTGCATTGCAGGCATCGCCGTGCCTCTTCCACCGCCTGCTCGGCAGTATAGCCCAGCGCCACCTCACCAAAGTCGCGACGCCGCTCCATAGCATCGCGAGTGGGCATTTCGTTTTTTGTTTTTGCCATATTTGCCATATCACCGCACCTCCTTTTGGAATAGGTTGCAGTGATCTTCGTAAGCGTGGCGCTCTGCCTCATAGTACATACCACTACGGCGCATCGCCTCGTCAAAATCCACCTGATGACCGTCAAACTCCGGACCATCCACACAGGCGAACTTCACCTTGCCGCCCACGGTCAGGCGGCATCCGCCGCACATACCCGTGCCGTCGATCATAATGGGGTTCATACTAACCACGGTAGAAATACTGTATTTCTCCGTGACCTTACATACGTATTTCATCATCGGCAGAGGACCGATAGCAATCACCCGATCCGGATGCACACCACTCTCAATCAGGCGGTCCAGTGCATCGGTGACCAATCCCTTTTCGCCGAAACTTCCATCGTCTGTAACGGTGACCAGCGTATGGCTCACCGCCGCAAACTCATCTTGTAAAATCACCAGTTCCTTGTTACGGAAGCCGGTGATACTGTACACCTCAGCCCCTTGCTCCCACAATTTCTTTGCCACAGGATAAGCAATGGCGCAACCCACACCACCGCCAACCACCACCACGCGGGAAAGCCCTTCGGTTTCAGTGGGGCGACCAAGAGGTCCCACCAGATCGGCCAAACGGTCTCCTACCTCCAAGCGGCTCAACGCCGCCGTGGTGGCCCCTACAATCTGGAAAATTAACGACACCGTGCCTTCGACCGGATTGAAATCCGCGATTGTGAGAGGAATGCGCTCCCCCTCCTCATCCACACGTAATATGACAAACTGGCCCGCCTGCGCCTTAGCCGCGATCAAGGGCGCGACCACCTGCAACCGAACCACAGTGGTATTCAATTGTTCTTTCTGCAAAATCGAATACAAGAAAAACGCCTCACTTTTATCATCACTCGCTAGACTTTTCTTTACGGGAAAGCAGCCACAAGCCCACCGCTAAACACATGGGAAACAAGACACAAGCGCCGAAACCACCGCGCAAAGAATGTGTCAAGCTACATCCCTTTACACACAAAAAATTCGACACAAACCCTACCAAACCGGGAGACGTGGAACATCCCAAATCTCCGCACAATGCCAACAATGCAAACATGGCGGTTCCTCCGGTAGGATAGCGGGCAGAACTGACGCTCAGCACACCGGGCCACATAGGACCCACCGCCAACCCGCATACGCAAAACCCTAAAAGCGACAGCCAAGGCCACGGAGACAACGCAATCAGCAGATACCCCATCACACAACCTACACCGCACGCGGCCAACACAGTGGTCGGTGAACGGCGGCGCGTCACGTGTCCGAACAAAAGTCGCGCCATTCCTTGCAGCACGGCAAAGGCACAAGGACCCAACAGGTCACCCCACATCTTGGAAACACCCAGCCCCTCCTCTGCAAAAAGAGAAGCCCATTGGCTCGGTGCCATCTCTGCTGCACCGGAACAGATCATCATAGCCATCAAAAGCCATACCGTACCGTTTTTGAGCAATTGGCCTACGGTCCACCGTTTTCCCCCACTCCGTTCCTCCGGTTTCTCCGGTAAGGGAACCACACAAAACAACATAGCGGTCACCGCGGGCACCAACGCCCAAAGCAAGGTGAGCCACGGCCACTGACTCGGGGACAAAACGGCAAAAAACAGGGTAGAAAACAGCACCACCGCCACCACACCCCAACAATAAAAAGAGTGCAGTAAACTCATAGCGCCCGTCTTTTGTTCATTGGGCATCGCATCCACGACGGGACTGATTAGCACCTCGGTCAATCCACCGCCCACAGACAAGAGCACCGATGCCAGTAGTACGCCAACAAACGGATCCGCCATTCTCGTGGGAAGCACGCTCATCAACACCAAACCGAGTGTGGCGAACATATGGGCCGCAATACAACCACTTCGATAGGAAATATAGTGAGATAACCGTGTCATCGCCACGTCTACGCAAAGTTGAACCACGAAAATCACGGTAGCCGTGAGTCCAACCTGCTGTAAAGTAATGGAAAATTGATTTTGAAAAGTCACGTACAACAACGGAAGCAGGTTAATGGAAATCGCCTGCGTAATGTAACCGAGATAACAAGCAACTGAGGTCCACTTGTAAGATCGTATTCTGTTCAACCTACGAGCTCCTTCTTACTGGTCATCCAGCGGCAATTCATAAGCAGGCAGATACTGATCCAAAAACTCATCCGCCGCCGGCAGGTGCATAGCGCGAATGGCCTTTTCAGTGGCCTTACGAGCACTGAGAAACTCGCGGTTGCCCTGATTGACCTCTTCTACACACTTGATGAGAGCCGATATCTTATCCGCCGCCTTGACGATACGATGCTCTTCGGAGTCCTCTTCGGTTAACAGGAGTGAATGATAGTCCTCCCGCAAATCTTGGGGAAGCATCTCCAACAATTTATCACAAGCGGACCGCTCTACCTGACGGTAGGCCTCTCGAATAGCGGGATTATAGTATTTCACAGGGGTAGGCATATCACCGGTAAGGATCTCAGGCACATCGTGATACACCGCCAACAGCACACAACGATTCACATCCAGGCGGCCGCCGTAATGACGGTTGGTCAACAGCGCCAGGGCGTGAGCCACCACTGCCACCTCGTGGGAGTGCTCGCAGATGTTTTCTTCACGGGTATTGCGCATTAATGCCCACCGACGAATATTCTTCATACGAGATAGCATAGCAAAAAACGAAAAGGACACAAAAGTCCCCCCTTACAGACAAAACATTGGTACACGATAGTATAGCAACTAATCCGCAAAAAAGCAACCGCTAATCTCCTGTCTTTTCTATTTTTTCTCGGTTTTTTCGGTATTTCATTGCATTTTCGTCAATATAGCGATATAATGTAAAGTGAATTGTTATGTAGTTGAGGATGTTTATATGATTGTTGCCTTTTATTCTCTGGGATGTAAAGTGAATCAGTACGAAACACAGGCGATGCGGTATTTACTGGAATCCGCAGGCTACACCACAATAGAATGGGAGTCGGATGATACGGCTTACGACATTCTGGTGGTCAACTCCTGCACCGTTACCGGTGAAAGCGACCGCAAACTCCGTCAGTTTCTACGCCGCTGTCGTCGGCAACATCCCGAGGCGGTGTTGGTGCTCACCGGATGTATGCCTCAGGCACAACCCGACATCGCCGATACCCTCACAGTGGCAGACGTGGTGCTGGGTAATGCGGCTCGACAGAATATTGTCACACACATTGAAGCTTTTCTCACCCACCGGCAACGAGTGATAGCTATCCCGCCTCACGGAAAGATCTACGAACCCCTAACCATTGACCTATTTCAGGGGCGCACCCGCGCCTTTGTAAAGATTCAGGACGGATGTAACCGTTTCTGTTCCTATTGCATCATCCCCTATGCCCGCGGTCGGGTTCGATCCCGTGATCCCAAGGATCTGTGGCAGGAACTAACCCGCCTGGCGCAAAACGGATACAAAGAAGTGGTGCTGGTAGGCATCAACCTGTCCGCCTACGGGCAGGACAACGGTCTCACTCTGGCAGATGCGGTAGAGATTGCCTGCTCGGTGGAAGGTTTGGAACGCGTGCGACTCGGGTCGTTGGAACCCGACTTCCTTACTGACGAGGTGATTGACCGATTAGCCGCCCAGCGCAAGCTGTGTGCCCAATTCCATCTTGCACTGCAAAGTGGCTGTGACCGCACCCTCAAACAGATGAATCGACACTATACCACCGCTGAATACGACGCTTTATGCCAACGGCTACGTCTCCGCTTCCCTCACTGCGCTCTGACCACCGATGTGATGGTGGGGTTCCCCGGCGAAACAGAGGAGGATTTTGAGACTTCTCGTGCCTTTGTGGAGAGCATCGGCTTCTCGCGGGTTCACGTATTCGCCTATTCCCGTCGTCCCGGAACGGTGGCAGACCGTCTTCCCGATCAGGTGGATCGACAGGAAAAGAGCCGTCGCAGTAAACAGATGATCCGCACCTGTCAAAAAACAGCAGAGTCCTATGCCGACGCCTACATCGGACACACCTTGCCAATCTTATTAGAAACAGCATATCCCGACGGAACGGTAGACGGACACACCGACACCTACCTAACGGTACGGGTAAACACCTCCAAGCCCAGTGGTTCTATAATCTCAGTCCGTATTGTGGGACGGAATGGAGAAACTCTGTTAGGTGAAGAGGTCTGAACTTAAATAAACGCAGAAAGGAGGAAGCACCATGCCGCTATACTTCACCAAGCCCCGCCGTTGGCCTCCCAGCCGACCGGTGCAATTTGCCTTAGCCATTTTGGCTATGCTATTTGCTATGACCCTGCTGGCTTTATGGCTGTTTATGGGCTATCGCAGTAATAAGGAGCCGTCCCAAAACAACGACAATGCCGCTTCCTCCGCACCCGCTGAAACGTTGGCAGACAGCAGCGGTCTGTTGCTGATCCTCAACGAAAAAGGACACGAGCAATTCATCCTCATTCACGCAGCGCCCGCCAAAAGCCGTATAACCGTAGTTCCGCTCCCCGCCCATACGGAGGTGACGGGCGGCTCCACACTGACCGAGACCTATCGAAAAAGCGGTGCCGGCCAAGCGCAACAAGCGGTTGCTCAACTACTGGATCTACCCATCAAGCACCATCTTGTCCTCTCAACCTCCGCTGCGCTGAGTTATTTTGAACAATTGGACAAGGGGCTCACCTTCACTGTGCCGGAGGATATCACTTATACCGACAAAAACGGCGCTCACATTAAACTGACCGCCGGAAAAAAAGAGCTTACGGCAGGACAAATGGCTGCCCTGCTGCAGTACAATGAATGGCAATCCTCCGAAAACGCCCTATACGTAGCCCCCGATTTAATGGCGGCTTTGCTCAATCAATATCTTACCCCCGGCCGCTCTATGGACGGGCATTTTGCCGCTATCGCCAATGTAGCACAGACCGACCTTCGCATCGATCATTTCAACGCCTATCGCGCCACTTTGACACACTTTGCTGCTAAGAATCAAGGGAATCTCTGTCGACGCACTACCCTTAACGGAACTACCACAGGCGATAAATTCATTCCCGACATAGCCGATTTTCAAGAAAACGGCGATCTTTATGCCGAATAAAGGAAGGAATTCTCCTTATGACTATACGCAAAACCATTGCATGGGCGGTGCTGCTAGCCCTACTCCTATCCTGCACAGGATGCGTTCTGCCGGAGCATTTGTTTTTTGGGCCCGATCCGAAAAAATATCAAAGCACTTTTGAGAATAACCCGCAATACGGCACGCTGTCCAATGAAGAAAAGCTTTGTTACGGCAGCATCTATACCGCTCTGACCGACAATGCCCATAAGGACGAAACCGTGCTCATCCGGGACACCGACGGCACCAATCTCCCCTTCTTCGGCATTGAAGTACGGCTTCCTCATCCGATGCAAACAAAAGAAGAGATCGACCGACTTTATAATGCTTTTTTTCGCGATAACCCTCAATTCTTTTACGTGCGCCACATCTATGGAATGAAGGGATATTCTTTACAAGAAAGCACCTACTATAACACCCTCATTCTCACCTATACCAACAACGCCGACGAACGAAGAAAAGCCGAACAAGAACTGGAAGCTACTGTGGAAAATCTGCTGATGGGACGCCCCGACACTGAGGACGAATACGCAACTGAACTCTTCCTTCACGATCAGCTGGCAAAGTGGTGCACCTATGACCACGCAGCAGCTGAAACGACATACGAAAACGCACCTCTTGCCTATACCGCCTACGGCGCTCTGGTCAGCAGGACTGCCGTGTGTGAAGGCTACGCCCGCGCTCTGCAACTGCTTCTTGACCGTTGCGGTATTTCTTCCATACTGGTAACGGGACAGGCGAAAGAAAACAACGAGCACCACATGTGGAATCTGGTCCATATCAATGGAGAGAATTATTTCGTTGATTCCACCTGGAATGACAACGAAGATCAACTACGACACACCTACTTTAACATCAACGAGGAGCAATTGAGCAAGACCCACACTATCGATGATGGCCAATATATACCCTCTGTCTGCACCGCCACAAAAGATAACTATTTCGTGCGGGAAGGCACCATCATCGACACCTATGAACGGAATCAAATTGCCGCCGTGATCGCGGATAGAATCAACAAAGGCTCCACCACTGTGGAGTTATGCTTTTCCAAAGAAACCTTTGACAACGGCCTGTTGTTCCTAAAAAACGCAACGATGGTGCAAAAATTGGTGAACCCATATCTTACCGATGAAACCAAAAAGTTATGGTCCTATCAATTGACCGGCATATCCGATCTGCATATGCTGACCCTCTCAAAAAAGGAAGAATAAAAAAAAGCCTGCGACAATCGTCGCAGGCTTTTTTATTAACTTATTTCTCTGTCACTGACACAAATACGCTGGTACCTTCGCCGGTGCCGTAACACACCCATACAGTGTCCTCTCCCACTTCCAGGCGGGCAATCACCGCTTGCTGTCCGGCCGAAGTGATACCTTGCGCATCCACCACCAAAACAATTTCTTCCGGCTTGATACGCTTTATAGCATTAGCAGGACCGCACAGAAGAACGTTGGACAGTTTGTTCTGCTCCACCTTAACGGCGTAACCATCCGGGCAGTTGTCTATGCGGATGTTCTTTTCGGTCAAGGGAACTTCCACAGAACGAGATGTGACGTTGTTCATCGCCACTTTGAGTTCCAGCGTCTCGCTACCATTGAGCAGATGGATACCCTCAGAAGCCACCAGCACCACTTTACGAGTCAACTGCTCGGGCGTTGTGGCATCAAAGTTCACTACCAAACGACGCTGGATAGAAGCTACATACTCATCCAGTTCGGAAGGAATGCCCCAAATCTCCACCGAAGAAGGGGTAATCGTAACCAAGTTCTCCGTGTTCTGATAGCCCTTCGGCACATTCATTACCGTAGGTGCCAAATCCACCTTACGGTAGATCATCACCGGCACGGTGACGTCCACCGTAGCATTCTCAGCCTGAACAAAGGATACGCTGTCGATGGGACGACTATGACTGTCGTAAGCAATCAACTCTGCCGAGAACACTGCCGTCTCGGAAATGGCTTCTTCATTAGGCACATAGGCCACCACCCGATCAATACGATCGATATCCGTCTTAGGTCCTTCCACCGATACGTAACCGTCGTTGATGGCCGGGCCGCTGATGGATGTGTTTCCAAACTGATACTTGGTAGCATCCGTCACCGTCAGGCCGGGCATCTCCGCCGTGACAGGGAAGTTCTGCACGCGCCACACATCACAGGTGATCGTAACCGTGCTGTTTGCGCCATCCTTACCAATCGTTTTGAGCACTTCTACCTCCGAAGAAGAAACAGAAGCACGCATCTGTAACACATAGGTGCCTTCTTTAATAATATCACGAGTATCCGCCGTCACATTGATATCCTGCGCCGTCAGACGACTCACCGCAGCGCGCTTTCCCTTCACCCTAACGGTAACCGTGGTGTCGGCGCCCTGCACGATGCGTAACTTCAAGGTTTCGCTGGCGTAGTCACCCAGCACCACCGATACGGGTACACCGGTGATCTCCCGCTCCTCCTGTTGGTCGGAGCCGTACATCACGCTGGCCCATACAGCGATCGCCAAGACCAACGAGATCACCATCATCAGTTTATCGTTATGAAGAAGGCGACTGAATGAAAAACGACTTTTCATACTTTCTCCTCCTTGTCTTCTTTACGGCGGCGACTCTTTTTCTTTCGTTCGCCACCGTCCTGATTCCATAATATCCGATCCGCCAAAGTCTTCACCAAGGTCTCGCGGGTGAAATTGCGCTGCAATTCGCCACCCTCGGCCACCGAAATCATACCCGTTTCCTCCGACAAGATGACCACCACAGCATCGGAATTTTCACTCATACCTACACCGGCACGGTGACGTGTACCCAATTCCCGACTGATCTGCAAATTATCAGTCAGGGGCAAAATACAGGCGGCGGCATACACTTTGCCGTCCCGCAGGATCATCGCACCGTCGTGAAGCGGTGCCTTATTATAAAAAACAGCAGAAATCAGCGTAGCGGAAGGCTCCGCCTCCATAATGGTACCGGAACGAACAATCTCGCCCAATCGGGTGTTACGCTCCAACACCACTAAGGCACCCATCTTCTCTTTCTGCAAAGTTTCCATCGCATCGGCAGTAGCCTCAATAGCCTTGTTCCACTGGTCAATGTACGCCGCATTGTCTACCGCCCGCAAACTGCCGAAAATCCGCCCGAAGCCCTTACGGGAATGACCCGCCTGTTCCAAGGCACGGCGCACCTCCGGTTGAAACACGATGATCAGCAACAACAGCGCATTGTCAAACAGTGCTTTCAGCAGGAAACGCACCGTGGTCAAATTGGCAACGATGGCAATTCCAAACAAGAGACCCAGCACGATGATGCCACGCAGAAGCTGTTCCGCACGAGAATCTCGTACCAGACGGAAAATAAAATACAGAAAAAAAGCCACACACAGAATATCCAAAGTGTCGGTTATCCAATGATAGCCGGTAAACGTTTCGGTAAAGAAATCCGCCACCGACTCCCACATTCCTTGTAATATAGCGGTCATTCCAACTTCCCCCCGTATCAGGGTATCAGGTCAATACACCTGATTCCGTATCACTTTGAGAATATATAATTCTCCACTTTCATCTATTATACCATATTTTCTCTTGTGTGCAATGATTTTTTGGTAATTTCCCAAATAAATTTGCATATTTTTTCGGCTTCCTCCATAGTGGAAAAAGCAGAAGGAACCAATCGCACCGTTCCGTCGGGCACCGTGCCGAATCGAGTATGAGCCCACGGGGCGCAATGCAGACCGGCGCGTACCGCCACTCCTTTTTCGTTAAGTTGGGTCGCCACCTGCTCCGATGGTAGATCTTCCACCGAAAAAGACAGTACGGGCGCCGACTTTCCCAATTCGGGACGGGAGGTGTACAGCCGCACGCGAGGATTTTCCGACAAACGGTCAAACACATACCGTACCAGTCCCATCTCATGACGATAAATACGCTCTTTTCCCTTTTCCTCTACAAAGCGAAGACCCGCATGCACGCCGCAGATTCCCGCTACATTGGGTGTGCCGCTCTCCAATCGATCCGGCAACTCCTCCGGCTGGCGGATTTGCAATGAATGACTGCCCGTCCCACCCCGTACCAGCGGAAGGAGACGCTCCTTTTCCCGACACAGCAACAGCCCTGTTCCCATAGGCGCATATAAACCCTTGTGCGGTGCCACACAAAGATAATCGATCCCGTACGCCTGCATATCCAAGGGCAGAACACCGGCGCTTTGGGCCGCATCCACACAAAACAGAAGGCCGTACTCCCGCGCCAAAGCACCCAACTGACGAATAGGAAAAGTGACCCCAAACACATTGGAGGCGTGGGTACACACAATTAGTTTCGTATCCGCGCAGATGGCACGGCGAAAGTGCTCCACCGTCTCCTCTTCATCCGCCGACCACGCCGCTACGTCATAGCGGGGGTAGTTGCCGCCCAACGCCGCCAAAGGGCGGCACACCGCGTTGTGTTCCAGATCCGAACATACCGCACGCCCCCCTTTATCCAGCAGGCCGCGAATAACAGTGTTCAGTGAGGCGGTGCAATTAAGGGTGAACACCACGCCGGAAGGGTCATCTAATCCAAAGAACTCAGCCGCCTTCTCCCGACAGGCATACACCTGCTCAGCGGTTTCCATTGCCATAGCGTGCCCTGCTCTCCCCGGATTGGCACCGTAACGCTGTATAGCCTGTCCCACCGCAGAACGTACCGACATCGGCTTGGGCCACGTAGTGGCTCCATTATCCCAATAGATCATTTTCTCACCCCCATCATAGGCCTTCACTGACACGGACGATGCGTATGCCGCGGCTACGCAGAATTTGCTGAGCCCGTACGTTGTCTCCGGTAACCAACAGACTGTATCCACACCCATCCGTTTCCGACGGATGAGAAGCACGGTGGAGAATGGCACGGATGCCCTGCTCCTCCAACAAGCGACGTCCTCGCATCGCATTTGTGATCGATCCGACGTGAATATATTGATTTGCCACCGTATCCCTCCCATCCAATTTCCTCTGTCATCATACTATGCGAAAAACGAGAACACGGTAACAAAATCCATCTTGACGAAGCAATGAAATTAGGGTATCATAAAGACACAACAATGAAGGAGTGAATACTATGTCTGAAGAATACGGAAGTGACATTGTCTCCGTGCTGGACGACGAGGGCAACGAGCATCAGTTTGAACTGCTGGATGCCATCGAAACCGACGAGGGGCGTTATGTAGCCCTGCTACCCATTTACAGCGATGCGGAGAGCGCCATCGAGGATGACGGCGAACTGGTAATCCTGGAAGTGGTCAACGACGAGGGCGATGATCTGCTGGTGCCTATTGAGGACGACGAGGTGTTTGAGAACGTCGCGGAAATTTTTGAGGAGCGTCTGGCGGATCTGTACGAGATCAACGAGATCGAGGAGCCTGCGGAAGGCACCCTGAGCTGATTTTCCTCCTGCTGTGCTCGCGGACTGCCGCTTTTTAACCCTACTACACTTTGAATAAGGGAATCCTGCTCCGTCTCCGGAGTGCAGACCTCCCGCTACGGCGGACGAAGGGAGCCGGAACGAGATGGGCGATACCCACCTGCTCTGATCTAGTAGCAGGTTATGTAAGCGGCATTACGACACGGCGGGACAATTATGAAAGCAAAAGGCACGACACCACTTTGGTGTCGTGCCTTATTTTTTTATTTGTGATATTTACCACCCGAGGAGATTTGAAATGCACGATATACCTGTTCCAACACCATCACCCTCGCCAACTGATGAGGAAAGGTCATCGGAGACATAGAGAGACGCAGGGCGGCGCGATTTTTAACCGCATCGGACAGGCCCCAGGAACCGCCGATGACAAAGGCAATATGACTGGTGCCTTCCACCGCCAGTTTCTGTATACGGGCGGCTAAGGCAGGAGAACCCATCTCTTTACCTTCGATACACAAGGGAATCACCGCCCCATCCTTGGGTAGCTGTTCCAGCAGCCGCTTACCTTCCGCCTCCACAGTGGCGGTGATCTGCGCGGCAGAGGGATTGTCCGGCAGACGCTCCTCCGCCACCTCCACCAAACGAAACCGACAGAAAGCGCTCAGCCGTTTCTCGTATTCGGCACAAGCATCTCGCCAATAGGCTTCTTTAAGTTTTCCTACACATAACAGGGTGATATTCAGCATCTTGTCATCCCCTTAAAAATAGATCACAGGGTCGTCCCCCTCCGGCTTCGCCACAGAAAGCAGGCAGTCTCGTCCCACCTTCACGCCCGCCTGCGCTAACGCCTGCTCCGATACGGAACGGGCGAGCTCGGGGGTGTTGTTGTGAGCACTCAGGTGCGCCAGCACAATGCGGGTCGCTCCCTGCTCTACCAACCGAGGTAGTACGGCGGCGCAATCCTCATTAGATAGGTGTCCACCTGTCCCGCGGATGCGCTGTTGTAGCGCGTAGGGATATGGTCCGTTGCGTAGCATCACCGGATCGTGATTGGATTCAATATGAAGGAAATCGCAACCACCGATAGCCTCCAGCACCGAATCGGGCACGTACCCCAAATCGGTAGCCATAGCCAAAGAACGGCCATTCTCCCCATCAATGCGATAACCATAGCACCGACGACTGTCGTGAGGTGTTTCAAAGGGAGAAACCTTCATTCCCGCCACCGCCACCGACCGCCCCACAGGGAGCATATACAGTTTTTGATTGCCGTCGATCTTTTTGGCGGCGGCAAGACCGTCCAGCGTGCCCTCCGATGCAATCACCGGCCATCCGAACTGACGGCAAAGCACCTGTAACCCCGCGATATGATCGCTGTGCTCGTGGGTGAGCAACACCGCTCGAATGGAGCAGGGATCAATCTCTCGACTGCGCAGAGCGTTAACGATCCGTCGGGCGGAAACCCCCACGTCAATGAGGACTCCTCCTTGCTCGGTGCCCACGTATGTACTGTTACCGCTGCTGCCACTGAACAATGAACAATAGCGCATCATTGCGTATACTACCTCTCTGAAAAAAAGCCGCAGAATCCGCCCCGAGGCAGGTTCTGCGGCTTTTTGAATTTCCGCTTAGTCGGGTTCTTCGATCAGGGTAATCTCTGCACCCAAACGGGTAAGTTTCTTAACAATATTTTCGTAACCGCGCTCGATATAGCGCACATTACCGATCTCGGTAACTCCCTCAGCGGCCAGCCCGGCGATCACCATCGCCGCGCCCGCACGCAGGTCTACTGCCATCACCTGAGCGGCCTTTAATTCTTCCACACCGGTAATGGTAGCGGAGTTGCCCCGCACCTGAATATCGGCGCCCATCAGCCGCAACTCATCTACATAGCGATACCGATTCTCCCAAATGCCCTCGGTGATATGGCTGACACCCTCGGCGATGGACAGCACCACCGCAATCTGGGGCTGCATATCCGTGGGGAAACCGGGATGGGGCATTGTTTTAATATTACAGCGGTGGATGGGTCCATTGCACCGCACCCGCACCGCATCATCCATCTCTTCTACAATAGCACCCATCTCAATGAGCTTGGCGGTGATGGATTCCAAATGCTTGGGAATCACGTTACGCACCAGCACATCACCCTTAGTCGCCACCGCCATCGCCATATAAGTACCCGCCTCAATCTGGTCGGGAATAATGGAATAGGAGGCGCTGTGAAGATACTGGGTGCCGCGAATCTTGATAACATCGGTACCCGCACCGCGGATATCCGCACCCATGGTGTTAAGAAAGTTTGCCAAATCAACGATGTGAGGCTCCTTAGCGGCGTTCTCGATAATGGTCATACCCATCGCCCGCACCGAAGCCAACATAATATTGACGGTGGCGCCCACGCTGACCGTATCCAGATAGATGGAATTGCCCATCAACTGGTCAGAACGCACCTCAATGCAATCGTTCTCCATAGGCGTAACCTCTGCTCCCAAGGCGTGAAAACCTTTGAGATGAAGGTCGATAGGACGCTCACCAAACCAGCAACCGCCCGGCATAGGAACCCGTGCCCGTCCGTGCTTGCCCAACAAGGCACCGATGAAATAATAAGAAGCGCGCATATTTCGCGCCAGATCGTCGTTCACCTCACAGGTATTGACCGTACTAGGGTCAATCTCCACCGTATTGTCATCAATACGGATGATCGTAGCTCCCAAGGACTCCATCAATTTGAGGGAGATGTCTACATCCTTGATGCAGGGAATATTCTCAATCCGGCAGGGCTCGTCCGCCAAGAGGGCCGCCGGCAGAATGGCCACCACCGCGTTTTTAGCGCCGCTGATATCCACCGCACCGGATAAGGGAATGCCGCCTTTGATCCTGTATTTTCTCACTTGTGTAACACCCCTGAAAGCATAATTAAAACCCAAAGGGTAACACGGCAACCGCCGTTGCCGAGGCAAAATTCTTTCACCGCAAAACCACAATACGCAGTTCGCTCCTATACAGTATACCACAAGCCATAGAAAAAGTAAATACAAGATTTACAAAATTATCCATCGTACCGCAGGGCTTCCACCGGACGCAGACCGGCCGCCTGATAGGCGGGATAGACACCGAACAGCATACCCAGCACTAAGGTGAGGACAAACACCGCCAGCAAAGACAGCACGGGGAACGAAGGTGTAAAGCCAAAGGCCAAACACCCCAGCCACACGCCGCCGCAACCCAGAAGAATGCCTGTCAGAGCGCCGAACAAACTCATCAGCAATGCTCCCGCAAGGAACTCCGCCAAGATCCGTCCCTTCGTGGCGCCGATAGCCTTCTTGATACCGATCTCACGGGTGCGCTCATGCACCGACGATAGCATCACCGTGAGAATGCCAAAGCCCGACACCAACAGGGATACGCCTCCTACCGCCGCCAAGGCCAAGGACACGATATTCATCATAGATTCCAGTCGCTGACGTTGAGAGGCCAGATCCTCCAACAGCAAAGACTCGGCAGACGATCCCAAACTGGTCAGTTCACGACGAATGCTTCGCTCTGCCTCTTGCGGTCCGATACCGTCGGTGAGCCGCACTGCGATCTGGTCAAACTGAAATGCACCCGTGGCGGATTGCTGAGCCGTGTACGGCAAATAAACCATGTAAGGAATCAGCGCAGTCACATTTTGTAGCAAACTGCTGCCGGTAGCGGACACCCCCACCACCGTAGCCTCTAAGGTGGCGTTTTCGTAAATCATTGTGACGGTCTGTCCCACCACGTTGCTGCGTCCGTACACGTCCTGCGCAAAGGCTTCATCCACTACACACACGGATCTCTCCCCCGCCACGTCCTGACGGGACAGCATCCGTCCGTGGCGCAATTCCAAAGAAATCACCTGATCGGCACCTGCATCAATACCGCACCCCACCACCGCCACGTGCTGTCCGTCCGCCGCCGCCGTAGCAAACTGCAAACTCAGAGGCATAGCACTGCTCACCTGCTTCATAGAACGGATGGCAGACAGAGATTCGGAACTAAGCCCCTCAGACGAACTCACCGAAAGACCATTGATTCCCATGCTCTCCAACTCTCGCTCCACCGCTACCATGCCGATACGACCGATACAAAGAATCAACACCACCATTGCGGTGCCGATGGCAATACTGCTCACCGTCAGCATGGTACGCAGGCGCTTGCGTCCCAGGGCAATCCACGCGCTGTGCCACACACCTTTCATAAGTTCTCCTCCGCAAGGACTGCCGCTCCATCCGCCGTAACGGATTCAGGATTGGTCACGATCTGAAGCCCCAACAGATTCTCTCCAACCAGGAGACCCTCTCCTAATTGAGCCGTTACAGTTATCTCTTTTTGCTTGGCGATACCGTTCTCCACCACGTACACGTAGGACCGCTCTCCCTCGGTCAGCACCGCCTCGTAGGGCAACAGCACCGCCTCCTGCCGCACCTTAGTAACGATACAAGCTTTGGCCGAAAGTCCCAAACGCAAGGAGGCATCCACTTGTCCCTCGTCCAGCGTGATGACCCCTTCCACCACGGTGCCGCCGTTGCCGCTCTGGGCGGTGGCGGCGATATCGGTGAGGGTTCCTTTGTACTGCGCTTTTTTAAACCCGTCACCCGTCACCCGAACACTTAGACCGGTTTTCAGTGAAGGGAGATCCCGCTCACGTATGGCAATGCGCACCTGCACGTCCCGATCCGGCGCGATAACAGCGCAAGGTGTGCCCTTGGTCAACGTCTTTCCCGCTGCGGCCTTGACCGCCGTGATGACGCCGTCCTGCGGGGCGGTCAGCTCCTCCGCCATAGCCGCCAGTACCATCAGCTGGCTCGGATCCGCCATCTTCTCTCCTGTGGCCTCGCGATTGATGACCGCCAACACATCCCCCCGCTTGACCCGCTGGCCCACCTGTACCTTCACCTCTGTGATGACGCAGTCAACGGGAACAAACACGCCACTCTGTCCGCCGCATTCCACCACGCCGGAGCAGGTCACCGTGTGTTCCACCCGCTGTGCCGTCACCGTTACCGTTTGCACCGTTACGGGGTCGGCGGGGCGTGCCTTCACTGTCACTGCCGTCACCGCCACTCCCAAGACCACCGCCAATCCGATCCACCACCGCTTTTTCATAGCCGTCACCTCTCTTTTTTACTTCATTCTAGTGTGAGAAAAAAGGAGGTGCTTTATGTGCGGCAAACCATTGTGGCGGTTTTTACCAAAAAAGAAAAAAGCCCACGGCACCGAAGTGTCGTGGGCGATACATAGTTTATTGCTTCAAGGTGGGGTCTTCGATAATGCCGGTGAACAGCACGGCGCCGTCCGCACCAGTGACCGCAAACATAAAGGGACGATCAGCGGTGAAGTAGATCAGCGGTCGGGCACGGGTGGTGGTGCTCGTTCCTTTTATAACGGTGATACCTGTGTAGGAAGCCGCTTCGACGCCTTCTTCCTTAGTGATGACCCGCACGGCGTGAGAAACGCCCGACACAAAGGCACCACTGTTTTTCCCCAACAGAGAAGACAGGTCTGCTGCTCCGGTAAACAAGTCGGTAACACCCAAGGATTGCAACTCCTTTTTGAGATTCACGCGACTGGTGAAATCAAACTTAGGGACCGTGGTAACCAAATCACAGAGAATCTTTTGGGGACCGCCAGTCTCGGTGATCATCCCCAGCACGTCGCGATTGGAGGGAAGCTGTTCCACGGGATAATCCTTATCCGGCAGAATATACCACATACTGAATCCTCCGTTCATAGGACGGTTGATAGCGATATAGTCATCGGTTTTCCAGTAGTATTCCCGCTCAGCAGAATCGTACATAAAATCACATTTGACCGTATCATTCATAGTGTCAAAGTACCTCACATCGGTTCTTTTCGGGTTAAATTCTTCTTCCCAAGTGGCGTTGAAATACACCGTGTTGACCAGCGAAGCGACACCGTTTGCAGGCAATTTTTCCTGCATCGCCTGCTCTTTGAGCAGACCACCGGTATTGTCATTGATCCAGTCGTGCAAACGGGCATCGTATTCGGGACTGCCCATCTTGCCGCTGAACACCGAGGTATAATAATCCTCGCTCAAACGACGGACCGTCTCATTCACGTACCCTTTGACATAATCATCTCTGAGCCAAAGGGAGTTGGCCAGCAGACACTCAGCCCCCTGCTTGGTGCTGTATAGGCTGTTCCACAAAGCCGCCGTCTGTCGGCTCAGGCTGTCCACGTCCGACGCCCCCAACAGATCTAGCACCTGCTGACGGGAATCCCCCGCCGCCGACTCAGCCAGCATGGCCAGCGCCAGATACATGCTGATGGGAGAACAAATGCGGTTTTCACCCGTATTACCGGCGAGGAACGCAGGCAGAACACGTCCATAATACGCGCTCATACCATCGGTGTAGCCGTCGTATATACGGGATGCATCCGCTTTATATTCCGCCTGAGCTATCGTAGCATTCTCTACCTGCACGGCGGTGGTGGTCGTCGGTGCAGTGGTGGTCGTGGTAGGGACCGTAGTCGTCGTGGTGGTTGTGGTGGTTACCGTCGTGGTTTTGGTCGTCGTTTGTGCACCATCGCACAACATTCCCCGTGTGGTACCGGAAGTGGGTATACCGCCGCAACTGACAGAGGCACCCGGAGCGGTGGTCGATGCTGTGGTATCCCCCAGCGTGGTGCTTTCTTCGGTAGTCGTGGTATTCTCCGTCGTGGTGGCTGTCGTGGTGGTCGTGGCGGTGGTATCCGCCACCATAGCCGACACGTCCGACGGAATGGAGTCATCCGGCAGGTCAGGCCGACCGCAGGCCACCGCCGTCACACAAAGACAAAGACACAATAAGCTTACCAGAATCCGTTTCATACATTACGCCTCCTTTTTATAACGTCTTCACCTATATACACGGCAAAAGAGTAGCGGAGGTTACATAATTTTCCAAAAAATTTATACAAATTTTGTTTTCTTGATGTCCACGGCGTCGGTCACCGGCTGCGCCAGCTGCGCCAGTACCTCCTCAGGCGTGGTGGCTACCGTCAGCAAGAACAGGCTCCTAGGCTGCATAAACTTTTCTTCCACCGTGAAACGGAGCACCTCCAACAAGCGGTCGTAATACCCGCCGATATTATACACAATGATCGGTTTGTTATGCCGCCCCAACTGTTTGAGGGTATACATCTCAAAAAACTCCTCATAGGTGCCGATGCCGCCGGGGGTGACGATAAAGGCGTCCGAACGCTCGTCCATGATCTGCTTGCGCTCCCGCATAGTGTCGGTATACACCATCTCGTCACAATGCTCATACAGAATACCGTCCACCTTCAAAAAGGAGGGCACCACCCCCACGATATGGCCGCCACCGCGGGTCATCCCCCGTGCCGCCGCCCCCATCAGACCGGCGCCGCCTGCACCATAGATCAGGCTGTGTCCGGCACGCGCCAGGGCTTCACCCAGCGTCTCTGTGGCGGTGATATACTCCTGCTCGATTTGGGTGCTGGACGCACCGTAAATGCATACGTTCATCGGTCAAATTCTCCTTTTCAGTTCATCGGCCAGATAGAGCATCCGCTCCTCGCTCACCTTACATACCCGACGGTCGTAGCTGACCAAACCGTTGGTCTCGTCCTCCACATCGGACAACTGGGTATACACCGCACCGCACAGACCCTCTGCCACCGCCGGAATGATCTCCATAAGATACAGCCATTCCACGTCGTCCATATACTTGGCGGCATCGTCATACAGGCGGTATCCGTAGGTCTTTTCCGTATTGGCTACATGTCCCTGCGGCTTGTAGGAATAGCCGCCGAACTCGGACAGGAACACCGGCTTGTTCCCTTTACGGAAACGGAAAGGTTTAAAGTATACGTGTTCGCTGACTACATCACTCTCCGACCCCTTAAACCAGCCGGAAGCGGTGTCAATAAAGCGGGTGGAATCCAACTGCCGCAGACGGTGATACATCCGTTCGCTGTCGAACTGTCCCCACCCTTCGTTGAAAATAGTCCATCCCACAACGCAAGGATGCTCCTGTAACTGCCGCACCGTTTGCTCCATTCCCGCCTCAAAGGCGGCGCGAGTAGCTGCATCCCGATGCAGGCGCTTATCCGACAGGCGTTTGAGTCCCACCGTGGGCAGCGCCGTGTCGCGGAGGAAGGAGTAATCACCGTTATTCACCATATCCTGCCACACCAGCATCCCTAACCGATCGCAATCGTAATAGAACTGCTCCGGCTCAATCTTGATGTGCTTGCGCAGGGTGTTAAAGCCCAGCTTTTGCATAGCCTGAATATCCCACGCATAGCCGTCGGGGGTAGCCGGAGTGAATAAGCCGTCACTCCAATATCCCTGATCCAGAACCGCATGGAAAAACACGGGTTTACCATTAAGACACAGACGCGGCACGCTTTCCACCATCTCGGTGGTGAGAGTGCGCACGGCAAAATAGGACCGCACGCAGTCCGCACCGGCAGTTACCGTATATTCATAAAGATAGGGGTCCTCAGGACACCACAAACGAGGGTTGGACAAGGCAATATGCGCCTCACCGTCCACCAAAGAAAAGGTTTGCTCACCCTCAGGAGTGGTGACGGTAACGGTACCCTGTGCCACACCCGCGGCATAGACGGTCACCCCCGACGGATCCACCGTGGTGCTGAGATAGCGCACGTAGGTGGCAGGGACGCTCTCCAACCACACGGTCTGCCAGATGCCCGATACGGGGGTATACCACATACCGCCCCGCTTATGACACTGCTTGCCGTACGGTAGGGTGGTATCCGGCAGGTGGTCGATTACTTGAATCTCCAATATGTTATCTTCCGCCAGAGACTCCGTAATATCCACGGTGATGGGGTCGTAACCACCCACGTGTTCGCCCACAAAGGCACCATTCAGATAAATACGGGTTATCTGATCTGCTGCACCAACATGCAGCAGCACCCGCTCTTTCATAAAGCCATCAGGTAAAGTAAACGCGCGGCGATACCACAAAGTAACATCAGGCCCCATTACCTCTCCGATACCCGACAATAGACTCTCGGGACAAAAAGGTACACGGATGCGACGGGAATATGCCGCGGGCACACTTTCTCCGTTATTGACGGCAAACTCCCACCAACCGTTGAGACACAGATAGGAATCCCGCCGCAGTTGAGGACGGGGGTAGGCGTCCCACGGCACACGGGTTTCATCCGTCGCCAAGGCTTCGCCGTCTATCGTATAAAGAGAGGTCAGTTTATCCTTTTTCACCGATGGAACCTCCCTTTTTCAGTCGAAGCACGAACCAAAGAGCTACCCACACGAATACCGCCGCCACCGCTGCGGCTAAAAAAATGTTAACGTTGGGAATAAAAGAGGTAGTTCCGTCGTTATTGACGACCTGGTCGGCATTTTTCAGCACGGCGGCGCCGATGGCGGGACCGATAATACCGGGGATGAGCACCTGCGCCACGATGCGCAGTCCCTGGAACATACCCGCCTTCTTTTCGGGAGTATGGTCGCGGAGCATAGCACCAAACACCGCCATACCCGCCAAATAGCCGGTCATCATCAACAAGGAGCCCACAAACACCCACGCCGTAGCGCGACTCACATACAGCACCCCATAACCCGCCATCAAGAGTGCCAACGCAGGCATCACGGAACGAGCGAACCCGAAACGGTCGTACAACCGTCCGTAAAAAGCGGTAATCACCGAGGCTACGATAATAGCGGGGGCCATAATTAACACATAGTCGGTCATTCCCAAGGAAACGCTATAATAGAGAATAAGATACGGCATAAAGATTTGAATAGAAATGCCAAACACCGCAAAAGCCAGCAGAGTAGTGTATAGCACGGGGTTCTGTCGCATCACAGAAGGGCGAAATCCGTACATGATATTACGGAAATAATGTCGGTTTTCAGGAATGGCCACCGTCTTATCCTCAATGAGAAACAGACCGAGGACACCCATCAGCACAACCAATCCGCCAATAATGAGGAATATGGTGGTCCAACTGGACGCCAAGGACAGATCAAAGGACATAAAGCCGCCGAACACCACCAAAATCGCCACCAAAGGCATCATAGCATTGATGCCCTCCGCGGCACCCCGATTGGTATGGTCGGTGGAATCGGTGAGCCACGCATTAAAGCACGCATCATTGGCGGAGGAACCGAAGAAGGTCATCACGCAATCCAGAATAATCACCACCGTCACGCCCAAGGCCGCCGTGGACACCGCAGGGAACAACGCTCCCAGCACGTCGGTGCGCACCAACGAAAACGTCGCAATGGACAGGCCCCACAACAGGTAACCGCCGCAGATAAAGGCCTTTCGGTGACCGATCTTATCCGAAAGCGCTCCAATGAGCAAAGTGGTCACTGTAGCTGCTACCGCACTGGCACTCACCATTGCGGAAATAGCCGAAGCAGACGCATGAAACATCTGATAGATGAACACATTAAAGTACATATTCTCCCCCACCCAGGCCACCTGACCGGTGAGCCCGAAGATCACCAGCGCCAGCCAGAAGCGGGCGGATTGTTTGGTTCGTTGCATAAGAATCCCTCTTTTCTGCGGATTTTCTATGTTAAGTGTATCATAAAGAAGCAGAGGATGCAAGACGAGTCATCCCTCTCCCCCTTGCTGAACGAGTCGGCGATGCTTCCAAGCAAAGAACGCATACAAATCGTTCACTAAAAACATACCGAAACAGGCGATCATAGGTGTAAAGCCACTTTCCTTCACAGATGCGAGAGCCCACAGAACGATCAGCACTACATCATTCAGAGCATATCCCACAGCATAATAAGGACTGCGATGATAAGTAAGGTATGCCGCCACAAAGCTGGTGGTTACCGAAAGGATGCTGAAACCAAGATTTGGAGTATCCAGCCACCACAGCACCAGTCCCAGTACGGTGGTTACCAACACCGCAAGCACCGCCAGTCCTATCCATTGTCGACGATGCAGGCAGGCAATCTCCACCTGTGCAGTATTGCCCTCATAGGGATGACGCAACCAGCTAAACACCGCAAGCACCGCCATAGGCAGGGTCATACACAGATAGGTGATCATCTCGCCGTAGTAGCGAAAATGCCACGAGGTAATGCCATACAAGATGCTGAAAACCACGGTAAGAATCTGCCCCCACACATCCCCTTTGGCCATAAAGATCAGCGCCACCACCCCGATAAGAGATCCCAAACGAGTCGACAGTGCAGAGTCTCGCACCAGGGCGTTACTCACCCCTACCACCAACAAAGACACGGATAGCAACAGCCAATCCTTACGATTCAGTTGTACAAACGGATTGCGCCACATACATTATCCCTTCTCAAAAAAGCACCCACTCATCTCACGAGAAATGGGTGGGTGCCGATTGTATCTTATACTCTATGCGCTTTACAGAACACCTCAATATAACGGTCAATGGCATCATCAATCACCTTAATGGCAGCACTGCGGTCCGCCACCTCGTCCACGGCCGTTGTTTTGTTCTCCAGATTCTTATACACCGTAAAGAAATGGCGCATTTCATCAAATATGTGCCGTGGCAAATGATCGATGTCGGTATACACGTTGTAATTGGGGTCATTGTAAGGGATCGCCACAATCTTTTCGTCGTTCTGACCGTTGTCGATCATATTGATCATCCCGATAGGAAAGGCTCGCACCAAACTCATCGGCTCCAACGCCTCGGAACACAACAGCAGCACATCCAAAGGATCACCGTCGTCTCCGTAGGTACGAGGAATAAAGCCGTAGTTGGCGGGATAGTGGGTAGAGGTATACAAGATACGGTCCAGCATAATTAGGCCGGTCTCCTTATCCAACTCATACTTCTTACGGCTGCCCTTGGGGATCTCGATAACGCAGACAAAATCCTCCGGTTGGATCCGCTTGGGATCAATATCGTGCCAAATATTCGACATAACAATCACTCCCTTGTGTCCACAGTGTAGCACAATGACCGCCCGATGTAAAGGGCTTTATTTTTCCAGATAGGTGGGATTAAACGAAGCGGGGAGCAAATCTCCCAGCGTGTATTCGGTATAGGTATCCGCACCGGTCACCACCAATACGGGAAAGGTAGGCGGACAGAACTCCGTCAGTACCTGACGACAAACCCCGCAAGGCGGAAAAGCGCCGCCCAGCACCCCATCCTTGCCGCCGGCGACCGCCAACATAGAAAACATACGTGCTCCCTCGCTGACCGCCTTAAACACAGCGGTGCGCTCGGCACACACGGTAGGGGTATAAGAAGCATTTTCAATGTTGCAGCCCGTATACACCTTACCATCAGCAGTGAGCAAAGCCGCTCCTACCTTGTAACCCGAATAAGGGGCATAGGCCGCTTCCATCGCTGTCACGGCGACGGCACATAGGTCTTTACGATTCATAACCGTTCTCCTTTCTGACCAGAGGCCATACGCTCTCCCCCGCTCCGTGATAGGTAACATTCAAATATTCCGCCACTGTGGCGGCAATATCGGCATAGGTAGAGCGGGTGCCCAGATTAACGGGATTCACACCGTTTCCGCAGATCAGCAACGGCACGTACTCACGGGTGTGATCGGTATGCGCATCACCGGGATCGCACCCGTGATCGGCGGTAATGAGCAGCAAGTCCTCCTCTTTCATACGCTCCACAAAAGAGGGTAGCCACGCGTCAAAGGCGGAGAGTGCCGCTCCGTAACCTTCTACATCCTGACGGTGTCCGTACAGCATATCAAAGTCCACCAGATTCACAAAGCAAAGGCCCTCAAAATCGGCGGTTACCGCCTCCAAGGCCGCCTCCATACCCTCACTGTTGCTATGGGTCAGAGTGGTGCGGGTGATTCCTCGACCGGCAAAGATGTCGTAGATCTTGCCCACACCCCAAACGGTCTGTCCCGCCCCACTCACCGCATCCACCAGCGTCTCTGCGGGAGGAAGCAGGGAGAAATCCCGTCGGTTGCCCGTGCGGACAAAGTGGGGCGCCTGCCCCTCAAAGGGACGGGCGATGACCCGTCCCACACCATGCTCTCCCTGCAACAGTTCGCGGGCCGCACGGCAATAGGCGTACAGTTCTTCCGGCGGCACCACGGCTTCGTGGGCGGCAATCTGGAACACGCTGTCCGCGGAGGTATACACGATTAGGTCACCGGTGCGCAGATGCTCTTCGCCGTAATCGGCGATGACCTGCGTACCCGAGTAGGGTTTATTGCACAGTACCCCTCGTCCAACGGCGGCGGAAAAAGCATCGATCACCTCCGCAGGAAAGCCGTCAGGGTACGTAGGAAGCGGAGCATTTGAAATGATGCCCGCGATCTCCCAATGACCAATGGTGGTATCCTTGCCCGCAGACTGCTCTGCCAACCGTGCTACCGCGGCAGTGGGAGCATTCACTTTGGGTAGATAGTCCTGCCCATCAATGTGTCCCAGTCCCATTCGCAACAGATGGTCGATACGACAAGACGGCGCAGAAAAAACCCGCCGCAGTGTATGGCAGTCGTTATCTCCAAAAGCAGCGGCATCCGGCAGGGCGCCGATACCACAGGAGTCCAACACAATAAGAAACACTCGTTTCACAGTGCCCCTCCTGTTAACCTAAACGAGCGGCGGTTTTCAGCGCCAACTCCATCATCTGGGTGAACGAGGTCTGCCGCTCCTCGGCGGTGGTGGCCTCTCCCGTTAGGATATGATCCGACACGGTACAGATAGCCAACGCCTGTTTATCGGCGCGGGCGGCATTCATATACAGTGCCGCCGCCTCCATCTCCACCGCCAGTACCCCCATCTTGCTCCACGCCTCGTTAGCCTGCTCCCCGTTATCTGCATAAAAAGTGTCGGAAGACAGCAGATTACCCACGTGAGCAGGCAGACCCATCTCAGCAGCAATATCGGCGCACAACCGCAACACAGGATAACTGGCGATAGGCGCATAGGTACCGCTCAGACCGTACTGAGAAGCATAGGCGGAATTGGTGCAGGCTCCTTGCCCCAACACCAGATCCCGCACTTTAAGTTGCGGAGAAATGGCTCCGGCAGAACCGACCCGAAGGATGGTCTGCACATCAAAGTAGTGAAACAATTCGTAGGAATAGATGCCCATAGACGGCATTCCCATACCGCTGGCCATCACCGACACGGGCACACCTTCGTACACACCGGTGTATCCCTGTACGCCGCGCACGTTATTCACCAATCGAGCCGAGGTCAGATACTGCTCGGCGATAAACTGCGCCCGCAAGGGATCGCCCGGCATCAGTACCGTAGATGCAAAGTCCTGAGGAGTTGCCTTGATGTGAGGAGTGGGATAGTTTGCCATGCCGTTCACCCTTTCTTTTAATTAAAACGATTTATGCAAAGAACGTAGTATAGATACCGTGAACCCACAATATCAGTAACACGATGGGCAGGATATATTTACAGTAAAAACACAAAGCCTGAGGAAAACGAACACCATGACCGGTATTGACCTCTTCCATAAACTTTGCCCAGCCCCATCCTTTTTTATTACGGGTACAGAATAACACGTATACCAAAGAACCCAGAGGCAGGATGTTGTTGCTGATAAGAAAATCCTCCAGATCCAGTACCGTGGAACCGGCGCCCAACGGCTGGAAACCCGACAACAGGTTGAACCCCAATGCACAGGGCAAAGACAGCAGAATCACCGCCACACAGTTCACAAGGCAGGCCTTACGACGACTCCATCTCCACATATCCATCGCAAAGGAAATGAGATTTTCAAATACCGCCGTCACGGTGGACATGGCGGCAAAGATCATAAACAAGAAAAACAGACTGCCCCAAATACGGCCGCCGCTCATAGAACGGAACACCTGAGGCAAGGTCTCGAACAGAAGTCCCGGACCCGCCGCAGGATCAATACCATAGGCAAAACAGGAGGGAATCACGATAAGGCCCGCCATAAAAGCCACAAAAGTGTCCAACGCGGCGATGGACACGCTCTCCCCCAGCAGACGGCGATCCTTACCAATATAACTACCGAAGATAGCCATACTGCCCATACCGATGGACAGGGTGAAGAAAGCCTGACCCATAGCGGCAAACACCACCTCGCCGATCCCCTGCTCAGTCATACGATGGAAATCGGGTATCAAATAATACCGCAGACCCTCGCCCGCACCCGAAAGGGTCACCGACCGCATCGCCAGCACGGAAATGATGGCAAGCAGCGCCAGCATCATCACTTTGTTGACCTTTTCCACACCTTTTTTTAAACCAAAGGAGCACACCAAAAAGCCTAATATGGAGGACAGTACCATAAAGCCGATCATAATCCATGGGGAACTAAGCATTGCCCCGAATTGTCCTTGTACCTCTTCGACGGTGCCTGAGGAGAAATCCCCCCGCACCATTTTGAAAAAATAAGCGAACATCCAACCGCACACGGTAGTATAGAACATCATCAGCAGATAATTACCCGCCAAACCTATCCAGCCAAACATGTGCCAATGAGTACCCTTAGGCTCGATGGCCTTAAAGGAACAAACCAGACTCTTCTGACTGGCGCGACCTACCGCAAACTCCATAGACATAATCGGAAGACCGAAAAGCAGCAAAAATGCGAAATAAATAAGTAAAAAAGCCGCGCCGCCATACTGTCCCACGATATAGGGGAAGCGCCACACATTACCTAACCCAATAGCACATCCTGCCGAAATCAAAATGAAGCCCAAGCGGGAACCAAACTTTTCCCGTTCCATAGTTATCTCTCCTAAAATCGTCTTAGTGTCCGCGCAGATCGGTATTCAGCCAATCCTGCGCCCAATCGGGAGCGTCGCCCCATGTATATAAGATGTAATAATCATTGGTCCCCGCATCGGTATGGAATGCCACATTACCCATCAGAGAACTGCCCCGAGGACGGATTTCAGTCCCGATCTGCGGCTCCACACGGCAGGTATAATCATTTGGCTGATAAACAGCATAAAACTCCTGCAATTCCTGCAAAGACAGGGTACTGTGCAGCAGTAGGGCGCCAAAATACTGCATCCCGTTTCCGCTACCCACCATTTTGCCCGCGACCGAGGTGGATTCAACCAGCTCGGTTTCCTCCGGCAAGGGCAGCCTTTTCAGCTCCCGCTCCACACCCAATGCCACTGCATTATTAGCAATCGGGATTGCCAATGCGATCAACAGCAGAAACACCGCCACAATGATCATAACGCCCCGAATAAATCGGCGCATCTTATTCTTTTGCTTTTCGCTCAATGTCATAGCGCAGTCTCCCATCCAATACTTTCTTACAGTTTACCATAATTCCTGCCACGACGCAACCGCTAATTGAAGAAAACCCTCCGCCGCACACCTGCGACAGAGGGTTTATCTTTAATCCAATGTTTTATAGCCTATGGCTTCCACAGCAGCTCTCAACACCGTCTCCTCCACCTCTTCGGAGAGGGTCACAGTGGCTACACCCGCCAACCGATCCGCCACCGCCTCGATAACACCAGGGATCGCTTCCAGCGTTTCCTTGACGTGGGCCTCACAGTGGGCGCACATCATCCCTTCGACTTTGATCTCTTTTTTCATAGTATTTTCCTCCTTATGACGTTGACAAGAACAAGCCTCTTTTTCCATACGGAACCAACTCAGGCGCAACGTATTGGTCATTACACAAAAACTGGACAGACACATAGCCGCCGCTCCGAAAGCGGGACTGAGTTGCCATCCCAATACAGGTATGAGCAGCCCTGCCGCCAAGGGAATACCCAAAGCATTGTAGAAAAAGGCCCAAAACAGATTGAGGCGGATGTTGCGCAATACCGCCTGACTCAGCCGTATGGCGGCAACCACGTCGGTCAGGCGACTGTGCATCAACACCACGTCCGCCGCGTCAATGGCAATGTCCGTACCGGCGCCGATGGCCACACCGATATGGGCGCGGGTCAGAGCCGGCGCATCGTTGATGCCGTCCCCCACCATCATGGTGACTCCCGACTCCATCCACCGACGGACGTGCGTCTCTTTGTCCTGAGGCAACACCTGAGCGATCACTTCATCCACCCCCGCTTGCTCTCCGATGGCGCGAGCCGTCTGCTCGTTGTCCCCTGTGAGCATCACCACCCGCAGGCCCATGGCTTTGAGTTGTGCGATGGCGGCGGGACTGTCCTCCTTGATGGTATCCGCCACGGCGATGATACCCAACAGCCGCTCTTTCGCTGCAAAGTAAAGCGGCGTTTTTCCCTGTGCCGACAAAGCTTCGGCCTGTTGCAACAGTTCGGCGGAGATGACCGCATACTGTTCGATCAGCTCTCGATTGCCTCCCACTGCCTCTATGCCGTCCACGACGGCGGTCACCCCATGACCGGTCAACACACGAAAATTCTCCACTGCGGCGGTCGCCACGCCCCTGTGTTCTGCGAAGCGGCGCACCGCCGCGCCCAAAGGATGCTCGCTGTGTCGTTCCAAGGCATAGGCTACCCGCCACAAAGTACTTTCATCCGTCACCGCCAGCACATCTGTTACTTCAGGTTGTCCTGCGGTGACGGTACCCGTTTTATCCAGCACCACAATCTGTGCCCGTCCGGTCTGTTCCATGGCAGCGGCGGTCTTAAACAACACCCCGTGACGAGCACCCAGCCCGCTTCCCACCATGATCGCCATAGGGGTAGCCAGTGCCAGCGCGCAGGGGCAACTAATGACCAGCACCGAGATCCCACGCGCCAGAGCAAAGCCTGCTATCTGACCGACACATAGCCACCCTATGGTAGTGATTAGCGCAATGCCCAGCACCACCGGAACAAACACGCCCGCCACTTTATCGGCAATCTTAGCGATAGGGGCTTTGGTGGCGGCGGCTTGCTCCACCATACGTACAATCTGGGAGAGCGTTGTCTGCTCCCCTACCCGTGTAGCGCGACATCGCAACACTCCTGTTTGATTAAGAGTCGCTGAGGACACCGTGTCCCCTACTTTTTTCTCCACCGGTATGCTCTCACCGGTAAGGGCAGACTCATTCACAGCGCTCTGTCCCTCCACCACCACGCCGTCCACCGGCACGGTGTCACCGGGACGCACCAAGAACATATCATTCACCGCCACCTGCTGAGCAGGGACGATGCGTTCTTTCCCGTCCACCCACAATACGGCAGTACGGGGCGCCAATTCCATCAGCCCTCGCAAGGCATCGGTGGTACGTCCCTTGGCGCGAGCCTCCAACATTTTGCCGAAGGTAATCAAACTGAGGATCATAGCCGCGGACTCGTAATACAGATCGTGAAGTCCCCCTGCTTGTTCCCCTCCCGTAATCATTGTGTACAGCACGCATGTGCTGTACACAAAAGCAGCTGAAGAGCCCAGGGAAACCAAGGTGTCCATATTGGGCGCGCCGTGGAGAGCGCTCTTCACGCCGTTCACAAAAAACGCCTGATTAATGATCATAATAACTATGGTCAGAAGCATCTGGGAAAGCCCCAAAGCCACAGGGTGGTCCGCCAAAAAAGGCGGCAATGGCCAACCAAACATAGTATGCCCCATCGATAAATAAAGTAACACCGCTAAAAAGCCCACCGACACCGACAAGCGACGAAACAGTGGACGGGTTGCATCTGTTTCTGCTTGTTTTTCGACAGGGGCATTCGCCGTTCTCTCTCCTGTCAGAGCAGCTCCGAAGCCCACCCGTTGCAGGGCACAGATTACCTCGTCAGGGGTCACCGTACCCTCTACGGTCATGGAGTTGGTGAGTAAACTGACTGCACAGGTTTCAACGCCATCTATGGCCTTCACCGTCTGTTCCACCCGCGCACTACAAGCCGCACAGGTCATTCCGGTTACACGATACTGGGTCATCCTATCACCTCATCAGCTTCTGCAAAATAACCAAGAGTTCCTCCACTGCTTCGTCCCGCCCCTCGCGGATATCCCGAGAGACACAGCCGCGAATGTGATTACCTAACAATTCCTTGTTAAAGCTGTTCATCGCGGCGGTGACCGCTGCGGACTGGGTCAGAATATCGGTACAATAGGCATCGTATTCAATCATACCGCGAATGCCGCGAATCTGCCCTTCAATACGACTAAGACGGTTTATCAGTTTCTTGCACTCTTCCTCCGAGCGTACCGTCTGCCGTGCTTCACAACAAGTATTCTCTTGCATCATAATCACTCCTTTGTTTTCATTATATACCCCTAGGGGGTATTTGTCAACATAAAAAACACCGCCGTTTCAACCCGAAACGACGGTGACGAAATTATTCAAACAACGGAGTAGACAAATAACGGTCACCTGTATCAGGCAACAGTACAACAATAGTTTTATCCATATTTTCGGGACGAACGGCCACCTGCTGTGCCGCCATCAAGGCTGCACCGCCGCTGATACCGCACAGCACCCCTTCTTTTCTGGCCAGTTGACGTGCCGCAGCATAGGCCTCCTCCTCGGTCACGGTAACCACTTCGTCGTAGATCTCCGTATCTAACACGGCGGGAATAAAGCCGGCACCGATCCCCTGCAAGCCGTGGGGGGCTGCCTGCCCGCCTGACAGTACGGGAGAGGCAGCGGGTTCTACCGCTATCACCTGCACGCAGGAATTATGTTCTTTCAGATACCGACCCACGCCGGTGAGGGTGCCGCCGGTACCCACCCCCGCCACGAAAATATCCACGGCACCCGCGGTGTCCTGCCAGATCTCGGGACCGGTGGTGGCGTAATGAGCCGCCGCATTAGCGGGATTATCAAACTGGGAAGGAATAAAGCTGTGAGGAATGGATCGAGCCAACTCCTTTGCTTTGCGAACGGCACCGTTCATCCCCTCTTCACCCGGAGTGAGCACCAACTCCGCCCCGTAAGCAGTCAGCAACCGGCGCCGCTCCACACTCATAGTCTCCGGCATGGTGAGCAACACCCGATACCCCTTTACCGCCGCCACAGCCGCCAGACCGATGCCGGTGTTGCCGCTGGTTGGTTCAATAATGGTAGAATCAGGAAACAGAAGCCCCTGCTCCTCGGCGGTGCAGATCATAGCCATCGCCACCCGATCCTTGGCGCTGCCTGCGGGATTGAATCCTTCCAGTTTCGCCAGCACTCGCGTCTTTGGGAACATCCGCTCCAAGGCCAGCAAAGGGGTGTTCCCAATCAGTTCTGAGATATTCTGCGCAACAGCCATACTTGTCGCCCTCCTTGAATGCACTGAATTATATCATTCAACCTTCCGTCTGTCAAGGCGGAGAACATTGACAACCGCCCCCTTTCTATGCTATGATGATACCATCTTAAATGAAGGAGGTGCTCCCGTGAACGAAGCCTTTTCCCGTACCGCCATCCAACTGGGTGAACAAGCGATAGAGCGGTTAAACGATGCCCGTGTGGCGGTTTTCGGCATTGGCGGTGTGGGCGGTTACGTGGTTGAAGCCCTGACCCGTGCCGGTGTGGGAGCGCTGGATCTCATCGACGACGACAAAGTGGCACTGTCCAACCTGAACCGTCAGATCTTCGCCACCCACAACACGGTGGGTCAATACAAAGTGGACGTAGCAGCGGCACGCATCGCCTCCATCAACCCCGACGCCGTGGTAACGACCCATCGAACCTTTTATCTGCCCCAAACAGCGGAGCAATTTGACTTATCTCAATACGACTACATTGTGGATGCCATCGACACTGTGACCGGAAAACTGGCACTGGCGGAAGGCGCTCACACAGCAGGGGTACCTATTATCAGTTGTATGGGTGCAGGAAACAAGCTGGACATCACCGCATTCCGCGTGGCGGACATTAGCAAGACCACCGTCTGTCCCTTGGCACGTGTCATGCGCAAGGAACTGGGACGGCGGGGCATCCGGCACTTAAAAGTGGTGTACTCCACCGAAGATCCCTTGGTACCAGCCGAAACCGACGACAACTCTCCCGCCCCCGAAAGCGACACACGACCGGCACAAAAGCGCGCCAAACCTACCCCCGGCAGTAATTCCTTTGTCCCCGCAGCGGCGGGTTTGATTCTGGCCGGCGAGGTCATTCGTGATCTCACAGGCTACGGACGATAAGTCAATTCTATGAAACGAGGAACGCACCTATGCACTTGCAAGAATCCGGACAAATGTATCTGGAAACTATTTTGGTTCTAAGTAAACAATTGCCTGCCGTGCGCAGTATCGATATCGTGGAACACATGGGCTATTCCAAACCCAGCGTTAGTCGCGCTATGGGGCTTCTGAAAAGCGGTGGTTTCATCAGCGTTGATGAGGACGGATATATCATCCTAACCAAAGAAGGCCGCGAGGTAGCAGAAACAATTTTCGACCGTCACACCGTTCTGACACAGGCGCTGATTCGTCTGGGCGTGGACGCCGAAACCGCTGACATGGACGCATGCAAAATCGAACACGCCATCAGCGATAAATCCATACAAGCCATTAAGAAATTTCTGGATAATTGATATGTAAAGCTGTTGCTCTTTACAGCCGATCAACCCCCGAAACTAAGTGTTTTCGGGGGTTTTTATTTTATTAAAACGCAAAAAAAGACACCCTATCCTCTATTCGAGAAAAGGGTGTCCTGAAAGGGCTTTCTTATCGTCCCAAGCAAGCGGCACCTACGATACCGGCGTCGTTGCCCAGCTGAGCTACGCACAGTTTAGTCTGTTTGACAGAATATTTGCTGTACCGCTCTTCTTCGATCAGCTTTCGCACCGGTGTCAGCAGATTCTCTCCCTGATTGCACACACCGCCGCCCACACACAGGATGTTGGGCTGGAAGATGTTGATGACATTAGACAGACCGCAAGCCAGATACTTAACGTACTGATCCACCACAGCCTGCGCCGCGGCATCCCCCTGCTTAGCAGCCTCAAAACAGACGCGACCATCCACTTTGTTGATGTCGCCGCATACCTGCTTCCACATCAGGCTGTCGCGGTCCGCTTCCATGGCCGCCTTAGTTTGACGGATCAGCGCCGTGGCGGAGGCATAAGTCTCCCAGCAACCGTGGCGACCGCAAGTACAGGGCTCACCGTCCACGACAATAACCATATGACCCAACTCAGCGCCCGCATAGTTGGAGCCACTGTATATCTTGCCGTCCAGCACAATACCACCGCCCACGCCGGTGCCGAGAGTGATGCACACACTCTTGCTAGCACCGCGAGCTGCACCCGCCATCGCCTCGCCCAGAGCCGCTGCGTTGGCGTCGTTCTCAATATACACGGGCAGGCCCGTCTTCTCTTTCATCACAGGACCCAGCATCACGTGATCGAATCGCAGGTTATTGGAATACTCCACCACACCGGTCTCTACATTGCAGGTGCCGGGGCAACCGATACCTACAAAAGATACTTCTTCCTTGGTCACGCCGCCCTGCTCCATAACCAAGAAGCACAGCGCCGCCATATCCTCCATGATCGACATAGGATCACGAGGCAGGTTCGTCTTCACCTTTGCGGTGGTGAGGATCTTGCAGTTTACATCCACCAGACCGGCCACAATGTTGGTGCCGCCCAAATCAATACCGATAGAATACATATTCAACACTCCTTTGTTAAGCATCACAGAGTCGACAGCAGAGCCGTGAAACAGCCCTTCATCTCCACCTCACCCGCATCAGCAGGGAGGAAGAAGGTATCGTAACGACCGAAGGGTTCACCGTCAATGGTACCCTCCCCTTCTAGCACCAGCACGGCGGTGAAGGTATCGGGAGTTCCTATGGTAACGGTGCCGTCTGCCTTTAACTCAGTAACGGTGAAATAAGAGCATGTGGACACCTGAGAGAACACGCCGCCCTCCACGATCACCTGCGTGGGCTCGGTTGCGTCGGCAGCACGGGTCAGATCCGACACCTCCAGTGCTTTCTCCACGTGAAGAGGACGGGTATTACCCTGAGCATCCCGACGGCCGTAGTCATACACGCGATAGGTCACGTTGGAATTCTGCTGAATCTCCGCGATGAGCAGTCCTTTACCAATGGCGTGGATAGTGCCGGAGGGAATAAAATAGCTCTCCCCCTTCTGCACGGGAATAAAACGCAGAATATCGGTCAATGTGTTGGTACGGATAGCCTCTTCCATCTCGGCACGAGTAACGTCCCGCTGGAAACCGTAATAAATACCGGCGCCCTCTTCCGCATCCAAGATGTACCACATCTCGGTCTTGCCGAACTGACCCTCGTTAGCCAGCGCATACTCATCGCTGGGATGCACCTGCACCGACAGATCACTGCGGGCATCGATCAACTTAATCAGCTGAGGGAAATCCTTAAAGGAAGCCGCCTTAGCACCTAGTGCGGCGGAGCCAACGGCCGCCAGCTTATTCACAAAAGCGGTGCCATCCGGCAGATAACTAGGGCCGTCTGGATGGGCAGACAACACCCACGCCTCAGCAACGCAGTTCATATCCTTAACGCCGTACTCGGTCATCAATTTGTTGCCACCCCAGATATAGTCCTTAAAAGAAGGGGTCAACTTCCACACTTTGCTCATTGTATACACCTCAATCCATTTTTGGCAGATCCTACCTGCCATCTTTTTCATTTTAGCATACAAATCCCCGCAGGTCAACGGAAAATATCCCGCTCCTCCTTAGTTTTGTCACTGATACAGACGGATATAATCAATCAAATATTCCTGAGGCAAAACCGTGTTTTCCTCATCGGGACGCAGATCCTCCTTGTGGTCACACAGCGCCGTATTGATGAGAATAAAATGGGGCTTGTTAAAGCAACCTTTCATATCCTCGGTAATGGGAACCGTCACCTTGCACTCCCCGTCAAAGAGCCATCGCAACTCCGTCTCAGTCCACTCCAAACCGTAAATATGGAAATCGTCCGCCAATTTGCCCTTCGGCAACTGATAAAATCGCGTGATGCGGCCGTGTTCATCCCGCTCCTTGCTCTGCCAGTGCAGGCTCATCACCAGCTCTCCGTTGGTAGCCTCCTCCTTGGTGCAAAAGATCTCCATAATATCGATCTCCCCACAGTGGGGCCAGTCCACTACCGGAAAGTTGTCTCCCATCAGCCAGAAAGCAGGCCAAAGACCTTTGCTCCATGGAAGCTTGGCTCGCATTTCGATGCGACCGTAAGTAAAACTGTATTTACCCAATGTATTCAGGCTGGCAGAGGTATAACGCGCCCCCTCGTAGTCCTCGCGCAGGGTAACGATGTGCAGCAAGCTATCCTGCACATAGGCATTGCAAGGACGGTCGGTATAATACTGGGGCTCGTGGTTGCGAATAAAACCGATCTCATAATCCCACAGGGTACGATCGATCGACGCCCCGTCAAAATGCTCTTCAAACACCAAACAATCGAACGACATAATGCTCCTCCTTTAAAAACAGAAATCCCCCGTCGGACAGACAGGGGATTCATTACTATTATTGATAGACGCGGATATAGTCGATGATGTAATGCTGGGGCAGAACCGTCTCCGTGTCATTGGGACGCTCGTCCTCATTCCAATCGGACAGAGCCGTATTGATGAGAATGAAGTGAGGCTTATGGAAGCAATCCTTCATATCCTCGGTGATGGGCTGAGTATGGAAGCACAGATCGTCAAAGTAGAAACGACATTCCTTCTCCTCCCACTCTACGGCATAAATGTGGAAATCGTCGGCAAACATCTCGCCCTTGGGCAGATGATACCAACCGGTGATGCAGTTATGCTCATCGGTGCTCTTGGTCTGGAAGTGCAGAGTGGAGCGCATCTCACCATTGGTCTCGGGATCCTTGGTGACGGTGTTCTCCATAATGTCGATCTCACCGCAATGGGGCCAGTTGACCACGGAGATATTGTCACCCAGCGTCCAAAATGCAGGCCAGATACCTCTGGACCAAGGCAGCTTGGCGCGCATCTCGATGCGGCCGTAGGTGCAGGAGAATTTACCCTGAGTGTTCAGGCTGGCAGAGGTATACTTGGCACCCTCATATTCCTCGCGCAGTGTGACAATGTGCAGCATACTGTCCTCTACGTAAGCGTTGCAGGGACGGTCGGTGTAATATTGAGGCTCGTGATTACGGATAAAACCGATCTCAAAACCCCAGTTATCGCGATTGATGGTATCACCGTCAAAATGATCTTCAAAAATCAATTTATCAAATGCCATATTCATATCTCCTTTTCGAAGCTTTTCCCCTCTCTGCACAAAGCAATCGGGCACGTTCTCAGTATAAAAAGATCCCCAAGAATTGTCAATAGATTTAGTGAGATTCGGAGGGGCATACGCCTTCTATCACCATAACTCAATTAAAATTATACATTTTTAAAATTAAATATCAACAGTAAAACGCCCCTGCAACCGCAGAGGCGTTTTTGATTCATTATTGATACACGCGGATGTAATCGATGAGATATTCCTGAGGCAGGATGGTGTGCTCCTCGTCGGGGCGTTCGTCGTCGTTCCAGTCGGACAGAGCGGTGTTCACCAGAATAAACTGAGGCTTATTGAAGCACCCCAGCATATCCTCGGTCAGCTCGGCGCGGCGGGTCATCACGTCATCAAAGTACCAGCGGATCTCGTTCTCCTCCCACTCTACGGCCCAGATGTGGAAATCGTCACCAAAGCACTCATAGGGAGAGCGGTAGCGCTCAATGGAAGAATGTATGTCATTGGCTTCTTTGGAGAAATAGTGCAGGCTCATAGTCTGCTCGCCATTGGAACCGGGGTCAGACTCTTTGCCGATCATCTCCATAATGTCCAGCTCGCCGCAACGGGGCCAGTTGACCACAGGGAAGTTCTCGCCCATCATCCAGAATGCGGGCCACAGACCTTTAGAATAAGGCAGCTTGGCACGCATCTCTACACGGCCGTACAGGCAGGAATACTTGCCCAAGGTGTTGATGGAAGCGGAGGTGTACTTGGCACCCTCGTAATCCTCACGCAGGGTGACGATGTGCAGCATGCTGTCCTTCACATAAATGTTAGCGGGGCGGTCGGTATAATACTGGGGCTCGTGGTTGCGGATGAAACCGATCTCATAATCCCAGATATCCCGATTCAGGGTATCCCCGTCAAAGTGATCCTCAAATACGATTTTATCAAATGCCATTATGATTACCTTCCTTTCGGGCAATGTATTACCAAAATTATACGGAAAAAGCTGCCAAAAGTCAATAGAGAAAGGAAGAGTTGTGAAATCAAAGCTCTCCCCAGATGCTATGCAACTTTATGATAAATAAGGCTTTCCACGTCCGTTCAAGAAATAAGTGAAAATATGAGGTGGTTCTATAATTTCATGCGCAAAAATTAAAAGGGCGACAAACGATGGGGTTGGCACCAGCGCCGATCAGCCCCATCATCTCTTCGTGCGCGGGCACGGAAGATGAGCCGGCAAACCGAGCGTCACCGTGCATACGCCCCATGACGGGCGATACCGTTCCAACCGCTTTGGAGACCACCGCATTTGGTTTCAATGCAACCATACAACTCATAAACAACATTCTTTTTCCTGACCAAAGTATTGCAGATCCGAATGCATAAACGACGAAAATCTTGCGCCATAGCAAGGGGGTTCACCCAAACCGCTGCCAAAGCCACAAAAAGCAGGGTGTTTTTTACTCAATTTTTCCATAAATAGTTAAAAATCAAAAAACATTTTACAATAGAAAAATAATACGTTATAATATTTATAATTCGATGAACCAATCCACCCCAAACAAGGCTTGACCGTTCCGACCAAAAACAGTCGGCGGCAGAGCAAAGGGTCTCCCCCTCATGTCAGTGGGGCGCTTAGGAAGTATAAATCAAGGCGGAGGTGTGGCGCAGGCCGCGGGAATCATTGCAGGTTTGCAAAACGACAAAAACGATGGAGGAGAAATCATGTCAAAGGTAATGCTGAAAAAGTATGAAGGCAATCCCATTATCACTCCCAAGGATATGCCCTTCAAGTGTGAAACCGTTTACAATGCAGGCGCGGCAAAACTGAGAGACGAATATATCCTTCTGCTCCGCTGCGGTAGAACCGACGGCCGTTCGGTTTTCGGTCTGGCTCGCTCTAAGGACGGATACAATTTTGAGATTCATCCCGAGCCGGTATTCCAGAAGGCGGAGAGCGGTATGTTCAAAAACCCTGAGAACAAGGGCGTAGAGGATCCGCGCGTCACCAAGATCGGGGATACCTACTACATCTTCTATTCCTGCTTTGCCACCTACGGTTTCCAGATCGGTCTGGCTAAGACGAAGGATTTCATCAACATCGAGCGTGTGGCTCTCACCACCGCCATCGACTATCGTAACTGTGTGCTGTTCCCGGAGAAGATCAACGGCCAGTTCGTCCGTTTCGAGCGTCCCAACTTTGCCAACTCCGGCAACGGCGGTATCTTCATCAGCTATTCTCCCGACCTGATCCACTGGGGCAACCAGCAGTTCATTATGACCACCGATTCCTACGACATCTGGCAGGATAACAAGATCGGTCCCGGCGCACCTCCCATCAAGACCTCCAGAGGCTGGCTGAACATCTATCACGCCACCACCAACACCATGGCCGGTCAGATCTATCGTCTGGGCTGCGCGGTCCATGATTTGGAGGATCCCCGCAAGGTTATCGGCCGCTGCCACAACTTCATCCTTGCCCCCGAGGCTATCTACGAGCGCACGGGTTACGTGCCCAACGTGGTGTTCACCTGCGGCGCCATCGCCGACGACGACGGTACTCTGAAGGTATACTACGGTGCCGCTGACACCGTGATGTGCGTGGCCGAGGGCAACATCGAAGAACTGGTGGATGCCGCCTTGGCCGACGGTCCCGACACCACCGTGAATGTTGAGTTCTGATCGGGTTCCAATCGTCCTACATAACATAAGAAACCCGCCGTTGGGAAATCCCAACGTCGGTTTTTGTTTTGCCTAAGTTCGATTACTTCGCCTCGGAGACGGCAACGGCGCAAGCCACGGTCATACCGACCATGG
>JAZNJO010000044.1:0-48798 GCA_045578085.1 Acutalibacteraceae bacterium | reverse complement strand
GGCTGTGCAAACCACCGGCACGGCCGGTGGTTATGATTTATTCCACCCGCAACCGATCTCGAAGCGCTGGGTCGGGATTTACGTAGGCGGTGCGGTTATCGGTATAGATCACCATACCCGGTTTGGCGCCGGAGGGCTTTTTCACATACCGTGCGGCAGTATAGTCCACCGGCACCTGTACGCTTTCGGTCGCCTTGGAGTGGGTGGCGGCTAAGATAGCCGCCTGCTCCAAGGTGCGATCGGGTGGGGTCTGTCCCTCGGTCACCACGATCACGTGGGAGCCTGGGATGTTTTTGGTGTGCAGCCAAATATCGCTGCCTTTGGCAGTGCGCAGGGTCAGACGATCGTTCTCCAAGTTGTTTCGCCCCACCAAGATGGTAAACCCGTCATCCGAGCGGAATGTAAGCGGTTTCATAGGGGGTGGGGGCTTCTGTTTGCCCCGCTGCCGCCGCAGATATCCCTGCTCCTCCAATTCGGTGCGCAGTTCTTCCAGTTCACGGGTGGTGGCGGCACGGGTGAGACTGTCAAATACCGAGTCCAGATACGTAAGTTCCTGCTCGCCGGCGCTGATCCGCTCGGTGAGGATTCGCTCGGCGGTCTGGGCCTTGCGATAGTCCTTATAATACTTTTGGGCATTGGCCGCCGCCGACAGGGCGGGGTCCAACGGCACGGTGATAGGGGCACAGTTCTCATCGTAGTAGTTGATAAGCTGTGCCGTGGAGGCACCCACCGTGATGAGGTGCATATTGGCGTTAATCAGATCGCCGTACAGCCGCAGGGTGTCCCGATGGGCGGCGGCGGCCAGCTCCTGCCGTTGGTTATTCAGTTTACGCCGCACCCGCTCGGTGGCATTGGTGAGTACACGGAGCAGATCGTGACTGCGCACCTTGATACGCTCGGCGGCGGCGCGACGGGCATAGAAGGCGTCCAGCAGTGCAGAAAAGGAGTCCATCTCCTGCCCCGCGGCGGCCAGTCCGTACTGAATGATAGGCTGAAAGCTGAACTCCAAGGGGGTCCCGTCGGGTTTCACCAGCAGATAGGGGGTGCGCCGCTCACCGGTGAGCACCGCGTCCCGCGTACGGGTCAGGCAGTCGGTAAGCTTTTCCCACTCTTTGGGGGCGAGGGCGCTGACCGGCAGGTCCTGTCCTCCTGTGGCCCGATAGGCGATCTCCCGACAGGAGAGGGGGGAGAGGCCTTGGGTTAGAGTGCCCAACGCCTTGGATAGAGGAGCATCCTTGCCGCTCCGCACCGCCTCGGTCAGTTGTTCGGGAGTGTGAACAGACAGGTCGTACCGACCCTCTGCTGCCGGCGGTACCTCGTACCGCAGTCCCGGTAGAATAGGCCGCACCGAGGACATAGCGGGGTCTACCCGCTTGATGGAATCAATGATATAGCCGTCAGACCCAATAAGGATGATGTTACTGTGGCGTCCCATAATTTCCACTGCCAAGGTTAGGCGTACAGGATCGCCTAACTCGTTGATACAGTCGAAGTCCAGATACAGCGCCCGTTCCCATCCATTCTGACGGATATCGACCAGACGCCCACCTGTGAGCCGTTTGCGTAGCAGCATACAGAACATCGGGGGTTGAGCAGGATTTTCGGGGGCTTCGGAAGTGAAGTGGATGCGGGGGGCGTTGGCACCCGCTGATAGATACAATTTTTTGGCGCCGCCCCGATAGCGCAGGGCGATGAGCAGTTCCTCCCGCGCCGGTTGGTGGATCTTGTCAATGCGGGCGTCGGGTAATTCTTGCAGCAATTCCTGCCGCAGACAGGCTAAAAATGCACCGTCCAGTGCCATGGGCGGTCACCTCTTTTCGTTATAGGATAGGGATACGTTATTTTGTTACCGCGTAGGGCTCTCCGTCCCGATAGGGGGTCACCGTTACAGTGGGGAAGGCTTCTTGCAGCCAGCTACACAGGGTGTCGACTACCGGCACCTCGGTGGCGTAATGCCCTGCCTCCACCACTTGGATACGATCAGCGGCGGCCAGCCATTCATGATGCTTGACCTCACCGGTGACGTAGGCGTCCGCATAGCCAATGCAGTCGGCGATGAAATCACCGCCGCCACCGCCGCACACCGCCACGGTGGTGACCGCACTCTCACCGTTATAGCGCACGGTGGTGTCCAACACCTGCGCCACATGGGCGGCAAAGGCTTTGGCACTCATCGGCTGAGGCAGACGACCGATACGGGTGTACCCGTCTTCCGCCACCGTCACATGAGTGAGTCCCAGACGGGCGGCCAGAGTGTCGTTGACGCCACCTTCGGTCTTGTCCAGATTGGTGTGGGCGGCGATGAGGCTCACATTTTTCTGCGCCAGCCGATAGGGCAGACTGCTCTTCTCCAACCGTTTGAGGGGAGCGAAGATGACGGGGTGATGGGTCACCAGCAGGTTAGCACCCATCGCCTTTGCCGTTTCCAGAGCACCCGCGGTAGCATCCAGTGCCACCACGATGCCTGTGACGGTCTGAGCGGGATCTCCCACCAGCAGGCCGGGGTTGTCCCACTCCTCCGCGGTGGCAAAGGGGGCGCGTTCATTCAGATAATCGTACACAGTTTGGACAGTCATAGGTCACCCTCCGTTCTTTCCTCCTTATTATATCATTTTCCCCACCGGCGTCAAGCGGCAAGGGAAGGAATTGCAGTTTTTCGAGAGAAGTGTTAAAATATGGTTGAAAAACAGTGACCGATTGGCAAAAATTGCGTCTTTATGGGTGAAAGGCCTTTTTGACAAGAGAGGAGGAGTTGCGATGGAGGACGCGCGTATCATCGAGATGTATTGGCAACGGCAGGAGAGCGCCATTACCGAAACCGCCGCCAAATACGGCGCCTATTGTCGTGCCATCGCCATGCAGATCCTGCAAAACGGCGAGGACGCGGAGGAGTGCGTCAACGACACTTGGTTGCGGGTGTGGAACCGCGTCCCGCCCGAGCGTCCTTTGCGACTTTCCGCCTATCTGGGTGCCATTACCCGCCGTCTGGCCTTGGACGGCTGGCGACGGCGGCAGAGCGACCGCCGCGGCAGCGGTCAGGTGGCCCTCTCACTGGAAGAATTGACCGACTGTATCCCCGCGGGACGGGCGGTGGAGGAGGAGCTGGACGAAAAGCAAGCAGCGGCGCTTGTGTCCGATTTCCTTCGTACGCGTCCCCAAGCGGAGCGGTGTGTGTTTCTGCGCCGCTATTGGTATTTCGACTCGGTGGAGCAGATCGCTCTGCGCTACGGATACGGTACGAGTAAAGTGAAGATGATGCTCAAACGTACCCGCGACCGATTACGCGAGGTGCTGGAAAAGGAGGGAATCACCCTATGACGAATCATTGGTTACTAAATATACTCGGCGACGTGGATGCCGATTTGGTGGAGGAGGCGGGACAGCCTCTGACGGTACGCAAAAGATCTCCGCTTCGATGGACAGCGGCGGTGGCGGCGGTACTGGTGATGGCGGTCTGTCTGGGCGCTCTATTCGGACACCGTTCTGAGACACCGCCTGTGAGTGACCCCGACACCTCGGTCAGCGATACCTCCCAAGAGGACACGACCACCGAGGATACTACCACGACCACTCAAACCACCACGACTACCACGGCGCAGAATCTGCCCTCGCGGGTGTTCGCGATGGCAATCCCCAGTTATCCGGCCTTGTCTGCTCCGGACGATTATTGGCAAAAGTGGGAAGAGGAACAACAAAAGAGGGAGCGGTTGGAGCAAAACGCGGATGGAATGACCGCTTTTTATGCCGATACGATGGCGGCGCTGCTGAAAGACGGCGATGGAAAGAATCGAGTGTATTCGCCGCTGACTCTCTATATGGCGTTGGGCGTGCTGGCGGAGACTGCCGCCGGAGACAGCCGTCAGCAGATCCTGAATCTGTTGGGGCAGGAGAATCTCGCCGCCCTGCGGGATAAGACAAACGCCCTGTGGGAGGGTCTGTATCGGGATGATGAATTGGTCACCTGCCGTTTCGGCAACTCCCTGTGGCTTCGTCAGGATGATAAAGCAACTTACCGTCAGGATACGCTGGATGCCTTGGCTCAGCAGTATTACGCTGCCGCCTACCGGGGCGAGATGGGCAGCGAAGAGTATAACAGTGTGCTGCGGGACTGGCTCAACGACCATACAGGCGGGCTGCTGTCCCAGCAGGTGGAGAGCGTTAAGTTGAATCCCAACACGGCGTTGGCGCTGGTGAGCACCCTGCATTTCCGCGGCATTTGGATGGACGAGTTTGAGGAGTTCCGCGACGTGGTATTCCACGGTTACGACGGAGACACCATCCATTCTATGATGTATCGGGAGCTGTCTGATAGCTATTTTTGGGGCGACCATTTCCTGTGTGCTCGTGTGACGATGAAAGAAATGCCCTCGATGTACGTCTTCTTGCCCAACGAGGGGGAATCGGTGGAGTCTCTGCTGGACGATCCGCAGGTACTGGCGGTGATACAGGATGATGATTATGCCAACAAAGAGGATGCTTGGGTACGACTGACCATGCCCCGCTTTGATATTACCTCGGATCTGGATCTCAAAGAGAGCTTGTCCCGACTGGGGGTCACCGACGTGTTCGATGCTGAAAAGGCGGACTTTTCCGGCATCCTCGCCGAACAGGGCGGGGAGGTGACGCTGGATCGGGTCCGTCACGCCACCCGTGTTGCGGTGGATGAAAAGGGAGTCACCGCTGCCGCCTTTGTAGAGATGGAATACGGTATGGGAGGCGGTCCGGATGCTAATATCGACTTTGTGGTAGATCGCCCCTTCCTGTTCATCATTACGGGAGCGGATACCCTGCTCTTTGCCGGTGTGGTAGAAAACTTGCAATAAGTAAACCAAAACCCGACGGTTGCAAAGCCGTCGGGTTTATGTTTTAATAAAAAAAGGAAAAAATATGTAACAACAAGCCATTTTTATCGTCTTTGTAGGTGAAGGGCCCTTTTCACGGACAGGAGGTGCAGGTATGGAGGACAACCGAATCGTGGAACTGTATCATCAGCGGGATGAGGCGGCCCTGCGTCTTACCCGCGAGAAATACGGACACCGTCTGTACGGGATCGCCTATGCCATCCTGAGGGATGAGGGCGGTGCCGAGGAGTGCGAAAACGACACCTACCTGCGGGCATGGGAGCAGATGCCCCCGCAGCGTCCGCAGGTGCTGTTCGCCTTTTTAGGCACCATCACCCGTCGGTTGGCGCTGGATCGGTACCGCACCGCCCGCACCGCCAAACGGGGCGGCGGCACGGCGGCGGTGTCATTGGCAGAATTAGAGGAGTGTGTCCCCGCCCACGGCGGTGTCCACGAGGGCGTTGAGTGTCGCGAATTGGCCGCCTGTATTTCCGCATTTCTGCACACCCTGCCGCGGGAGGAATGCGACGTGTTCTTGCGCCGCTATTGGTATATGGACTCGGTGGCGGCCATCGCCACCCGCTTCGGATGCAGTCAGGGCCGTATACGGATACTGCTGTTGCGCACCCGTGAAAAGCTAAAAGATCACTTACAAAAGGAGGATATATGGGAATGAAAGCAACCGATCTGCAAGATGCCATCGGTATGGTAGACCCCGTATTGATCGCACGGGCAGATACCCCTGCCCCTATACAGAAAGAACAGACAGCACCCCCGCTCTTTAAGCGCCGTCCCTTCCGCTGGACGGCGGCCGTGGCGGCGGTGCTGGTGATGGCGGTGTGTCTGGGCGCCTTGTTCGGCCACCATTTTATCCAGCCACCCATATTAGATGACTCCACCGCCGCGGGAGACGTGTCGAAGCAGGAAGGGGATTCCATTAACAAAGGAGACGGAACCACCATGACCACGACTAAGAAGCCCGGCATCTTGGATAACCTCTTTCCCGGCCTGACCGCCAAAGCGGAGACCTTGGCCGAGGCGAAGTATCCCGAGATGGCCTCCTATCCCAACGAGCGGGAATTGGGGTTTGAGAAAAAGTTTGATGCCTGGCGGGCGGATAAGAATAAACAGGCGACCTATCGGGGCGCCGGCGAGGGATTGACCGCCTTCTTCCGTGAGAGCACCGCCACCTTCCTCAGCGGGGTGGGTAACGACAACTGCGCTTATTCCCCCCTCAACGTGTATATGGCGCTGGCCATGTTGGCGGAGATTTCTGACGGCACCTCCCGTCAGCAGGTGCTGGATCTGCTGGGAGCGGACAGTATCACCGCCCTGCGGGAGCAGGCCCACGCGGTTTGGAACGCCAATTACAGCAACGATGGTGCCGAGATTAGCGTGCTGGGCTCTTCTCTTTGGCTTAATGAGGGTGTGGATTTTAACAAGGACACTCTGCGCACCCTGACCGATTCCTATTATGCCTCTTCTTATCGGGGAGAGATGGGATCGGACGGCTTTACCAAGGCTATGCGCAACTGGCTCAACGAGCAGACGGGCGGTCTGCTCAAAGAGCAGGTGGACGGCATCACCACTGATCCGAACACGGTGATGACCCTGCTGACCACCATGTATTTCCGTGCCAAGTGGACTAACTACTTTTCGGTGGATAAGACGGCCGCGGATACCTTTCATGGGGCCGCAGGAGATGTGACCTGCTCCTTTATGAATCGCACCGAGAGCTGGGGCACCTATTATTGGGGCGACCGCTTCTCCGCCTCCTCGCTTGCATTGGAAGGACAAGGAGCCATGTGGTTTGTCCTGCCGGACGAGGGCGTTTCGGTGGAGGATCTGCTGGCCGATGAGCAAGCCATGGATTTCTTGTTGACAGGCGGCGAATGGGATAACCAAAAGGATTTAAAGGTAAACTTCTCCGTTCCCCGCTTCGATATTCAGTCCCAACTGGACCTCAAAGAGGGCTTGAAGTCTCTGGGAATCGCGGATTGCTTTGATCGATCCAATGCGGACTTCAACCCCCTTACCACTACCACTGAGGTGTGGCTGGATAAGGTGCAGCACGGGGTGCGGGTTGCCATCGACGAAGAGGGCGTTACCGCTGCCGCGTACACCGAGATGACCCTTTGCGGCAGACCTATGCCGCCGGAGGACGAGGTGGACTTTGTACTGAACCGTCCTTTCCTGTTTGTGGTGACGGGTGCGGATCAACTTCCCTTATTCATTGGTGTGGTGAACCAGCTTTAATGAGATAAAAAAAGACTCCGACGTTATGTCGGAGTCTTTTTTGTTAGATCATCATTTTCACAATCTCCTGATCGGTGGGCTGCATACCCACCCGACCAATGTGACCCACCCCGCGGATGGTGTCGCCGGTATCCTCTTTCAGGATGCCGGTGTTGGAGTCGTATACTTTGCCCTGCATGGCCAAAGTGTGGGAGAACAGGGCCGCATCCAACGCTGACGAGATTTTGGCGGCGCAGGAGGCTTTGGCACCATCGCAGATGATGCCGGGGATATCCGCCAAGGTATTGTCGATGGTGTCCTTGATCTGGGTGACGGTGCCCCCCACCATATAAGTGATGGCGGCGCCGGCGGCACAGGCGGCAGATACCGCGCCGCAGAAGGCGGACAGCTTGCCGATGTATTCCTTCTGGAACACAGTCAGCAAACTGGAAAAGATCAACGAGCGCATCATTCGGTCCTCGGGGATATGTTTTTCCCGAGCATACACCACGACAGGCACCGTGGAGGTGATACCCTGATTACCACTGCCGGAGGTGATGATGACCGGCATATCGCAGCCATCCATACGGGCCTCGGAAGCCGCTGCTGCATAAGCACGGATCTTAGCGTACACATTGTTGGAGTAGGTGTCCAAGATAGCTTTGCCAATGCCGATACCATAGTCGCCCTGCATACCGCGTGCCGCAATGGCCATATTGCAGTCGATCTGCTGTTGGGTGAAGGGGCGGATGGACTCGATGTCAATCTCATCTGCGAAGGTGTAGATGTTCTCGATACTCAGACCGCTGCGGTCTGCCACCTCGGTGACTTCGCGCAGGTCCTCTACCCACAGCAAATTCTCTCCGTCTCGAGTGATGCGCACGATGTTCTGGTGGCTGTATCGCACCTCCACCTCCACGTGATGACCGTCGCCGTCCATCTCAATAATGAAATGGAGCGGAATAGCGGATTCCAAAAGCTCCACCTTACACCGTTGCTCGTTGAGAAAGGACAGAGTGGCGGCTAATCCGTCGGGGGTGACCCCTTCCAGCACCTCCATGTGGAGGGAAGCATCGCCGGCTAGAGCGCCCAGTGAGCAAGCCGCCTCAATGCCGGTCAGTCCGCCGGAGTTGGGGATGCGCACACAGCGCACGTTTTTGATGATGTTACCGCTGCATCGGGCAGTGATCCGTTGCAGATCCGTTCCCAGCGCCTCTCGCCCCTTGGCGGCGGCATAGGCCAACGCGATGGGCTCGGTGCATCCCATGGCGGGAATGAGTTCTTCCTTTAAGATGGACAAAAAATCGGTTTTGATTTTTTCGTTCAGCATAGGTTACCTCGTATAATGGATTTATTTAGCGCCTACAAACAGAATGAATATCAAAATGATGCAGATGCCAAAGCAGGTCATAAGCAAAGCAAAAGAGAAGTTGCCGGTGAGACGGCGGGTGGTCTTGGCAATGGTCTCCATCCCGCGCACAAAGGCTTCGCCTGTGCGAGACACGTCCTTTTTAGTCAGGCGACCGTACAGGCGTCCCAGACCATAAGCAAAGCGCCGCGGATGAGGCTCGTGAATATCCTTGGCGGTGCGCAGAACCGTGCGTTTGACGGCCAGAACAGCCAAATCGGTGATGTCTCCGCAGAGACGGCAGAGCACGGTCAACATCCACAGAATGCCGCGCAGCAGAGGCTTGTACACGTTGTTCTCCAAGGAGAAAACGCCCTCGAAGGGATTGTAATGGACTCGTGTGTTCTCCTGCCGCTTGGTCAGCAGACGGCGGATCACGATCAGATAGACCGCCATACCGATGCCCAGAGAGATCAGTATGCCCTTCAAATTGACAAAAGCGAAATAATGCACCGCGTGATGGGATTCATGCCCGCCCACGAAGGAGAGCATGGCACTGCTGACTTTTTCCGCCAGTCCATGGGGCAACACGCCTGCCACAGGCAGTGCCACCGCCGACAAAAGCAGCGCGGCAACAGAAAGAGCATCCATCTTTTTGCCCCCGTCAGGGGTGAGAGCGGTGGGTTTCTGCACAAAGATGGTGATGAACAATTTGAGCATATAGGCGGCGGTCAATCCGCCGGAGAAGAGGAACAGCCACTCTACTGCCGTGATCAGTGCACCGCCGTGATGGGCGTATTCTACAATGCTTTCGTGCACCAAGGTTTTGGATACATAACCCAGCATACCGGGGATGCCTGCCAGACTGGCGGCACCTAGGAAGAAGGGGATGGCGATAAGGGGCTTGTTCCGTCCGTACCCCCGCAGGCGGTTAAGATCCAGTGTGTGGGCGCCCGCATAGATGGCACCGGCGCACAGAAACAGCACCAGCTTTACCAGCGAGTGGTTGAGCATATACAGCACCGTGCCGTTGGCGGCCAGTGCGTTCTCCTCACCCAGCAATACCAGCATAGATACGCCCACGGTGATAAAGCCGATCTGGGACAGGGAGGAGCAAGCCAGCGTCCGTTTCAGGTTAGTGGAGAAGACGGCGATGACCGCTCCCAGCACCATGGTGATGGTGCCCAACACCAACAGGGTGTAACCCCACGCCGCATCTTCGGTCAGGATGTTGGCAGAGATGAGCAACATACCGAATACGCCTGTTTTGGTGAGCACACCGGACAAGAGGGCACTGGCAGGGGCCGGCGCCACCGGGTGGGCGCGGGGCAGCCAGATGTGCAGGGGGAACAGACCCGCCTTAGCACCGAAGCCGAACAGCATACAGAAGGCCGCAATGTACAAGCGCGGTGTTTTCTGCACGGTGGAAAGGACGTCAGATAATTCGCGGATCACCAGCGTACCGGTGATACTGTGCAGCAGGAACAATCCCATGAGCAGCACCATACCGCCCATTACGGCGATAGCCAGATAGGTCTTACCCGCGCTCATTGCTTCTTTGTCTTGCTCCTGTACCACCCACACGTAGGAGGCGAAGGACATAATTTCAAAGAACACAAAAGTAGTAATAAGATCCGCCGACAGGAAGACACCCACAGTGGCGCCCAAGGTCAGCAGGAAGAAGAAATAGTACCGTCCCAGATGATGATGTCCTTTGAAGTAGCGGGGGGACAGCAGAGCTGCGCAGAACCACATAAAGGCGGTCACCACCGTATAGATGCCGCGGAAGCCGTCCACAGTAAAGGAAAGCCCCGCGAAGGCGACGGTAGCGCCGTCTGCGTGGCGCAGTGCCAGTAGCAGAGTGCCCGCCAACACCGCGGCGGTGGAGAGGAGGACCCATCCGCTTTGCAGACGGGGAACTTTTTTATCCACGCCAAAGGCGATGACAGCGCTCAGGGCGGGGAAGAGAACGCAGAGAAGAATACAACCCATCATAAGCCCAGCACCTCCCCGATCCAAGTAACGGGCCACTGCACAAAGACACCCATAAGTACACACAACACGGCACAGACCAGCATCGCCGCCAGCATCCGCGGGTCAGCCTCTTTCACGTCACGTACGTCCTCATCCGCGTGGGTGCGAGGGAAGAAGGCCTTGATAACTGGCGTGAACATATAACAAGCGGTCAAGAAGGCGGAAAGGAGTAGGGCTGCCACACCGATGACGGCAAGCACGCTGTGCTGATCCAGAGCGGCGGTGGCAATGGTCCACTTGCTGAAAAAGCCGCATAGAGGAGGAATGCCGGTCAGGGCTAAGGCGAACACAGTGAAACAGCCGAAGGTTACGGGCATCTTCTGCCCCAAGCCTTCCAGCTGTGGGACGTATTCCCGATCGCTGTAATGGAGCACGGCACCCGCCGCGAAGAAGGCACCGATCTTGATGACCGAGTGGAAGAATAGGTGGACGAAGGCGGCCAGTAGACCCGCGGGGGTCATCAGGGTGACCGCAAATACGATATACGACAGATTGGAAACGGTGGAATAGGCCAGTCGACGCTTAAAATGCTTTTGCCGCAACGCGTTGACTGAACCGAAAAGCAACGTGAAGATGGCAAAGCCCATAGCCACGTACTGCACCCAACGACCGGACAGGAAGTCGGTGCCGAAAGCGTAGTAGGTTAAGCGGATTAGAGCGAATGCGCCGGCCTTGACCACCGCCACCGCGTGGAGCAGGGCGGTCACCGGTGTGGGCGCCACCGAGGCGGAGGGAAGCCACCCGTGCAAGGGGAACACCGCCGCCTTGACGCCGAAACCGAAGAAAGCAAACAAATACAGGATCTCCGCCAGGCGGGGATCGGTTACGTTCAATGTATGACCGCCCAATGCAAACGTATCGGCACCGTTGAGAATGAGAAACACTACCGCTGCAAAGGCGAAGGCGGCGCCGCCGAAGGAATAGGCCATATATTTACGTGCGGCACGGTTGTGCACCTTCCCCATGCCGTGCATCACCAGCGGCACGGTGAATAGGGTGAGCATTTCATAGAAGAGATACATAGTCAGAATGTTCTCTGCCATGGCAATACCCATGGTCACACCGAAGGAGCAGGTGAAGAAGCAATAGAACATAGGAAGATGCTCCTCGTGCTTCATATAATCAAAAGCATAGAGGGCGGTCAAGGGCCATAAAGTGGCAGACAAACAGGCGAACAGCCGTCCCGCACCATCCAGACGAAGCGATAAGGACAATTGGTCAGTGAACGGCAACAGGGTGAGGGTGTCCTCCGGCACGGTAAGCACCGCCACCCAAAGTGCGGCGGCACTTGCCAGTAGCGTGAGCATCACATAGGTGTTCCGCTGCCGATGGTTCCCGAAGGGGATAAAATAAGATACCATACCCAGCAGGATTGGTAAGAATACCGGTATCAGTAGAATCCATACTTTCATCATCATTCACCTCGCAACCAAAGAGGATACGACGGTGCTGATCAGACCACCGGTTTGGGTGGCCAGAATGCCGCCCACAAGAGCGGTAGCGGCTAACACCATCAATGGGATTAGGAACGCCACGGGTTCTTTCTTCGCCGCTGCATCAGAGGACGCTTCTTCCTTGAAGAAGGCCTTGATGACGATTTCCAAGAGGTAACCGGCGGTGAGCAGAGCAGACACCAGCAGAATGGCAGGGGCCAACCAACTCAGTGTACCGACGGAACGACTGTCTAACGCGGCGGTGGCCAAATACCATTTGCTGAAAAAGCCGCCCGTGGGAGGAATACCGATGAGGGACAGGGACAGCACCGTGAAGCAGACAAAGGTGATGGGCATCTTCTTGCCCAACCCCTGCAACTCGTCCACGCGAGTCTTGCCATACAGACAGATACAGGCGCCGGCGCAGAGGAACAAGCCTACCTTAACGGCGGCATGGAAAAGGATCTGCCACAGAGCGCCTTCCAGACCTGCCTCACTGAACAGAAACAGACCCGTGAGCACATAGGAGATCTGGCTGACCGAAGAAAAGGCCAGTCGCTTCTTAAGCAGTTTCTCCCGATAGGCCAGCATAGAGCCCATTAGCACGGTGAGCAGGGACAGACAGAGCAGAGTAGTCTGCACCCAGGTGCCTGCCAGTTTGTCCGCGCCTACGGTAAAATACACGGTGCGGATAATGGCCAATACGCCCGCCTTGGTAATCACACCCGAAAGCAGGGCGCTGGCGGGCGCGGGAGCCACGGGGTGGGCCGTGGGCAACCACCCGTGGAGGGGAAACAGACCTGCCTTGGCGCCAAATCCCAGACACAAAACGAAGATAGCCACGAGAAGAAGAGGCGTAACCTCCGTTACCGAGCCGCCTGCGGTAAACCGCATCTCGCCCGTATAGCGACTGATGACAAAAATGCCGAACAGGGCCATAAAAGCACCGGCCACGGAATAGTACAAATATTTCTTGGCCGCCGCCACCGCCTCTTTGGAGCGGGAGTGCAAAACCAGCGGCATAGAGAACAGAGTCACCATTTCGTAGAACAGGTACATGGCGATGAGACCGTCGGAGAAGGCGGCGCCCAGTAGGGCACCCTCGGTGAGGAAGGCGAACAGAAAGAAACCTACCTCGTTCTCCTCGTGTTTCATATACACGGTGGAATAGACGGTGACCAGCATCCAGGCGGTGACGATGACCGCACAGAAGAAACGGGCGGTCTCGTCCGAGACAAAGCCGGCGGATAATCCTTCGGTAAAGGAATACCGGCCCGTGGTATGGTCACCGCTGAGCACCGTCGCCCAGCCGGACAGCGTGATGATGCTTTGCAACACTGTGGCGGCCGCAAAGCGTCCATTGCGGTGGCTTAAGGATTTGGTTGCCAATATGAGCGGTCCGCTCAGCAAGGCAAATACGATGGTAAAAAGCATCCAAAACATAAGTCAATACCTCTTAACGTACATTCATAAAGATGTGAATACCCTTTTCAAACAGAGAGATAATGGGTTGCGCGTGCAAACCTACCGCGATGTTGACGGCAACCATTACCAACATCACCACCGAGAAGGTAGGTGCCGCACGGAAGGAAATGGTCCTTCGCTCCAACGGAGTGCGGGCAGGGCCGTAGAGGTTAATGAGGGTGCGCATGAAGTAAAACACGTTGAGCAGGGTGCTGATGGCCAGTGCTGTCAATATGACGTAGGTGCGCCAACCGTAGCCGAAGGCGGAGACCGAGAAAAGCAGTTTGGGAATGAAACCGGTGAAAATCGGAATGCCCACCATAGACAGAGCACCGGCGGTGTAGGCCAGACCGGCAACGCGGTTTTCGTGGGCGGAGGAGCGCAGAGCGTTGAAATCCTGTCGTCCGCCCACTGTGTCGGACAGACCCATAGCGGAGAGAAACAGCATCGGTTTGGTCAGGGCGTGAGCTACGATTTGGAACAGGGAGGCCAACAAGGCCGCCTCGGTTCCTAAACCCAGTCCCATATAGATGTAACCGATCTGAGCAGCCGAGGAGAAGGCCACCATGAAGTTGATGTTACGAGTCCGAATAGCGGAAATGGAACCGACCATCATACCCAACACACCAAAGAGCAGGAGCACGGTGTGAATGCCCGAATCCGTATAAATGTCGCGACCGATTACGCGGCCGATGATTTTGATGAGCAGGAAAATGTACACTTTGGAGATGACACCGGATAAAATGCCGGAGGCTGCCGGTGTGGCAGTGCCGTAGGTGTCCCGCATCCACCAGTGGAAGGGGCACAGGCCGCTCTTAATGGCCAGTCCGGATACGATGAGACCCAGTGCCACAGTCAAGGGCAGGGTGTAGGCATCCGATGCCCACAAGGTTTGAATGGTCTCATACAGTTGAGGGAACAGCAGCTGACCCGTCACCGAATACAGCAGCACGATGCCGATGAGCAGCAAACTGGAGCCGATGAGACTGAATACCATATAACGAGTGGCCGCTACCAGAGGACGGGTGTTCTTGCGGGCCATCAGCAGCGCGCAGGAAGCAATGGTGCAGATCTCCACAAATACATAGGCGGTGAAGATATCGTTGGTATAGCACAGTGCCGCAATGGCGGCGTGGGTGAGGTTCACCATTACGCAGAAGAACTTATGCTTGTTCTCCTGCACCTGCACGGCAATCTTGCCCGAGCCGCCCAACAGGGACAGCAGCATCACCACTTCGAACAGAAGCACGAAGAAGGGCTCCAATACGCCGGCGGCAATTTCGTTACCGATAGGCGCATCGTAGTGCCCCATACGATAGACAAAATAGCCGGTTTCGGAGGTGAGGTTGTAAATTAGAACCGAGGCAGACAAGGGGGCGGTGATGCTCAACAGACCGTAGGATACAAAGCGGGCCCGTTTATCTTTTAAAGCAAAGCAAATGACCGAGCTGAACAGGGACAGCACGATGGTGAAGAAAGGAAAATTCTCAATAAACCGCATTAGTCCTCACCATCCTCTCGGTCGCATTGAGCGTAGATCTCGTCCAGATCCAGCGTGCGATACTTTTTGTACAGGCGGACGGTGAGAGCCAACATCAAGGCTGAGAAACTTACAGAAACTACGATGCCGGTCAGCACCAGACCGGTGGGGATGGGGTTAATGTAAGCATGGGGATCCACAGGACCGGTGGAGGGTACGATGGGGGAGAGCTTGTCCTCAATGTAGCCCATAGAAGCCAGAAACAGATACACGCCGGTATCCATAATGTTGAGACCCAAAATTTTCTTCATTATGTTCCGCGAGAAGATCAGCATAGTAAAACCGATGCCGAACAGGATCATCGCGGTTAACTCTTCATAATTTAGGCTCCAATTCAATCCAAACGCCCCCTTGTGAAAACAATGTAGAAGGTGTACATGGTGCAACATACCACCAGTCCCACCGCCAAGTTCAGCGGCAGAATCAGGCCGCCCGACAGGAAATCGCCGGGCACACCGGGCTTGATGATGGAGTGGATGCCATTGAACTCGTTACCGGTGAAGAAGGAATAACTCTTAGATAGACAATAGAAAGAAAGGGAGGCGATGGTGGTAATACGTATCGTACGGGCAGACAGCACGGTAACGGCTTTTTCTTCGCCGTAAGCTAAGGCGTATAAAATCATACCGGCACCTAGAATTGAGCCGCCGGAGAAACCGCCACCGGGAGACAGATGCCCGTTGAACAGTACGTACACACCGAACACCAGAATGATCGGCACCAAGATTTTGGCGGCAATGCACACGATGGGATCGCTGGTGAAAGAGAAGGTGCCATTTGTATGGTTTAGAGCGCGCTTGTTGGCTTCCAGCAACAGCAATACCGCGCAGGTGGCGGTGAACAGCACGAAGGATTCACCCAAGGTATCGAACGCACGATAGTCCAGGATCATACCCGCTACTGTATTGACCGCACCGGTCTGGTCGCGCCCCTCACCTACGTAGTGCTCGTATACTTCATTGGCGGTGGGGGCCTGTTCGTCGGCGAAGTGGGGCAGGAACAACACGGTGCTGATGAGCACCATACAGAGGATCACGCAGAAGGCGGTGGACAGCACCGCATAACCCATATGGGAGAGACGCAGTTCCGCATTTTCAAGTTTGTGGAAGATGCGAATCTTTTGTTTGGTCTCAGGGGGTTGTTCGTCATGGGTGCCGGCAGGAATGTAAACGGTGGGTTCTGCAATCTTGTCATCTAAATTCCAGTCGCCGTCACACCATTTTTTGAAAGCGGAGAGCAGGTTACTTTTTTTCATTGTCTGTCACCTCTTTCGTTACGCGGTCATGCTCTTGTTCGTCATAGTCCTGATCGATCAGGTGCAGCTTGCGCAGGGTAAGGAACAGCAGTACGCCGTTCACGCCGGCGCCCACTGCCGCCTCGGTAATGGCCAGGTCGGGGGCGCGAAGCAGCATCCACAGCACCGCCATAATGATGCTGTAAGAAGTGAAAATGATAATGGCAGTCATCACCCGCTTAGACAGGGCGGTAGCAATAGCGCACACCACCAGAGACAGCAGGAGGATCAGACGCACCACTTGGGTCAATTCTTCAAACATGAGGATCCTCCTTCTCGATTTTCTCCGTCTGCATCTCGCAGTGGTCGGGCAGATGTTCATCGGTGAGATAGCGGGTCTTGACCAGAATGTGGGAGACCACAGGGCTGGTGCACCACAGCATCAGCAGAATGAACACAAATTTAATCGAAACGAGTTGCAAACCTCCGGCAATTACAGCGCCGATTACAAAAAGCATCAATGCTAGGGTATCCACCATAGCCGCTGAATGCATACGGTTAAGAGAATAGGTCAGGCGGAATGTGCCGAATAGAGCAGTGAACAGCACAAACAGACCGCCGGTGAAACAAGCGGCCACTAAGCCGAATCGAATCCATTCCAACATCAGCGATCCCCTCCCTTGTCTTCTTTTTGAAACAGATTCACATAGATCTTGCTCAGTACGATCAGAGCCACACAGCTGAGCAGAGCATAGACCAGCGCCACGTCAAGCAAATAGCCCTCGTTCAGGAGCAAAGTTAACACTAAAATGGCCATCAGCACCACGGTGGTGACGATGTTGATGCCGATGAAGCGGCCGGTGATGGTCTTGGTGGTGATGGAGCGGATGATGGCAATGAGGGCGGCGATGCTCAGACCGATGCACACCGCTACATAAAGATAAAAATACGCTTGTTCAATCATCTTTAACCCTCCAACTTCTTCAACCATTTTACAAAAGAGCTGCTGTCCATCCCCTCGGAGAAGGAACGGTCCACACAATGGACGGTGAACAGGTCATCCTTCATCTCCACCGTGATGGTGCCGGGGGTGAGGGTGATAGAATTCGCCAACAGCACGCGGGCGAAGTGAGAGCGCAACGGTGCATGGAACTGTATGATTATCGGATCCAACTGCAGATCCTTTTTTAGCACCACTTTCAACATCTGAATGTTGGCTTTGATGATTTCAATCACCAGCACCCCACCGTAGGCAATCAACAGAGGAAGAGTCTTCCAAAGCCGCCGCTCGGTCGCCCAAGTGTACTGAAAAGCGTAGCGGGCGAAGAGACAGACCAACAGCGCGGTGATCGCGCCCACCACACACACCTGGACCATACCCGCGTCTGCTGAGAAACGGCCACACAACAGCAGCCATAACAAAAACAGCAGGACAAACATTCTCAAACCACTCCTTTTGCAGTTTCTGCGGTAATTTAAAGTTATATAGGATTACACCTATATTATAAAATGCGTCTGTATCATACTACCGTTTCGACAAAAAGTCAATTGTAAAATTTGTCAAAAAGAGAGGGTGAAACTTGTTGTTTTTCTCCAACTATATCCTAGAGGAAATCAGTTGACATTTCCCAAGTTCATCTACTATAATATATACTGTCAATTTATGCGTGCTCGACAGAATCCTTATCTGCCGAGGTCGCAAAGAAAGGTAGGTTAAACAATATGGCGTTTCCTCTTCGTGGAATCCATGTTCCCCACAGAAAGCATACGGCCAACCAGACGGCCGTGTCGATGCCTGCACCGGCGACTGTGCTGTTGCCTATGCTGATGCATATCGGCAAGCCCGCTACCCCGGTGGTTAAGGTAGGCGATCATGTGGACGTGGGTACTCTGATCGGTGAGCAGAATGGTTTCGTTTCTTCTCCCGTCTATTCCAGTGTGTCCGGCACGGTCAAGAAGATCGTGGACCACATTCTTCACGACGGTTCTCGTGTACCGGCGGTACTCATCGAGTCAGATGGTGCGATGACGGTGGATGCATCCATCGCCCCTCCCGTTGTGCAGGATAAGGCCTCTTTTATCGAGGCAGTCAAGCAGAGCGGTATCGTGGGTTTGGGCGGTGCCGGTTTCCCCACTTACGTGAAATTCACCACGGATAAGCCTGTGGACACTCTGGTGCTCAACGGTGCGGAGTGTGAGCCTTACATCACCAGCGACTCTCTGACGATGGTGGAGCAGGCGGAAAACATTCTTCTTGCCATTGAGACTGTGGACAAGTATATGAACTTCGACCGCGTAATCATCGGTATCGAGAAGAATAAGCCTGAGGCGATTGCCAAGATGAAAGAATTGGCAACCAAGAGCAATAAGATTCAGGTTAAGGTTTTGCCCTCCATCTATCCTCAGGGCGGTGAGAAGGTGCTGGTGTACCATACCGTGGGTAAGGAGATCAAGGTGGGTCAGCTGCCTGCCGATCAGGGTTGCATCGTGTGCAACACCTCCACTATGGCAGCCATCGGTCGTTATCTCAAAACCGGTATGCCTTTGGTGGAACGTCTGGTAACGGTGGATGGCGCTTGTGTGAAAGAGCCTAAGAACGTGCTGGTTCCCGTGGGCACTTCGCTGAAAGATCTGTTCGCTTTCTGCGGCGAGTTTACCGAGGCGCCTGAGAAGGTGCTGTACGGTGGCCCTATGATGGGTATTACCGTTCCGGATCTGGAGGCTCCTGTGCTCAAGCACACCAACGCCATTCTGGCGCTGACCTCCAAAGAGGCGAAGGCTCCCAAGACCTCTTCCTGCATCCGTTGCGGCGCTTGCGTCAATCATTGCCCCTTCGGCATTAATCCTCCCGCTATTGCTAAGGGTGTGCGGATCGGCGATATGGAGATGGTGAAGAAGGCGGGTGCTGCCGCCTGTATGGAGTGCGGTTGCTGTGAGTTTAGCTGTCCCGCTAACCGTCCCCTGGTACAGAATAACAAATTGGCGAAGGTGGCTCTTCGTGAGTATGAGGCAAAGGAGGCGAATGCGTAATGGATAAGATGCTTCACATCTCGGTATCTCCCCATATCCATGGCAAGAAGACCACTACCGGCATTATGGCGGACGTTCTCATTGCGCTGTTGCCGGCTACTGTAGCTTCTGTGCTGCTGTTCGGACTGAGCGCCCTGTGGGTGGTTCTGGTCTGTGTGGCGGTGGCTGTGGCCTCCGAGGCACTGTTTAACTTGATTGTTAAGAAGGAGCAGACCATCGGCGATTTGAGTGCGGCGGTGACCGGCCTTCTGCTGGCCCTGAACCTGCCCGCCAACGTGCCCCTGTGGCAGGCGGCGGTAGGCGCTGTGTTCGCCATTATCGTGGTGAAGTGCTTCTTTGGCGGCATTGGCCGTAACGTGGTCAACCCCGCCATCACAGCCCGTGTGTTTATGCTCATCGCTTTCGGTTCCATGACTGCGGCGGTGTTCCCCAACGGCGTGGATGCCTCTGCCGGAGCTACCCCCCTGTCCGTTCTGGCAAATGACGGTACCGTCAGCCTGATGGACCTGTTCTTGGGTAAGTGCGGCGGTGCTTTGGGCGAGACGAGCGCACTGGCGTTGCTGGTTGGTGGCGTTTATTTGCTGGTTCGCCGCGTTATTACTTGGCATGTGCCCGTAACCTTCATTGGCTCCACCTTCCTGCTGTCCCTGCTCATTGAGGGCGGCAACGTGGAGTCTGCTCTGGCCTGGATTCTGTCCGGCGGTCTGTTCATCGGTGCGTTCTTTATGGCTACCGATTACGTGACCTCTCCCATCACAGGCAAGGGAAAGGTGATCTTTGGTCTGGGCGCCGGTATCATTACCGTGCTGATTCGTTTCTATGGCCTGTATCCCGAAGGCGTTTCCTTCGCGATCCTGTTGATGAACATTGTTAACCCGTACATCGATTCGCTCTGTACGCGTCGTGTGTTTGGAGGGAATAAGAAATGAAACAATATTTGAAGAGCATTCTCTCCCTGACGGTGATCTGTGCGGTGATCGCGGCTCTGTTGGCCACCACCAATTATTTCACCGCCCCCATTATCGAGAAAAACCAGTCGGCAGCGGCCAATGAGGCTTTGCTGGTGGTGATGCCCGAGGGTGAAGGCTTCACTCAGGTGGATCTGTCCCAGTACACTCTGCCCGCTTCCGTGCTGGAAGCGTACAGCGAGAACGGCGGCGGTCACGTATTTAAACTCACCGCCACCGGTTACGGCCCGGATATGATCATTATGTGTGGCGTGGATGCTGCCGGTGTGGTGACCGGTGCCGTGTGCCTGTCCAGCAACGAGACTTTGTCCTATGAGAAGACCTACGGTGAGACCTTGAAGGGTGCTACCGCTGAGACCATTGACGGTGTGGCTACCATTTCCGGTGCTACCATGACCACCGGCGGTTATCGCGGCGCGGTGAAGGATGCCCTCAACTCCGCCATCATTCTGGGCGGCGGCAGTGTGGATATTCGTACCGAGGAAGAGATTCTGGCCGATAATCTGGCGGCGGCTCTGCCTGCCGGCGACACCTTCACTGAGGTGTTCGTGTTTGAGGCTCTGACCGACGTGTCTGCGGTGTACACTGCGGCTAATGGTGCCGGCTCCGTCTATGTGACCGGCGAGGGTGAAGAGGCTGTGTTTGTCGGCGTGGACGCCAACGGTGCAGTGGTATCTGATGTGGATGCTGCGGTGAAGGCTAATATTGAGGCGCAGGCAGCTATTGTGGCGGCGGCTACTCTCACTGAGGTGGATCTGACCGCGTATCCCGATATGCCTAAGCAGATCGATAAGGTCTTCAAGACCACTGGCGGTGGTTACGTTGTTGAGGTGCATGCAGCCGGTTTCGGTATCAACGGCGACCATTATTACAATCCCTCCGGTGAGTATATCTACATTAAAGTAGCGCTGACTGCTGATGGCAAGATTGTCAACTGCGTCACCACGGCACAGAGTGAGACCGAGGGTCTGGGCTCCGTCTGTGAGGATAAGGAGTTCAGCGGTCAGTTCATCGGTAAGGATGAGACCAACTACAAAGAGATTGACGGCATTAGCGGTGCAACGCTGACCACCAACGGCTATAAGACCGGTGTGGGCAAGGCCATTGAAGCAGTCAAGATGATGGAAGGGGTGGCCTAACAGATGAAAAAGGATGGAAATTTGTCGGTTCTGTTGAAGGGTCTCCTTCGTGAGAATCCGGTGTTTGTTCTGATTTTGGGCACCTGCCCCACCTTGGCCACCACCACCACTGTGACCGGTGCGTTTGGTATGGGTTGGGCCACTCTGGCGGTGCTGCTGTGCTCCAATATTGTAATTTCTGCTCTGCGTAAGTTCATTCCCGACACGGTACGTATTCCCTGCTATATCGTGGTTATTGCCGGCTTTGTGACGGTGGTACAGATGCTGATTCACGCGTTTATGCCCGATCTGTACGAGACGTTGGGCGTATATTTGGCATTGATTACGGTCAACTGCATCATTCTGGGTCGTGCCGAGATGTTTGCGGGTAAGAACTCCATTGGCCGATCCGCTTTGGACGGCATCGGTATGGGTATTGGCTTCACCTTGGCTTTGCTGGCGATGGCTACCGTTCGTGAAGTGTTGGGTGCCGGCACCTTCGCCGGTATTGAGATCCCCTTCTTGGTGGATCACAACATTGCCCTGCTGACTAAGGCTCCCGGTGGTCTGTTGGTTTACGGTATCCTGATTGCCGTGGTCAACAAGATCACTAAGGGCAAGGTCATCAAGAAGAAAGAGTTCTCCTGCGCCGGTTGCCCGGCGGCAGCAGACTGTGCCGGCGGTTGCGCCGAGGCAGAAAAGGAGGCTGAATAAGATGGATATTAAGGCTTTGATTATCATCTTGATGTCCTCCGTGTTGGTGGACAACTACGTGCTCAGCCGTTTTCTCGGTATTTGCCCCTTCTTGGGTGTTTCCAAGAAGGTGGATCAGTCGGTAGGTATGGGTCTGGCGGTTATCTTCGTTATGCTGATGGCCACCGCCGTTACCTGGCCGGTTCAGACTTACGTGCTGGATAAGGTGGGCCTGAGCTATATGCAGACCATCGTGTTCATTTTGGTCATTGCTGCTCTAGTGCAGTTCACCGAAATCTTCCTCAAAAAGAACATTCCCTCTCTGCACAAGAGCCTGGGTGTGTATCTGCCCCTGATCACCACCAACTGTGCGGTGCTGGGTGTGACCATCAACAATATGACCGACGGCTACAACTTTGTGGAGTCTATGGTCAGCTCGCTGGGTTGCGGTCTGGGTTTCCTGTTGGCGATGGTGCTGTTCTCCGGTGTGCGCTCCCGCATTGACGAGAGCGACATCCCTGCCAGCTTTAAGGGCTTGCCCGTAACGTTGGTGGCGGCTTCGTTCGTTTCTATGGCGTTCTTTGGCTTTGCCGGAATCGTCGAAAATTTGTTGGCGTAAGGAGGGTATAAACTATGTTTGTTGTTACTGCTCTTCTTGTGGTGGCCGGTATCGGCCTGATTGCCGGCGTTCTGTTGGCGGTGGCTTCTCACTGCTTCGCAGTGGAGGAGAATGAGACCACCAAGGCGGTGCGCGAATGTTTGCCCGGTGCTAACTGCGGTGCCTGCGGTTTTGCTGGTTGTGATGCTTATGCCGAGGCGGTAGCCGAAGGCAAGGCGACCCCCAATCTTTGTATCCCCGGTGGCCCCGATGTGGCGGCTCAGCTGTCTGAGGTGCTGGGTGTGGAGGTATCTGTGGAGAAGCCCCGTGTAGCTTATGTGAATTGCAGCGGTGACTGCGATGCGGTATACTGCACCGTGGTGTACGATGGTATCAAGAGCTGCAAAGCTTCATCTATGGTCTACGGCGGTCCCGAATTGTGCAAATACGGCTGTGTTGGTTGCGGCGACTGTGTGGCTGCCTGCCCCGTAGGAGCTATTGAAGTTGTCAATGAGCTGGCTCATGTGGACCCTGTCACTTGTATTGCCTGCGGCGCTTGCGTCAAGATCTGTCCTAAGGGCATCATCTCTCTGGTTGAAGAGGATGTGGCCGTGGTGGTGGCCTGCAGCAACAAGGAAAAGGGTGCCGAGGCTCGCAAGCACTGCATGAACGCCTGTATCGGCTGTAAGAAATGTGAAAAGGTATGTCCCGAGGGTGCGGTCAAGGTAGTTGACAACCTGGCGGTGATCGACTATTCCAAATGCAGCCACTGCGGCCAGTGTGCCGAGGCATGTCCCACCGGCCGTATCAAGGTCGTGGATATGGTGAACGGCAAGGTATGAGAAAACCGCAACCATCTGTTGCATCCACGGAACAGAAGATTCTACGCCGCAGCGACCTGTGGTTGATTGCCGTTGTGGCCGTTGTGGCTTTGGTGGGGCTCCTTCTGTGGAAGGGAAACCAAACGGCGGGCACCTCTGTGGCTGTGTTTATTGACGGGGTACAGACCGCTACCTATCCTCTTACAGCGGAGCGTGAAGTGGTCATTGCCACAGGTGACGAAAATCAACACCGCAATGTATTAGTCATTAAGGATGGGAAAGCCTATATTCGCGAGGCGGATTGTCCTGACAGCATTTGCGTAAAGACGAGGGCGGCTGCTTACGTTGGAGAGACCATTGTGTGCTTGCCCCACAAGCTGGTGGTTGAGATCGTCGCAGAATCTTCGGATTCCGATTTGGATATGACCGTCTGATGCAACCGATTAAAGAGTAGACTTGGAGTACACCATGAAAAAAGATAAAGTCACTCGTATGGCGGTGTTAAGTTTGCTGACCACCGTCGCGTTGATCCTCTCTTATATTGAATCGTTACTGCCGCCCATATGGGCGGCAGTTCCGGGCATTAAGCTGGGTCTGCCTAATATCATCGTGATTTTACTGCTCTACAAATTCGGATTCAAGGAAACAGTGATTGTTTCCTTCCTCCGCGTGTTCTTGGTGACGTTGCTGTTTGGCAGCACGATGACCTTGGCATACAGCTTGGCCGGAGCTGCGTTGAGTCTGATCCTGATGGCTTTGTGCAAGCACTTCCGACTTTTTTCTGCGGTGGGTGTCAGCGTGGTGGGCGGTGTCAGTCACAATTTAGGTCAGATTTTGGTGGCAATTGCCTTTTTCAGTACCGCGCAACTGGGTTATTATATGATCGTTTTGGCGGTGACGGGTACTGTGGCCGGCGTGTTTATTGGCCTGGCCGGTACTGTGCTGATGCGGCGTATGGAACGATTTAAATTGTGATGGTTTTTAACAAGAAAATATTGACAAATCAAAATTGATATGAGATAATAAATTGGTTGAGCAGAAAATGAATGCTTAACACACTATCAAAAAAGAGGAGAAGAAGATATGAAAAAGATTCTCAGCATTATGCTCGTAGCCATTATGATTTGCACTTTTATGGCTGCTTGCGGCGAGACCCCCGATGTCAGCAATCCTGACACTAGCTCCGATGCCCCTGCCGCTACCTTGAAGTTCGGTCTGGGTGTGTCCGCTAACTACGGCTCCACCACCGATGCCGACGGCGAGACCAACGGTGCCGGCGAGTTCAACACCACCGGTGTTGCTGTTCTGCTGGATGCCGAGGGCAAGATCGTGAAGATTGATGTGGACACCGCTCAGATCAAGACTGCTTGGACCTCCGAAGGCAAGGTTATTGCCACCGAGGAGCTGCGCACCAAGTATGAGAAGGGCATGGATTACAACATGGCTGCTTTCGGCAAGAAGCACGACGGCAGCGAGGGCAAGCCCCTGGAGTGGTTCGAGCAGGCCGATGCCTTTATGGCTACCGTGACCGGCAAGACCTTGGATGAGGCTAAGGCTTATATGGGTTCTGACGAGTACGCCATCGGTGACATGGCTACCGCCGGCTGCACCATCAAGGTTGGCGAGTTCATGAACGCTCTGGAGAAGGCTGTTGCCAACGCTAAGGATTCTGCTGCTACCGCTGCCGATTCCTTGAATGTGGCTCTGGTTTCTGCCAATTCTTACTCCAGCAAGGATGCTTCCGATGAGGCTGACGGTCTGGCTCAGATCGACACCACCATCGTGGCTATCGTTGTTAACGCTGAGGGTAAGGTTGTTGTTGCTGACACCGACTGCACTCAGGGCAAGATGTCCTTCAACGCTGCTGGTGCTTCCACTCTGGATACCACCACTGCCGTGAAGACCAAGCTGGAGCAGGGTTACGATTACAACATGGCTGCTTTCGGCAAGAAGCACGACGGCAGCGAGGGCAAGCCCCTGGAGTGGTTTGAGCAGGCTGCTGAGTTCAACAAGGCTCTGGTTGGCAAGACCGCTGCTGATTTCTCCGCTCTGATGGGTGAGGATACCTATGCTATCGGTGATCTGGCTACTGCCGGCTGCACCATGGCTGTGGGCGATATGGTTGCCGCTGCTGTGAAGGCTGCTACCGTTGCCTAATTTGTTTACTTAAAAACGGCGGGGATGTTGTTTGCGCAACATCCCCGTTTTTTATGAAAGGAGGTATCGAGATGAAACGAATGATGGCTGTTTGCCTAAGCGTAGTGCTGTTGTTGGTTGGAAGCGGGTGTAAGGAAACATCGCAATTCACCAAATACAGTGCTTACTATTTCGATTATTTCGATACCGCGACCACCATCATCGGATATACCGAGAGCAAGGAAAGCTTTGATGCCACTTGTATAGAGATCGAAGCCTTGCTCAAAGAATATCATCGGCTGTACACCATCTATAATCGTTACGAGAACTACACCAATTTGGTGACGGTCAATGACGTGACGGATGGGGTTCATCAAGCGGTGCAGGTGGATAAGAAGATCATGGATCTGCTCACCTTTGCCAAGGAAATGAATCAAACCACGAATGGTTACGTAAACGTTGCCATGGGTAGCGTGCTGAAAATATGGCACAATTACCGTAATGCGGGTATTAGCGATCCTGCCGAGGCAAAGTTGCCCCCGATGAACAAGCTGCAAGAGGCAGCACAGCACTGCTCCATTGACGATTTGGTGCTGGATGTCGAAGCGGGTACGGTTTTTCTGAAAGACCCTGAAATGCGCTTGGATGTGGGCGCCATTGCAAAGGGCTATGCTGTGGAGGCCATCGCCCGCTATTTGATGGATAAGGGCGTGACAGGGTACCTGCTGAACGTGGGTGGCAACGTGCGCACCATCGGTATGGCGGGGGACAAGCCTTGGAATGTGGGCATTGAGAATCCCGACAAAGAGGATGAGGAGAATCCTTATATCGAGTTTTTGCACCTGGAAGGCCAGTCTTTGGTCACCAGCGGCTCCTATCAGCGGTATTACGAGGTGGATGGAGTGCAATACCATCATATCATTGACCCTGCTACCCTGATGCCCGGCACCAATTACCGTTCGGTATCGGTGCTCACCCAGGATTCCGGACTGGGAGACGCCTTCTCCACGGCCCTGTTCCTGATGTCCTACGAGGAGGGTGCCGCCTTGGTGGCGAAGACCGAGGGCGTCGAGGCTATGTGGGTGATGCCGGATGGCGAACAGCGCTATTCCGACGGCTTTAAAGCGTATACCTATGTGCCGGAAACGAACTAAAAAAGAAGGACTGTCCATATGGACAGTCCTTTTTGTTTTATCGGTTAATAGCAGCCCATATCTCGTTGGCTACATAGGCCAGCCCTGTGTCTCCGTTGTCGATTGGTCATGCAATGGACTCCTTTCGACCGGGGCGCACGCGAAATTTGTCTTCTTCGGTGAGTCCCAGCAGATCCACCATCCGCTCGGCCACCGCTTTTTGCCCCTCGAATCCGCCGGGGGTGTGGGCGTCGGTGCCGAAATAAAACTTACAGCCACACTCCTTTGCCAGCCGATAGAAGCCGACCACCGCCTCCTCTTCCTCTTCGTTTCTGAAATGCAGGGCGTGGGTGTTGAGCTCGATGCCCACGCCTAAGGCGGCAGCTTTTTTGAAAGATTCGGCCATGCGAGGACAGGTCAGGGCTTTTACTACCTGCACATACATATCTTGCGAGCATAGTTTGGAACTGACCAGATGGGCCAGACCCACTTTGTGATAGGGGAGAGGACGGTCCAGCACCGCCTCCATTTTCTCAAAGAATTTGGCGATGACACCCTCGGGCGTGGCGGCATCCTCTTTGGAGATGGTGAAATCCGTTTGATGGAAGTGGCTGATGGGGATGTTGATGAAATCGAAAGCATCGCATCGCTCGGGAGAAATACCCACCACCAGATCCAGCGTCATATCCGTTTCTACACCGAAGAGAAACTCAACACCCTCGGATTGGGGCAGCGGCAGATTTTGGCATACGTGGGCGTAATCCTGCTGATCGTACCAACCTGCAAACCAGGCGGTATTATTCTTGGGCACCCGCTCGTCCCAAAAGTGATCGGTCAGGCAAATCTGTCGATATCCGTTGTCCAGCGCGTATTTCAGAATACGGGCAGGGGACTGCTCGGGGTCGTTTCCGCACAGGGACAGGGTGGAGTGAATATGAAGGTCGTGGTCCACAATGTATTTCATAGTTGCACCGCCTTATGGTATTGATAAAATTATTATACAGGAAAAAGCAGAGAAAAGCAAGGTCATATCCATGGTTCCTATCGGCTCACGAATAAAAAGTGTACCACGAACCTTTGCCGACCTATTGACAAAACAGTCTTTAAATGATAAAATAGCTAATGATATATAACAACCAATATATGTCGGAGGTGCCTTATGCCGCCTAAGATCAAAATAACCAAAGAAGACATCATTCGCACCGCTGTGGAAATTGTAAAAGCAGAGGGAGTCTCAGCACTCAATGCCCGTGCCGTGGCTACTGTCTTGCAGTGCTCTACACAACCGGTGTTTTCCAATTTTGCTACGATGGAGGAATTGCGTCTGGCGGTGTTGGCTGAGGCAAATGAACGATGTGCCGCCTATCGAAAGCAGGAAGTGGAACGGGGTGAGTATCCACCTTATAAGGCCAGCGGTATGGCCTATATCCGCTTTGCCAAGGAGGAAAAGGAACTCTTCAAGCTCCTATATATGCGGGATCGTGCGGGAGAACCTATGGGAATGGAGGCGGCTCGCGATGATCGGATGGAAGCCATTGTGCAAAGCAACACGGGACTGGATGTGGATCGTGCCAAATTGTTTCATATGGAAATGTGGGCTTTCGTACACGGCATAGCGACTATGTTTGCCACGGGATTCCTGGATCTGGAATGGACGTTGGTGAGTCAGATGCTGACCGATGCCTATCAGGGTATGCGAAAGCAGTATAAAACGGAGGATAAATGATGGAAACCATACGTGTGGTAGGCTTGACCAAACAGTACAAGGATGTTACGGCAGTGGACGACTTACAGTTGACTATAAACAAAGGGGAATTATTCTCCCTTTTAGGCGTAAACGGTGCGGGAAAGACCACTACCATTAAAATGCTGTCTTGCCTGACCCGACCTACAAGAGGTGACGCGTTTCTCAATGGTTACAGCATCTGTGAGGAGTCCGTGACGGTGAAATCCATTTTAGCCGTATCTCCACAGGAGACGGCGGTGGCTCCTGCTCTCTCGGTGCGGGAGAATCTGGCTTTAATAGGCGGTGTGCACGGCTTTTCCAAAGAGAAGACCAACCGTAAGATCGCGCAATTGACCGAACAGTTAGGCTTGGAATCGGTGCTGGACAAGAAGGCGGGAAAGTTGTCGGGCGGATATCAGCGGCGGCTGAGCATTGCTATGGCGCTGGTGAGTGAGCCGGAGATCTTGTTTTTAGACGAGCCCACCTTGGGCTTAGATGTGTTGGCGCGTAGTGATCTGTGGGACCTCATCCGTTCGCTCAAAGGAAAGGTAACAATCGTTCTCACCACCCACTATATGGAGGAGGCGGAGGCCTTGTCTGACCGTGTCGGCATTATGAAAGACGGACGTCTGTTGGTGTGCGATACAGCCGAAAATATCAAAACGAAGGCGGGTGTCGACCATTTTGAGAAAGCCTTTATTCACTTTGTGAGGGGGGTGGAAAAATGAGGCTGTGGACTTTTGCGGGCAGGAATGCCAAGGAAATTCTACGGGATCCTCTTAATTTGGCCTTTGGCTTGGGATTTCCGTTGATGCTTTTGCTGTTGCTCAGCGCCATTCAGGCTAATATCCCTGTACCAATGTTTGAAATCCGGCATCTGGCTCCGGGTATTACGGTGTTCGGCCTTTCTTTTATGACCTTATTTTCCGCCACCGTCATCGCCAAGGATAGAGGCAGTTCTCTGTTGCAGCGATTATATACCACCCCTCTCACCTCCGCAGATTTTATTTTGGGATATACACTGCCTATGCTTCCCATAGCCGTAGCTCAGTGCGCGGTGTGTTATCTTGCCGCTTTGTTTCTGGGACTGGACGGAACGGTGCATATCCTATATGCCATTCTGTGCGTCCTACCCGTTTCGGTGCTGTATATTGCCTTAGGCTTACTGTGCGGCAGTGTACTCAACGATAAGCAGGTGGGAGGTGTGTGCGGCGCTCTGCTCACCAACCTTTCCGCGTGGCTGTCGGGAATATGGTTTGATCTGGATCTGGTAGGGGATGCCTTTAAGAAGGTGGCCTACGCCCTTCCCTTTGTGCACGCTGTGGAATTGGAGCGGGCGGCCCTGTTAGGGGATTTTGCAGCAGCGCTTCCTCATATGGTATGGGTTCTGGGATACGTCGTCGTCATACTGGTCTTAGCGGTGTGGCTTTTCCTGCGACAAATGAAAATACAATAACAACAAAAGGGACAGCACCGCCGGTGCTGTCCCTTTTTGTTACGGTTGCACGCGTATTTCAATATCACCCGTATCGGTGGTAATGTGGCAGAGATCGCCGTTGGTGGACTTTGGCACCTCTACGCGGCCCGTGTTGGTTTCAGTGATAAATATCTTCTCGCTGAGCAGGTAACCGGTCACATCTCCCGTATCGGTAATGACGTTGATTTCTGCGGCGTCACAGCCGTCCAACCCCACATCTCCCGTATTTCGCCGCAAGGTAATCGTTTCGGCTATCAGATCTTTGAGATACAGGTCTCCCGTGCTTCCGTTGGATGTAAAGCTGTGACAACGAATACAGGTCAGGTAGGTGTTACCCGTCGACGCACGAACGGTTATATCTCCGGTACAGGACAGATCGGTCACCGTCACCATACCCGTGGACACAGAAAGGTTTACCGAATTGGCGGTGACGGTCTGCATCCGAATATTCCCCGTTTCGACGGCAACGTCGATTGTTTCTTGAATTTTGGCGGCGATGGTTACATCCCCCGTCCTGCCGTTAATTTCAACGGAGTCAAAGGTAAATTCTTTCGGGATTTCCACGTCCCCTGTGTCGGTATACACCGAAAGAACGCCGTAAGTGCGGGACGGAATGGACAGGGTGATCTTGGGGGTGTCGAATTGGATGCCGATATAATCGCACCACGTCTTCGTGTTGTTTACCTCAACGGTGAGAGTGCCGTCCTTTACCGCCACGCGGTGGTGAGCATTCGTCTGTTCGTGGCAGGTTATAATGCTGTCCGTGTCCTCGGCGGGCACCAGGACCACGTCGGCTGTGTCGGTGACGATGTTAAGATGCTCAAACTCCTCATTGAAGGTATATTCGTTCGTCTCATATTTCGTGGTGGATAATTGGGTGAAATCCCAGTCAAGCGCCGTCATCGCTGCGCCGAAGAGGAAAGCTCCTGTCAAAATAAGCGCGGCGGCGACCAGCGCGGCAATGGCTTTTTTACTCATTGGTATCCTCCTTTCGCAGACAACGCAACTTGATGCCGACGAGGGCTTTTCGGGTGATCAGCACGATGCCTTTGGTGGCCGCCTTACAGCCCAACAGCAAGAAGATGGTCAGTCCGGCGCAAACCAGACCGCCACTGATTAAGGGGATTGCCGCTATTCCTTTACCCACGATGAGAAGTCCCACACCCGCGGCGATACCTCCCACGGCACTGCCTGCAAGGGCGCCGAAGGAGGCCCACAGGGAGACGATTACCGCCCACAAGGAGATATAGAGGGACAGCACCACCGCGAAGGCGGCAATGAGCAAGGGCAGCCATAGGGGTGCCCCCAGCGACAGTAGCAGGATCTCTCCTGCTTTCAGACGCCGTTTGGGCCGTATCTTCTCCTTGGCAATTTTAGTGAGCGGTATATCCGCCACGATCTGAGCGGTGATCTCTTCCACCGAGCCTACTGCCGCCACCGCCTCTTCTTCCGAGAGACCTTCTTCCATACGGTCTTCGATCATTTCGCTGTAAAAGGACAGCCGTTCCTCCACCTCGTTTTGGGACAGTCCGGTCAATGCGGTGTGCAGGGACAGAAGAAAAGCGATCTTATTCATAGTCCTTGTCCTCCTTAGTGACGAATCGGTAGATGGAGAGCATCTCTTCCCACTCCGCCTTAAAGTCCTCGATGCGGCGGCGCCCCGTCTCGGTAATGCGATAATATTTGCGCAGGCGCCCACCGTGCTCTGCTGTGCGGACGGTGAGCATCTCAGCCAATTCCAACCGTTTGAGAATGGTATATAAGGTGGATTCGGAAAGGGTGATGTATGGCTTCATATCTTTGATGATCTTGTAGCCGTAGGAGTCTTCGCTTTTGATGGCTGCCAGCACACACACGTCCAGTAGTCCCCGTTTCAACTGAATATCCATGCCATGCCTCCTTTTGCGTTATACATCGTAACACGAAGTGTTACCCTTGTCAATAGGTGGGGATGAAAAAAAGGACACCCGTGGGGGTGTCCTTTTTTCGATTGTTATGTTCAGTCATTCCCCAACAATTCCAGCAGTTCTTGGTGGGAGATGATGCCGCTGCGGCGGGAGAGGTCTAATTTTTTGCCCAGAATGCAGACGTTATCCACCATTTGGTTAGTGATGGTATATTCCGCCTTGCCCGGGCAGATAGGATACAGTCCCATGTTGGCAAAGATATACCAGATGGCGGTGGTACCGTTATCCTCGTCGCCGGGGTATCCGTCGTCATCGCCGGAGAAGCCCTCCCGACAGATGCGATCCAGCCAATAATCCGCTTTTTCTCGCTCGCCCAAATAGGCATATATAAACGGAATGTGATAGGACGGTTGGTTGGAGATGGCGCATTGACCCCAATCGTCGTCCGCCATCTCGGTCATCTCGTGGATCTCGATGCCGTAGCCGCCCACCAGATATTCAGCGGGAGCGGCAAAGAATTCGTCCAATTTTTGCAGTAAGGCCTCTTTTCCGCCGTGAAGGGCGCACAGTCCCTCGATATCGTGCTGAACGGCAAAGCTGGTCTGCCAGGTTGCGGCTTCGGTGTAATCCCCGCCCCAGGCGATGGGGGAGAAGGGCTCCTTGCGGAACGCTCCGTTACGATCTTTCGCCCGCATAAAGCCGGTATCCTTATCGAATAGATGGCGATAGTTTTTAGAGCGGGCCAGATAAAGCTCTTTCTTGTCGTTATACCCCAGTTTGTCGGCTACCACCGCCAGACAGTAGTCGAAGTAGGCCGCGTCCAGCGTCAGGTTGACACTCTCACGAAAAGCGTCGTAAGGCACGTACCCCAGTTCCAGATAGTGACTGCATCCGTCCCGCCCGTATCCTGCCACGGGGCAGTCGTTATTGGCGTGCTTTTCCATACCCTCAAAGGCGGTTTTCAGCCATGCGCCATCCAGTAGCCCTTTGGCTGCCGCATCGGCGATCACTGCATCGATGCCGGTGGAGGGCATACACTTTTTGCCTGTGCCGGCGGTCCAGCAGGGCAGCCAGCCCCCGTCCTTATAGTCCTGAATGTATCCGTAAAGTATTTCCTTGCACTCCGCAGGGGCCACCAAGGTAAAGAAGGCGTATACGGTGCGGTAGGTATCCCAGAAGCCGTTATCGGTGTAGCGATACCCCTCCACCACCTCGTCGCAGACGGGGGAGTAGTGGATAGGCGTGCCGTCAGCGGCGATTTCATACGCCTTGTGGGGGAAACAGAAGGCACGGTACAGGCAGCTGTAAAAGGTGCGCATCCGCTCCTCGTCCGCTTTGATCTGCACGCGGCTCAGATATTCCTCCCAGAGGGCGGCGTTAGCCTCTTTCAAAGCGCTCGAACTCCTTGCGAAAGGTCAGCCGCAGACAGGCGCCATAAGTAGTGGGGGTGAGCTCGTAGTCGCAGAAACTCCGTTTCAGGTAATAGTGCATATAGTGGGGCTGCAAGGTAGCGGCGGTGGGATCCACCCCTGACCAGGCGCAGTCGAAGCGGCCGTAGGGCGTTTGAATCTGCGGCTGCATCACAATGGCGCCGTGTTCACCGATTCACGGAGAGGGTTGGTGGGTCAGGCGGAAGCCCTCAAGGCAGTGGTCGGTGGGGTGGTAGAACCACCCGCCACGATAAGCGTTACCCTGGGGTGCAAAGGCAGCGAATCCGAAGGGGCGTTGTACCAGAGGAAGGGTGTTGCCGTTGGAAAAACGGTCAGTGGAATCCGTGCCCTGTTTGATGTTGACGTAGCGAAGAAATCCCATAGCAGTTACAACTCGCTTGTGAAGAATCTATACGGATTTGGTCTAGAAAATTGTAGCACAAAACCGTCTCTGTGGCAATGCTGTTTTTACTTGAAAAAAGATAGTGTAAAGAAAAACTCTAATCGGAATGCGTTTTCTGCGACGAAGTTATAATACCAAAGAGCGGAAAAACCAAAAATGGATTCGTTAGATTTATTACAAAAGGCATAATTTTTCTTAAAAACCATTGACTTTACCATTTTAGCATGCTACACTATACAAAAATCACGAGGAAGGTAGCCGCTATGTTTAACAGCAAGTATTACTTTTGTTTTTTGACCAAGGGCTGCCCGTCTGTTGTGACCGCCAAGATGTAATTTTGGCTACATAAAGAACGGACAGTCCGCATTTGCTATGCTTTTTGGCTTAGACAGTGCGGACTTTTTATTTTTTGAAATTCGGTCAGTATTCAGAAAAGAGGTAAATGACCATGCAAATGAATTTCCACAGAAAACTGCCCATCCCCAAAGAAGTGAAGGCGGAGTATCCTTTGTCCGAGCGAATGGAACAGGTTAAGGCTGCCCGCGATGAGAGCATCCGAGCGGTGTTTGACGGCAGTTCGAACAAGTTTATTTTGGTGGTCGGTCCATGCTCGGCAGATCATCGTGAGCCTGTTTTGGAGTATATTTCCCGCCTGCGTAAAATCGAAGAGCAAGTGGCGGATAAGATTATCCTTATCCCTCGCATTTACACCAACAAGCCTCGTACCACCGGACAGGGGTATAAGGGTATGCTTCATCAACCCGATCCCGAGGCGAAGCCGGATATGTACAAGGGCATTGTGGCCATCCGCGAGTTGCATATGGCGGCTCTGCGAGACTACGATTTCTCCTGTGCGGATGAAATGTTGTATCCGGACAACTATCGATATCTCTCGGATCTTTTGTCCTACGTAGCCGTGGGCGCCCGCTCGGTGGAAAATCAGGAGCATCGTCTGGTCGCCAGCGGCATTGGCGCTCCCGTGGGTATGAAAAATCCTACCAGTGGTGATCTGAGCGTGATGATGAATTCCATCGTTGCCGCTCAGTCCAGCCACACCTTTATTTATCGTGGGTGGGAGGTTACCAGTGAGGGCAATCCCTTTGCACACGCTATTCTGCGCGGTTATTTGGACTTTTCCGGTCGTAATGTGTCTAACTATCATTATGAAGATCTGCTGCGAGTGAAAGAGATGTACGATAAGTCGCATCTCGACAATCCCTCGGTGCTGGTAGATACCAACCACAACAACTCCGGCAAGAAATATCTGGAGCAGGTGCGTATTGCCAAGGACATTGTGCACAGTCGTAATCAAAATGCGGACATCAAGCATCTTGTCAAAGGCTTGATGATTGAAAGTTATCTGGAAGACGGCGCACAGAGTGCCGGTGAGCATGTTTTTGGTAAGTCCATCACCGACCCTTGTCTGGGCTGGGAAAAGACAGAGCGCTTGATTCTGGATATTGCCGACAAGTTGTAATTGAAGGGTGAAAAAGATGGCAAACAAATTGGAAGAAGCACGATCCATTATCAACGACGTGGATGCACAAATGGCCGAACTGTTTGTTAAGCGTATGCGGGCTGTCGAAATGGTGTATGAGCACAAGAAAGCATTCGGTCTGCCCATTCTCGATCAAAGCCGGGAAGAGGCGGTGATTGATCGCAACGCCGCATTGGTGGAGGACGAGGTGTTGAAGGGCTATTACATTGACCATATCAAGAACGTAATGGACATTTCTCGTGCCTATCAATATCGTATGCAGAGCGGATTGAAGGTAGCGTACAGTGGCGTGGAGGGAGCATTTGCTCATATTGCAGCAGGCCGCATCTTCCCCGATGGGAATCGGGTGGCGTACAGCGATTTTAAGGCTGCTTACAACTCTGTGATGAGCGGGGCGTGTGACGTGGCGGTGCTTCCCATTGAGAATAGTTATGCGGGTGAAGTGGGGCAGACCATCGACCTGATATTTGCAGGCGGTCTGTATATCAACGGTATTTACGAACTGGAGATTCATCAAAATTTGCTGGGGCTTCCCGCTGCTACTGTGGAAGACATCAAGAAAGTGGTCAGCCATCCCCAAGCGCTGAGTCAGTGCCACGACTACCTCAAATTGCGCGGATTCGAAACGGAGCAAGCCAACAACACCGCTTTGGCCGCCAAGAAAGTGGCAGAGTCCGGTGACCCTACCCTCGGTGCTATCGCCAGCGTAGAAACGGCGGAGATCGTTGGCCTCAAGGTGCTGGAGACCAACATCAACAAGAGCGGTGAAAACACCACCCGATTTGCGGTGCTTTCCAAGGTGAAGGCCAACGAACCGCTGCTGTCCAATTCGGTTCTGATGTTCACGGTTAAACACGAGGCGGGTTCTCTGGCGGGCGCCATCAGCATCATCGGTAAGTATGGATTCAATATGACCGCGCTGCGCAGCCGCCCGCTGAAAAAGCACTCTTGGCAGTATTACTTCTACATTGAGGTTGACGGCTCGGTCAACAGTGAAAACGGTATAAAAATGATGGACGAGTTAAGCGTGGTCTGCGATAAACTCAAGGTGGCGGGTACCTTTGCTCCCCACACAGAAATATAAGGTGATGCGTATGATCATTCCTATGAATTTGAATGATAACAGTTACGATATTGTTGTGGAGCGAGGCGTTCTTGCCTACGTGAATCGACAACTTGATTTGAACAGACGAGTACTTGTTGTCACAGACAACGGTGTTCCGCAGGAATATGCCCAAACGGTGGCAGAACAATGCAAGAACGGCATAGTTTACACCGTCGAGCAGGGGGAAACCTCTAAAACCCTTGAAGTGTTTGGCAAATTACTGCAAACGATGTTGGATCATGGGTTTTCCCGCAAAGACTGCGTGGTAGCGGTTGGCGGCGGTGTGGTAGGCGATGTGGCAGGATTTGCCGCCTCAGCGTATATGCGGGGGATTGATTTTTACAATATTCCTACCACCCTCCTGTCTCAGATCGACTCCGCTATCGGTGGAAAGACAGCGATTAATTTTGGAGGGGTCAAGAACGTCGTAGGCGCTTTCTATCAGCCAAAGAGAGTACTTGTTGATCCTGACTTATTGAAAACCTTACCTCAAAGACAGCTGTCTAATGGTCTGGCGGAAGTGGTCAAGATGGCGCTGACCTCCGACGAGGCTTTGTTTGACTTATTGGAGAAGCAAGACATTGAGCATCATATTGACGAAATCATCGTGGGTTGTTTGAACGTGAAGAAGAGTATAGTAGAGCAAGACGAGAAAGAAAACGGTCTGCGAAAGGTGCTGAATTTCGGGCACACCATCGGACATGGCATCGAAAGCTGCGGCGATCTGTATCACGGCGAATGTGTTGCGCTGGGATTGTTGCCTATGTGCAGCGATTCCATTCGTTCGCGTGTGATCGCGGTATTGCAAAAGTGTCATCTGTATCGTACAATAGAGTATGATTGGGAAGCCATCGCCAAGGCGGCATTTCACGATAAGAAGGCAGACGGTAATGAGGTCACCGTCGTCACCGTCGATAAGGTCGGTGGCTTCGAGATGAAAACAATGTCCTGCAAAGAAGTCATCGCGATAGCGAAAAATTGCTTGGAAGGTTTGAAAGCATGAAGAATACGTTTGGAAACAGCGTGGCGATTACGCTATTCGGCGAGAGCCACGGAGAATATATCGGTGCCGTCATCGATGGCTTGGCACCGGGTATTGAGATCCGTCATGAATATATTGCGCACAAGCTGAGTCTGCGCCGCCCTGCCGGCAACATTTCCACACTACGACAGGAGCGGGATGCCTACAAAATCATTAGTGGTGTGGTGGATAACCGCACCACGGGTACGCCGCTCACCATCCTCATCCCTAACGAGGATGTGCACAGCAGCGACTATGCCGCTATGCAGACGGTGGCTCGTCCCTCCCACGCGGATTACACTGCCGACTGTAAATATCACGGATACCAAGATTCCCGCGGTGGCGGCCATTTCAGCGGTCGCGTGACGGCGGCGCTGGTGGCGGCAGGGGCTGTCTGTCAATATGCCTTGGAGCAAAAAGGGGTGCACATTGGTACCCACATTAAGCGCTGTGCCGGTGTGGAAGATCGAGACTTTGCCGATCTTGGGCCGGATATTGACGGTTTGAATGAGCGAATTTTTGCGACGTTGGATACCTCTGCCGGAGCGGTTATGCAAGACGCCATTTTGACGGCGGCGGCCGAGGGCGACAGTGTTGGGGGCGTGTTGGAAACCGCCGTTATCGGTATGCCTGCGGGTGTGGGCGAACCATGGTTTGATACGATGGAGAGTTTGCTCTCGCATATGCTGTTTTCGATTCCTGCAGTGAAAGGGGTAGAGTTTGGTGCGGGTTTTGCCATTGCTGAGATGCGTGGCAGTGAAGCCAATGATGCGTTTACATTAGATAACGGCAGGATCACCACTGCCACCAACCATAGCGGCGGTATCAACGGCGGTATCACCAACGGTATGCCGATTGTTTTCCGCACGGCCATCAAACCTACTCCCACCATTTTCAAGCCTCAACAGACGGTGGATTTTGCATCAATAACCGAGACTGTATTGCAACCGAAAGGCCGTCACGATCCTACCATCGTCCATCGTGTCAGAGCGGTACAGGATGCCGTGACGGCGCTGGTGCTGTGTGATGCCCTGGCGTTGCGCTACGGCACGGATTGGCTAAAATAATTTTTCAGAGCAGGTAACGGTATGAACAAGTACGGATGTATCGGTAAGAAGTTAACCCATAGTTTTTCCAAAGAGATACACAATAAGCTTGCCGATTATACCTATGAGCTGATTGAGCTGGCTGAGGATGAAGTACAGCCGTTTTTACAGGCAAGATCCTTTGCGGCGGTCAACGTCACCATCCCTTACAAACAAACGGTTATTCCCTGTTTGGATAAGATCAGCGAAGTGGCTCGTCGCATCGGCGCGGTGAACACCGTTGTTCACCGAGATGGTAAATTGTACGGCTACAACACGGATTATTATGGAATGAAAGCGCTTACATTGCGGACGGGACTGGATTTGCGTGGTAAGAAAGTGTTGGTGTTAGGCACCGGCGGCACAAGCAAAACAGCCTGTGTAATGGCTGTCGATTTGGGTGCGACGCAGGTGCTGACCGTCAGCCGTCGAGCATCGCAGGAGCATATCACCTATGCACAGGCCTCTGCTGACCATGCTGACGCACAGATTATCATTAACACCACTCCTTGCGGTATGTATCCCGATGTGGAGGCTGCGCCCATTGATTTGACTCCTTTTACTCGTTTGGAAGGTGTGATTGACGCGGTTTATAACCCTCTGTGCACCAACCTGATTTTGGATGCCAAAGAGCGTGGAGTCAAGGCTGCGGGCGGCCTGTATATGCTGGTGATGCAAGCGGTGGTGGCGGCAGAAAAATTTCTTGATACCGCCATTGACCGCGATGTGGTTGATCGTTTGTTTGCCGATCTGTTGGCGGCAAAAGAAAATATCGTTCTCATAGGCATGCCCGGAAGCGGTAAGAGTACCGTCGGCAAGTTGCTGAATATAGATGGGTATGAATTTCTCGACACCGACACAGAGGTTGAAAAGCGGTGTGGTTGTACTATAAAAGAACTGATTGCTGTTAAAGGTGAGGCGTATTTTCGTGATGTGGAAGCTGCTGTTATTCGTGATGTATCCGTGGAGAACGGGCGCATCATTGCCACCGGTGGCGGAGTGGTTCTACGGACGGAAAACATCCGTAACCTGAAGCGAAACGGCAGGTTGTTCTTCCTTGATACACCGCTGTCTCAATTGCAGGCAACAGCAGCCAGACCACTCTCCGATACGAAGGAAAAATTATCGGAATTATATGCGGAGCGTATAGATATTTATCGCGCAGCCGCTGATGTAGTTGTTCCTGCTGCGGCAACCGCCCAAGAGGAAGTGGAGTATATCCTAACCAAACGAATGGAGCGATGATTGTGAAGATTCTGGTAATCAACGGTCCCAATTTAAATATGCTGGGCATACGGGAGCCTGTTCATTACGGATCAGAGACCTACTCCGATCTGGTGACGAAGATACAGCAACATTGTGTTAACCGAGGCGTGGAGGTGGAGGTGTTCCAATCCAACCACGAGGGTGCTTTGGTGGACGCGATCCAAGGTGCTTACGGCATCGTAGAGGGTATCGTCATCAATCCCGGAGCCTATACGCACACCAGCATTGCTCTATTGGATGCGGTTAAGGCTGTGGGCATCCCTACGGTGGAGGTGCATATCTCAAAAGTGGAGGAGCGGGAGGATTTTCGCCAAATCAGTTATATCCGACAGGCTTGTGTTAAGACGATCACCGGTCACGGCACGGACGGGTATTTGGAAGCTATCGACTTTTTGACAGAAGGTATATAAGTATGATTGCTATCTTTCAACCAACCCGACTGAGCGGCAAGATAGATGCACCCCCTTCCAAAAGTATGGCACACCGCATCCTTATCGGCGCGGCGCTGTCGGGGCAGATATGCACCTTGACGGGAGTGGACTATTCCGAGGATGTCCTTGCCACCATTGATTGCCTGCGAGCCTTGGGCGCCACAGTCACCGTTGAAGGTGACTGCGTTATTGTTGATCCGCAGGGTTTTATGCAGGCGGAAAATCCTGTTTTGGCCTGTCGCGAGAGCGGTAGCACCCTGCGTTTCTTTATTCCCTTGGCGCTGTGTCTGGGCAAGCCGGTGACATTGCACGGAAGCCGCCGACTGTTGGAGCGGCCTCTCGATGTATATGAAGATCTGTGCCGAGAGCAGGGCTTTGTTTTTGAGAAAAGCGATTATGCCGTCACCTTGTGCGGTAAGCTGCAAAGCGGCGTCTATCGGGTGCGGGGGGATGTCAGCAGTCAGTTTATTACGGGACTGCTGTTTGCGCTGGTCTACATGGGCGAGGAGGCCTCAATTGAGATTATTCCCCCCTTTGAAAGCCGCTCCTATGTGGATTTGACGCTGGATGCGTTGACGACCTTTGGCGCAGACGCGGTATTTGCTGACGAATATACCATTATGGTTAAGCCGTCAAAAATGCACGCTTTTTATGGTAAAATTGAGGGCGATTACTCCAACGCTGCTTTCTTGGATGCTTTTAATTATATCGGCTCGTGTATCAAAATTGGAAATTTGAACCCCGACAGCTTACAGGGCGATCGGATGTATACTTCTTATTTTCGTCAGATTGCCGAGGGGGCTCCCTTCATAGATATTTCCGATTGTCCTGATTTGGGGCCGGTACTGTTTGCGTTGGCAGCACTGAAAAACGGTGCAACCTTCACCGGTACAGCCCGACTGAAAGCCAAGGAGAGTGACCGCGGTGCGGCAATGCACGCCGAATTGCAAAAACTGGGCGGCGGCCTAATCTTTGGAGACAATACCATTACTGTGCCTAAATGCGAATTGCGTTATAACGGTGATGTTTTGGACGGTCACAACGACCATCGTATCGTGATGGCACTGTCGGTGGTTTTGTCTGTCATCGGCGGTTCTATTGAAGGTATAGAAGCTGTTCGCAAGAGCTATCCTGCTTTTTTTGAAGATATTATGCAACTGGGAGCGAAGGTGGAATTGTTATAATCATAGATGTTGGCAAGAAGATACTTATAGGCAATTCGAGGTTTGCAACAAGTACAAATGGCAAGCACTTTGTTATTGACGGTATAGTCTTTTTATTGCGTCAAAACCGGCGTCAGGAGAATTTTTAGGCTGATTGGCGTTGGAGCATAAAAAGCAAAAAAACACAGGAGCTCCAACGGAACTCCTGTGTTTTCATTTTGGCAAGTTGCACCGATTTAGATATCGGCATTGAAGCTATTCGATAAATTGGAATTGGTCAGACTATGATACCGAGTTTGATTTTGTTATCAAGTTCCCACAAAGCGACTTTATTGCTGTCATATTTCAGTCTTTCTTTCGCAGTGGAATAGTCGACCCATTCAAAACATCCATGTTCGTGGGAAATGGAAATATCCTCACTTTGCATCTCGACCGCAAAGCAATGTTCTGGAATCACAAGGCAATCTTCTCCCCAAATCGTTCGGGCATTCTTAAAACACTCTGTGGCAATACTGCATTTTGTTTCCAGTTCCGTAAAGTGCATTTGAGAAGATATTCCTGCTTCTTCAAAGGCTTCTCTTTGAGCGGATATAAGAGGCATTTTATCTTCATCCTCACCACCGCCTGCAATGAATTGCCAACAGTCATCCATATCACTTCTTTTGAAGACGCAGTACAGAATGTCATTGTTGGTTTTTTTATATGGTATGACTAATACTTGATATTTTGCTCTTGCCATATTATCTCTCTCCTCGCCAAATTCTTATTTATCAAACTGATTATATCATAAAATTTAAAAATTTTCCACTAATATTGTTTTGGATTTAGTTCAAGTCCTCCCCGAAAGACGTTTTGGACGGAGGATATCTATAAAATTTAACTTTAAAAAACAGAAAGAAAAAACCCAGAAACCGTTTAGTTTCTGGGTTTTCTGCCCCGATATCTAAATCGGTGCGCATTGTTGGTTGCGGGAGGAAGATTCTGAACTTCGGTTTTGCGCCGGGCGGGTGCGAGTCGTAGGTGGTACAGGCGCAAAACCTGTGAAAATGCTGGCGCATTTTCCAAGTCCATCATCGCCAACTCACAGCAACAAAAAAACAAGGCACACCATCCGGTGTGCCTTGCCTTTTTGTGGTTGCGGGAGGAAGATTCGAACTTCCGACCTTCGGGTTATGAGCCCGACGAGCTACCCCTGCTCCACCCCGCGATATATGGGCGCGCCTCACAGCGCTCACATAGTATACCCTATACTGCGGGCAAAAGTCAAGTGTTTTTTGGAAAATGTTTTATTTTATTTCCCGTGGTGATTTTCCGCTTTATCCGCAGGTTGGTTCACATTATGGATGTCCGCATAGCAGGTGCAGGAATCATGGGGGGCGCCTCTTGCGCTTGATGTGTTCAGCGTGGCCTGCAATGCCAAAAATTGCAACAGAAAAAGCCTTGACACTGTCGACGGTTAGAGGCTATAATTAACTTGTATATTTTTAAGTTACTCCCCTTAGAAAGGATGAACGATATGAGAAATTACAAAATGGAAACCAAGTGTGTGCAAGGTGGCTACACCCCCGGCAACGGTGAGCCTCGCCAGATCCCTGTGATCCAGTCCACCACCTTTAAATATGCCACCAGCGAGGATATGGGCAAGCTGTTTGATTTGGAGGCTAGCGGTTATTTCTACACCCGTTTGCAGAATCCCACCAATGACTCGGTGGCGGCAAAAATCTGCGAAATGGAGGGGGGTACTGCTGCTATGTTGACCTCTTCCGGTCAGGCGGCCTCCTTCTACTCGGTGTTCAACATTGCCTCCTGCGGCGATCACGTGGTGTCCTCCTCCTCCATTTACGGTGGCACCTATAATCTGTTCGCCGTCACCATGAAGCGGATGGGCATCGACTGCACTTTCGTGTCCCCCGACTGCTCCGAGGAGGAGCTGAACGCGGCCTTCCGTCCCAACACCAAGGCGGTGTTTGGTGAGACGATTGCCAACCCTGCCTTGACCGTGCTGGACATCGAGAAGTTTGCCAAGGCGGCTCACGCCCACGGCGTGCCGCTGATCATCGACAACACCTTTGCCACTCCCGTTAACTGCCGTCCTTTTGAGTGGGGCGCAGACATCGTCACCCACTCCACCACCAAGTATATGGACGGTCACGGTGCGGCAGTGGGCGGCTGCATCGTGGACAGCGGCAAGTTTGATTGGACTAAGTACCCCGATAAGTTCCCCGGTCTGTGCACCCCCGATGAGAGTTATCACGGGGTCACCTATACCGAGCGCTTCGGTTTGGAGGGTGCCTACATCACCAAGGCCACCGCACAGCTGATGCGCGATTTGGGTTCCATTCAGGCGCCTCAGAACGCCTTCTTGCTGAATCTTGGTTTGGAGAGTCTCCACGTGCGCATCAAGCGGCACTGTGAGAATGGTCAAGCGGTGGCTGAGTATCTGCAAAGCGATGACCGCATTGCATGGGTCACCTATCCCGGTCTGCCCGGCGATAAGTATTACGATCTGGCTCAGAAGTATCTGCCGAACGGCTCCTGTGGCGTGGTGAGCTTCGGTGTCAAGGGTGGCCGCAAGGCGGCGGAGTCCTTTATGAAGAACCTCCGACTGGCTGCCATCGAGACCCACGTGGCGGACGCCCGTACCTGCTGCCTGCACCCCGCCAGCGCCACCCACCGTCAGATGAACGATGCGGAGCTGGCTGCGGCCGGTGTGGCCCCCGATCTGGTGCGTTTCTCCTGCGGCATCGAGAATGCCGAGGACCTGATCGCGGATATCAAGCAAGCGCTGGACAATATGTAATTTCTTTTTGTAAGTGAAGGGAGGGACATTCTTATGCCCATTAAGATTCCCAACGATCTGCCGGCAGTGCAGACACTGTCGGAGGAGAATATTTTTGTGATGACCGAGACCCGCGCCATCACGCAGGACATTCGTCCGTTGAAGATTTTGCTGCTGAACCTGATGCCTAAGAAGATTGAGACCGAGACCCAGTTGGCCCGTCTGCTGGGTAACTCCCCCTTGCAGGTGGAGATGGAGTTCATCCACACCAAGTCACATGTATCCAAGAATACTTCTGCCGAGCACCTGTTTACCTTTTACAAGACCTTCGAGGACGTGAAGGAAAATCACTACGACGGTCTTATCATCACCGGTGCGCCGGTGGAGCAGATGCCCTTTGAAGAGGTGGAATATTGGGAGGAGCTCTGCGAGATCATGGAGTGGAGCAAGACTCACGTGACCAGCACCTTCCACATCTGCTGGGGTGCTCAGGCGGGACTGTATTACCATTATGGTGTTCAGAAGTATCCTCTCGGCTTTAAGTATTCCGGCATTTATCCCCACAAGGTGGATTATAAGCGGTCTATTCTGTTCCGCGGTTTTGACGATACCTTTATGGTGCCCCAGAGCCGCTATACCACCGTCAAGACTGAGGATGTGGCGGCGATATCCGAATTGAAGATTCTGGCCTCTTCTGAAGAGACCGGTATCTATGCGGTGGCCACTCCGGGCGGGCGGCAGATCTTCATCACCGGCCATTCGGAGTACGACGGAGATACTTTGAAGAATGAGTATCTGCGGGACGTATCTGCCGGGCTTAACCCCAATGTGCCGGTGAATTATTTCCCCGACGATGATCCCGCCAAAGAGCCTTTGGTTACTTGGCGCAGTCACGCTAACCTGCTGTACAGCAACTGGCTCAACTACTTCGTGTACCAGACTACGCCGTACGATATCAAGGAAATTAAGTAAGATAAGAAAGCGCACCGATTTTTCGGTGCGCTTTTTTATAAACTATTGGAATTCTGTCCAACTTGTGTTATACTGTATTTATCACATCGCAAAGGATGGATCGTATGAATCGTCTACTGCTTATTGACGGCAACAGCATTATCAACCGCGCCTTTTACGGAGTCAAGGCACTGACCACCAAGGATGGGCGGTACACCAATGCCATTGTCGGTTTTCTGAATATTCTTGCTCGCCTGCGCACCATGTCCGAGGCCACTCATATTGCCGTAGCCTTCGACCGCCACGCTCCCACCTTCCGCCACAAGGCCTATGCCGAATATAAGGCAGGGCGTAAGGGTATGCCGGAGGAACTGCGCCAGCAGTTACAGCCCCTCAAAGACGTTTTGTCCGCTATGGGACTGACCTTGGTGGAGTTGGACGGCTACGAGGCGGACGACATCCTCGGCACTTTGTCCAAAGCCGCCGTAGAGGCGGGTGATATGTGCTTTATTGCTACCGGCGATCGAGACAGTCTGCAATTGGTGGAGGAGCGGGTTAACGTGTTGCTGGCCACCACCAAAATGGGACAACCTGAAACGGTGGTATTTGATCCTGCCGCCATCAAAGAGAAATACGGGCTGACGCCTGACCAGCTCATCGATCTGAAAGCTTTGCAGGGGGATACCAGCGACAATATCCCCGGTGTCCCCGGCGTGGGAGAGAAGACGGCGCTGGATCTGATGCAGCGATTCGGCACGCTGGACTACATCTATGAGAATCTGAACCTCTTGGACATCCGAGATAATCTTCGAAATAAGTTGGCCACGGGTCGTGAAAGCGCTTACACCAGCCGTATGCTGGGCACGATCTGTCGTGAGGTGCCCATCGACCTGAATGCCGATACCTACGCTATCCGTCCTATGGAAGAGGCTAAATTGACCACCCTATTGCAGGAGTTGGAACTGTATAAATGGATGGAAAAACTGAATCTTTCCCCTCGGACTACTGCTGTTCGCATAGCGGAGGAACCTATCGTCACCCTGCCCGTGGAGGGCAACGAGGCGATGCCCTCTCTGGTGGATGCCATCAAAACAGGCGGGCAAATGGACGTGCTGGCCACGGTGGAGGGGGACGAGATTACCGCTTTGGCGGTAGCGACCCTGAATCGTGCGGCGCGGGTGGATCGGTTTGCTCCTGATTTCGATGAGCTGACGGCGTTGCTCTGTGACCCGTCGGTGAAAAAACGCACCCACGACGCCAAGCCGTTGCTCCGTGCTTTGTTGGCGGTGGGGGAGAAGCCTCAAGGTTTTGTACTGGACACTGTATTAGCAGCTTATTTGCTCAATCCTCTTTCTTCCGATTATTCTCTGCGGCGGTTGCTCACAGAGTATGATCTGTCCGCCGAGGAGCCGCTGCATACCTTCCCTCGCTTGGCGGATGCCTTGACCGCGGTGGTGGAGGAGCAGGGGATGACCTATCTGCTTACCGAGGTGGAGCAACCCCTTTCTTTGGTGCTGGCTTCGATGGAGAATGAGGGTGTGGCGGTGGACCGACAGGGAATCACCCTCTTCGGTCAGCAGTTGTCCGCCCGTATTGCGGAGTTACAGCATTCCATCTGGGAGCAGGTGGGGTATGAGTTTAATCTTAATTCCCCCAAACAGTTGGGCAAAGCGTTGTTTGAGGATATGGGTCTGCCGGCGGGCAAAAAGACCAAATCGGGCTATTCCACCAATGCGGAGGTGCTGGATAAGCTCCGCACCGCTCATCCCGTGGTGGCTCAGCTCTTGGAATACCGCACCCTCACCAAACTCAACGGCACCTATTGTGAAGGGCTGCTGAAGGTTATTGATCCCGACGAACGCATCCGCTCGGTGTTCAATCAGACCGAGACCCGCACGGGACGCATCTCCTCGTCGGAGCCTAACTTGCAGAATATCCCTGTACGCTCTGAATTGGGGAGGCAGATGCGCCGTTTCTTTGTAGCGCGTCCCGATTGGGTACTGTGCGATGCGGACTATTCTCAGATCGAACTGCGGGTGCTGGCCCATATGGCGGCGGAGCCCACCATGTGCGAGGCCTTTAACACTGGAGAGGACATTCACCGCTCCACGGCGGCGCAGGTGTTCGGTGTGCCTCCCGAGGAAGTCACTCCCGAGATGCGCTCCGGTGCCAAGGCAGTAAACTTCGGCATTATTTACGGTATCGGCGCCCATTCGCTGGCGGAGGATCTTGGCATCTCCTACGGAGAGGCCAAGGAGTATATCCAGCGGTATCTCCATCATTTTGGTGCCGTGTCCGCTTTTATGGAACGGCTCATCGCCGAGGCCACCGAGCGTGGCTACGGCACCACTTTGCTGGGACGTCGCCGTCCCTTGCCGGAGCTGAAAGCCGGCAATGCCATGACCCGTCACTTCGGGGAACGGGTGGCGCGGAACATGCCCATCCAGGGCACCGCTGCCGACATTATCAAGATCGCTATGGTACGGGTATACCGCCGTCTGGAGCAGGAGGGTCTGCAAGCTAAACTCATCCTGCAGATTCACGACGAATTAATGGTGGAGTGCCCCGCCGCCGAAGCGGACATAGTGTGCCGTCTGCTCCGTGAGGAGATGGAGGCCGCCGCCGACCTGACTGTCCGCCTAGAGGTGGACGCCCACATCGGCGAGACCTGGTATGAGGCTAAGGGGTAAGTTGGATAGTTTACGCAGAGCATAGGCCCCCCTTATGTAAAGGGTAACTTCCCCGTCAAGCGGGGGAAATGTCGGCATAGCCGACAAAAGGGGGCCGCTTCGCAGTGAGCGAGCTGTCACGGCTTGTCGCGACTGTGAGATAGCAAAGGAGGCGTTGCTATGGCACGCTACAAAAAGATATATCGTGATGAACAACACGAACGAAACCAAAAGCGCGAGCGCATCAAAAAAACCGTGGATGTGTGTTTAGCGCTGTTTTGGATAGCGACTATCGTTGTGCTCGGCATATTCCAAAATAACGATACGATTTTGGGTATAGGTCTTATTGTAACCGGTATTGTGAATGGCGGATATGCCTGTTTCGCTTTTTGGGCTTTGAAGTACTGGAAGGTGATGACCGTATACGATTCCGACGAACTGTACAGAAGCAAGTATCTATTCAGTCGAAAAGAGATTGAAAAAGAAGCGCAAGGAATCAAAGAAACTCGAACGATTGTCACCGCTATTGTGGCAATCACGGCAATAGTCTCTCCGGTGATCGGTATCGGCCGGTTATTGAATTTGTGGTGAATTATGAACGGGGCGTCGGGGACGCCGCCCCCCTACGAACCCAACATTCACAAAACGGTTTGTAAAGGAGTATAGATATGGCTATGAACCAAGTAAAACGGCAATACATCCTGCATCATTTTGACTGCTACATTGACGAACTGGTAGGGAATGTCTTGGGGAATGATCCCGAAGACCCTCATTATTCGGCTGTCGCTGCCACCAATTGCATCAAATGCTATATCGAGCTTTGTGGGGAATGGGGTGAGAATCTGTCCTATTCCGATGTGGAAGGGTATTTGCGTCATGCCGGTTTGACGGAGGAAGAATGCCGTCGGTTTGAAGAAAGCAGAGCCGAGGAATCCCTCATTTACATTGGCGAGCAGTTTTAAGCATCCACTAAGAGCGACTTTGCAGCGGGAGGCTTTGTGTTCTTCCGCAAACGGGCGGATATGGAATCCGCCCCTACGCTCTCGAATGGATGTTAGATAGAGCCTACAGGACGGACGGGCAATGCCCGTCCCTACGATCTATGCCCGGGAGTGAGCGGGGTTTGCGAACGGGGCGATTCGTGAATCGCCCCCTGCAACCCTCATTCCTAACTCCTAATTTCTCACTCCTCATTACTAATTTTTCATTGCAAAAAAGCCGCCTCGGACGAAGTCGGATCGTAGCCATGTCGTTCTGTGAG
>JAZNJO010000043.1:0-25950 GCA_045578085.1 Acutalibacteraceae bacterium | reverse complement strand
CGCTCCCGCAGTCCCCAACAACAGCATTACCATTAAGGTCATCGGCGTGGGCGGTGGCGTGGGAAACGCCATCAACCGCATGATTCGTGCTGACGTGCGCGGCGTCGAGTTTATGGCGATCAACACCGTTGCGGTGGGGTTGGATATTTCTTTGGCTACCCACAAGATTCAGATTGGCGAAAAGCTGACCCACGGCCATGGTGCCGGCGGTAACCCCGAGCGTGGCCAGCGTGCCGCTGAGGAGAGCCGCGACGAGATCGTAGCCGCTCTGAAGGGGGCGGATATGGTGTTTGTTACCGCCGGTATGGGCGGTGGCACCGGTACCGGTGCAGCTCCCGTGGTGGCTCAGATCGCTCGCGATATGGGCATCCTCACCGTGGGTATCGTCACTAAGCCCTTCTCCTTCGAGGGTAAGCGCCGTATGGCTCAGGCCGAGGACGGCATTGCCGCCCTGAAGGAGCACGTAGACAGCCTGGTGGTTATCCCCAACGACCGCATTAAGTTGGTTACTACCGAGCGTATCACCATGAAGAATGCGTTTGAGATGGCTGACGAGGTTCTGCGCCAGGGTGTGCAGAGCATCTCCGAGCTGATTCTCAGCCCTGGCGATATCAATCTGGACTTTGCCGACGTGCTGGCCATTATGAAGGATGCCGGCTTTGCTCATATGGGTATGGGCCGTGCCGAGGGCAAGGAGCGTGCCGTTGAGGCCGCCAATGCCGCTGTGGCCAGCCCCCTGTTGGAGACCTCCATCGAGGGTGCTCACGGCGTGCTGATCTACATCGTGGCTCCCGAGGACTTTGACTTCGACGAGATGGAGGCTGCCACCAGCACCATCAGCAACCAGATGCATCCCGATGCCAACATCATCTGGGGTTACAGCCTGGATGCTGAGATGGGCGACGAGGTGAGCGTCACCGTTATCGCCACCGGCCTGACCGCCGATTACAAGGCCGGTACTCGTGCCATAAACAACGATATCAGCCCTGCCCAGACCACCATCAACCTGAACACTTGGGGCGATGAGGACGACGATCTGGCAGAGATCACCCGCTTGTTTGAGCGCCGCAACACGGAGCCTTCCGTGGACTGATACAGAGAATAAAGATAGCCGCTATCCTATGGATAGCGGCTGTTTTTTATTTATATTAGAATTAGACGGAATCGCCAAGCTCACGGCGGCAATTGCCGCACACGTTTTTTCCCTTGTAGCCGCTCACATCCCGTGCGTTGCCGCAGAAGATGCAGGCAGGTTGATATTTTTTCAGAACAATGGTGTTATCCTCCAAAAAAATCTCCAGTGCATCGGTGTCCTCAATGTCCAGAGTGCGTCGCAATTCGATGGGTAGAACAAAGCGCCCCGCAGAGTCGATGCGGCGTACAATACCGGTAGAGGTCATAGGTAATTCCTCCTTTGTTTGATTTGGTAACACGATATTACCAAAAAAAGGGAAAAATGTCAAGTCCTGTCACAAAAAAAGACGGAACGGTCGAAAGACCGTTCCGTCGGCAAGGGAAATCAGCAACCGCAACCGCAGTCGCAACCGTTGTTGGCATAGCCGCCGCAACCACCACAGCCATTGTTGGTGTAACCCACGTTACCGCAACCACAGCCATTATCATCGATCAGCAACAGAACGATGATGATGAGCAGGATCCAGTTGCAATCGCTGCCACAGAACAGATTACGCAGACACATTCATTCCACCCCCTTACACTTTCAAAGTATGTGGCAAGGGGGCAGGTGGTGCAAAAAAACTTTGTATAAGTGGACAGAGAGCGACCTATATTCTATATAGGAGGGGAAGGCTATGTACCGATTTAAACGATACACGGAAAAGGCGAACACCGCCCTCAATCTGGCCATTGAATGTGCGCGGGAGATGGGGCATACCTACGTGGGCACCGAGCATCTTCTCTTGGGTCTGCTCCGAGAGGGTAGCGGGGTGGCGGCGGTGGTGCTGGCGGCCCACGACATTACCGTGATGCGGTATGCGGAGAAGATTTTGGCGACGGAGAACGCCGGCGCATACAGCCAGCTGACACCGGAGGATTTTACTCCCCGTGCCAAGGCTGTGATGGAGGCGGCCCTTACCGATGCGGCCATCGCAGGGCAACGGCTGGCGGGCACGGAGCATTTGTTGGGGGCCATCCTACGGGATGATACCAGCGTGGCAGTGCGCCTGCTAATGCTGCTGGACGGACGTCCCACGGAATTGCTCAGTGAACTGGGACGGATGGGTAGCGGTGCCCCTATGGGAGCGGGCATCCCCCGGCCGTCCGTCAAAAACGGGCGCACCCCTGTGCTGGATCAATACGGACGCGATCTGACACGCCTAGCGCAAATGGGAAAGATTGACCCGGTCATCGGACGAGAAGAGGAGATTCGTCGGGTCATTCAGATCCTTTGTCGCCGCACCAAGAATAACCCCTGTCTCATCGGAGAACCGGGGGTGGGCAAGACGGCGGTGGTGGAAGGATTGGCCCAGCGTATAATGGAAGGAGCCGTGCCGGAAACGTTGCAAAACAAGCGACTGCTTACCTTAGATCTGACCGGTATGGTGGCAGGCACCAAGTATCGGGGGGATTTTGAAGAGCGGGTGAAGAATGCAGTGGCAGAGGTGAGTAAGGCAGGAGACGTGCTGCTGTTCATTGATGAGATTCACAACCTTATCGGCGCCGGCTCTGCCGAGGGGGCAGTGGACGCGGCTAATATTCTCAAACCCGTGTTGGCACGAGGAGAGTTACAGCTCATCGGCGCCACAACCATTGAGGAATACCGAAAACACATTGAAAAAGATGCGGCGCTGGAACGGCGGTTCCAGCCGGTGACGGTAGGGGAGCCTACTCCTGAGCAGGCGAAGGTGATTCTCGGTGGTCTGCGTCGACGATACGAGAGCCATCACAGGGTGCGTATCGGAGACGACGCCTTGCAGGCGGCGGTGGATATGGCGGTGCGGTACATTCCCGATCGCTTTCTGCCCGATAAAGCCATCGACCTGATGGATGAGGCCGCCAGTCGGGTGCGTTTGCGTACCCGTAGTAACACCGCGCAGCAATGGCAGCAGCAGCGGGCGAGGGTGTGTGCCGAAAAAAGTGCCGCTATTCGCGGGCAAGACTATGAAAGGGCCATCGCCTTGCGAGACGAAGAGTGCAGGTTGGCAGAGAGGGAGGAGGATCTGTGCTTGGCTGCCGAAACGGTAGGTGCTGCCGATGTGGCGGCGGTGGTGGCCGGTTGGACAGGTATTCCCGTAGAACAGGTGTCGGGAGAAGAGCGCGGACGGCTGCGGCAATTGGAACAGCAGCTTCATTTTCGTTTGGTAGGACAGGAGGAGGCAGTGTCAGCGGTAGCGCGGGCGGTACGTCGTAGTCGGGTAGGATTACAGGATCCCAATCGCCCTGCAGGCTCCTTTTTGTTTTGCGGGCCCACCGGTGTGGGTAAGACTGCTTTGTGCAAGGCGCTGGCTCACGCCTTATTCGGGGATGAAAAGGCGGTGATTCGCCTGGATATGTCCGATTATATGGAGAAGCACGCCGTCTCTCGTCTGGTGGGGTCACCCCCCGGCTACGTGGGACACGAGGAGGGGGGACAACTCACCGAGGCGGTACGTCGCCGCCCGTACAGTGTGGTGTTGCTGGACGAGATTGAAAAAGCCCACCCCGATCTGTTTCATCTGCTCCTCCAAGTGTTGGAAGAGGGGCAGCTCACCGATGGGCAGGGGCGACGGGTAGATTTTCGTCACGCTCTCATTATTATGACCTCCAACGTAGGGGCGCGCCAACTGGTCGGTGAGGGTCGCGTGGGTTTTTCCCAAGGAAACGATGAGCCCGACGACCCTGCTCTGCACAGTGAATTGATGAGTCAACTGAAAAAGCAATTTCGCCCCGAGTTTCTTAACCGCATCGACGAGGTGGTGTTGTTCCGCCCTTTGACCCCGACCCAGGTGACCCATATTGCCGCCCGTATGTTGAAAGAACTGGCTCAGCGGGTGGAACGGCTGGGTTACGGCTGTTCTGTGGCTGAGGAGGTGGCGCCCTTTTTGGCGCAGGAAGGGTTTGACCCTGTGTACGGTGCCCGACCGCTACGGCGGGCCTTGCAGGCACGGGTGGAGGATCCCTTGGCGGAGCAGCTACTGGCGGGTGTATATAAAAAAGGAGATATGGTGAAAGTAGCGATCAAAGATGATCAGGTGATATTCGAACGGTAAAAGAAGCACCTATGGCTGGGCCATAGGTGCTTCTAATATTATCCGATCTCGCCCTTACGGAATTGGTCGGCAAACCACACGTCGGTGAGTGTGAAGGTCTTGCCATTGAGGTAGTCCAGTTCCTCAGCGGGGGTGGTGAAAGCAAACTCCAAGCGGTAGGAGCACAGCGCCTGCTTGTTAAAACCGGTGCCTTTATTGAGGGCATTGGTGCCGTATTTGCCGTCGCCTAGCAGAGGATGCCCGATACTGGCGAGATGAGCGCGGATCTGGTGGGTGCGTCCCGTGAGCAACTGAATCTCCAATAAGGATAGGTTGCTCCGCTCTTCCAGCACTTTGTAGCGGGTGCGGATGGTGCGGGCGCCTTGTTTGGCGGTATCCGAGATGTACACTCGATTTTGGGATTCATTCTTTTCCAGATATCCCTCTAAGGTATCCTCTTGTTTGGGCATTTTGCCGTGAACGATGCAGAGATAGTATTTCTCAATCTCTCGATTTTTTAGTTTCTCATTGAGAATGCGCAGTCCCACCGCCGTCTTGGCGGCGATGACGATGCCGCAGGTGTTACGGTCGATGCGGTTGACCAGCGCAGGGGCAAAGCTCTGTTCATTGGCAGGGTCGTATTCCCCCTTTTCATACAGATACCGCTGTACACGAAACAGCAGAGTGTCCGCAAATTCCCGATCGTCGGGATGTACCAACAGTCCCACTTTCTTATTAAGCAGAAGCAGGTGCTCGTCCTCGTATACCACGTCCAACTGACGGGAGGCGTGCATAAACTCGTAGGAAGGAGGTGCGATCTCCAAGGCGTCGTCCGGCAGGAACAGACGGAGTACATCCCCTTCTTTTAGACGGTCGGAAGCCTCGCACCGCTTATCGTTTAGACGAATATCCTTCTTGCGGATGGCCTTATACAGTAGGGGCATAGGCAGGTTGCGGTAGGTTTTGGTAAGGAATTTGTCCAACCGTTGTCCTGCGTCGTTTTTTGTGATGGTGATGGTGGTTTTCATAGAGTGTCTCCTCTTTACAAGCGGACGATAATATGGTAATATGATTAAGAATAAATGTTGTTAAGAAAGGGGAGGGATTCCGTGTCAGTGGATAAGAAAGAGTGCGATCACGGCGGTCATCGCGGACGGATGAAAGAGCGTCTGCTCTCAGGCGGTCTCAAAGGTTTCAGCGACCACGAGATTGTGGAGCTGATGCTGTTTTACGCCCTTCCCTATCGGGATACCAACCCACTGGCTCACAAGCTGGTGGACCATTTCGGCGGCTGGACACAGGTGCTGGATGCCCACTATGACGACCTGCTGGCGGTGGAGGGGGTGACGCCTCATGTGGCAACCCTGCTCACCTTGGTGGGACAAAGCGCCCATCGGTATCAGCAGGATGTGATGGGCAAGGTGAAGCACCTTTATAACGAGGATTCGTTGGCTCGTCATGTGATTCCCTGGTTCTACGGAGAGAAAGAGGAATCCGTGGTGCTGGTATGTCTGGACAATAAGCGCAAGCATCTGAACACCACGCGCATTTTTGTGGGCGGTGTTAACTCCGCTCAATTTAATATCCGTCTGGCGGTACAGCAGGCTCTGCGAGACAACGCCACCCAGGTGGTGCTGGCCCACAATCATCCCAACGGCTTAGCCTTTCCGTCCGAGGCGGATTTGACTACCACCGCCTACGTCAAAGAGGTGTTGGCTCCGCTGGAGATTCACCTGCTGGATCACATCGTGGTGGCAGAAGGAGATGCCGTGTGTATGTCTCTCTTGCCTGAATATACTTCCCTGTTTCGTGAGCAAGAGCGGGTGGTTCCGTTGCCAATGGTGGCGGATGAATAATCCTATTGTAGCATAGCTTTTTCAATTTTGCAAGACGGCAGGAGGGAGTCCCCGTGCATCCTATACGGCATTTCGCCACCATCACCCGACATCGGCATCGGGTGATTGCCCATTGCTTTAAGGCCGGTATCGGCTGGCAGGGTTTGTTTCACGATCTGTCTAAGTATGCGCCCGCAGAATTCTGGGTAGGGGCGCGGTACTATCAGGGGGATCGCAGCCCCAATGAGAGAGAACGAGCGCTATACGGCTATTCGGCGGCATGGCTCCATCACAAGGGGCGTAACCGCCATCACTTTGAATATTGGACCGACTACAATCCGTCGGTTGGACGGGTGATGCCGGTAGAGATGCCGATACGGTATGTGGCGGAGATGTTCTGCGATCGGGTGGCTGCCAGCAAGATCTATCGGGGTAAGGCCTATACGCAGGAGTATCCCTTGACCTATTTCCTTAACGGCAAGCCCCGCCGCACCATTCATCCCGCTACCTCAGAGCTTATTGAGAGATGGCTGACGGTGCTGGCGCAGGAAGGAGAGGAGGCCGCCTTCTCGTTGGTGCGCCGCGCGATCAAAGAGCAAAAACAAAAATAAAAGACAGCGCGCCGCGCTGTCTTTTTTCGCATAGTACCGAAAAAGGGACACCCAGTATGGTATAATACCAACACATAAGACGTGTAATAAGGAGTGACTTCTATGTTACAACTGCTCATCGGTCCGTCCGGCTGCGGAAAGAGCGGCGTGGTGCTGGAACGGTTGGAGATGCTGGCCAAAGAAGGAAAAGAGAATATCATCTGGTTGGTGCCGGAGCAGCACTCCTTTGAGAGTGAGAGAACGCTATTGCGGCATTTGGGGCCGGTGATGGCCGCCCGTGTGCAGGTACTCAGTTTCTCCCGCTTAGCTCAGCGAGTATTCCGTGAGGTGGGCGGCGGCGCGGCGGAGAGCATCGACGAAGGCGTGCGGGCTTTGCTGATAAGCCGCGCCTTGGAGCAGTGTGCAGCGGTGGCGGTGGACGAGGGCATTCCTATGGGGGGCTTGCGTCCCCGTTTATCCGCGGAGGTAGGGTACGTAGAGCAGCTGCTTACTCTGTGGCAGGAGGTGCGCCGTTGCGGCGTGTCCACTGATGCCTGGGAGCAGGCGGCACAGACCTTGCTGGATAGCGGCGAAGAAGGCACTCTGCTGTCGGACAAGGTGAAGGATCTGCATCGCCTCTTTACCGCCTACGAAGGCTTGGCGGCGGATACCGGTCTCAACGATATGGATGAACTGGATCGCTTGGCTCAGCGATTGCCCGACAGCCGCCTGCCGGATGGGGCGGCTGTGATCGTGGACGGTTTCAAAGGTTTTACGGCCCAGGAGTTGCGCGTATTGGAGCGGCTGATGTCGCGGGTCGGAGAAATGACCGTTACCCTGTGCACCGATACAGCCGGCATCCGTTTTCCCGGCACAAAGAAGGAGGCGTGTCGTCGGGAGTATACCCTGTTTTCTCCCGTGACCGATACCATCGAGGCATTGCGCCGTATGGCTCAGGAGCAGGGGCACAGCTGGGAGTTAGTGCAGCTGACCGACCACGTGCGCACCGACAGCGGTGCCTTGCAGGCGCTGGAAGAGGGGTTGTATGCTCCTTCTCCCCGCGTGTATGACGGGGAGGCATCGGAGGTGACGGTGATCCCCTGTGAGGACGTGTATGAGGAGTGCGCCTATGCGGTGCGAAAAATCCGCTATCTAATGCGGCAGGAGGGATATCGCTGTCGGGATATTACGGTGGTGGTGCGCGACCTGAGCGCTTATCAAGGCCTTTTGGACGAGATGCTGGCGCGGGAAGGGATTCCCTGCTTTATGGATGCGCGGCAGGATATTCTGTGCGAGCCTTTGGTGGTGTACGTCCGCGCCGCTCTGCATCTGGCGGTGGAGGGGTGGCGCACTGAGGAGATCCTGCGACTGATGAAGACGGATCTGTGGCCCCTCACCCCCGTGGAGATTGCGGAGATCGAGAATTATGTATATACGTGGCGCATTGAAGGTGCCGCTTGGGATAAAGAGTGGACCGAGAACCCCGCAGGTTTAGGTCGGGAGATGACCCAGCGGGATAAGAACATTCTTGCGCGGCTTAACCGCTGCCGTGAGGCGCTGATGACCTCTCTGTGGGAGCTGCGGCGTCCCCTGCGAGGTGAGGTGACAGGACGGCAGTTCGCTCTCACTGTGTATAACTGGTTGGCGGGACAGACGGAATTGCCCCGTCGGTTAGCGGAACAGGCTGCCTGCTTAGAAGAGATGGCCCAAACGGTGCTGGCGGATCACGCTGCTCGTCTATGGGATGAGGTCATCGGCATTTTGGATCGATTCGTGCTGGCGGTAGGAGAGCAGCGGTTGCCTGCTAAACGGTTGGAAGAACTGTTCACCCTGCTGTGCGGCATGTTGGATATGGGTTCCATTCCTCAGGGTCTGGACGCAGTGACGGTAGGATCGGCGGAGCGTATTCGTTATCGCGCTCCCCGTGCGGTGCTGGTGTTGGGCGCTAACGAGGGGGTGTTCCCCGCCTATCCCGTGGGAGACGGATTGCTCACCGAGGAGGAGCGTCGCCGTCTGAAAGAGATGGGACTGATCTTGGCTCAGGACGTGCTGACCCAGTGTGTTGAGGAGCGGTATTATGCCTATTTGGCGCTTACCGCACCGCGTGAGCGACTGTATGTGACTTATCAGACCGGTGGTGACGCGGCGCCCTCACCGCTGGTGAGCGCCATTCGCCGCATCCTGCCCCGCCACTGCGTGGAAGAGGCGGTGCGCGCCGACGGTACCGATCTAGAGGGCGGTGATGAGATGTTCGCCCGTATGGCTCAAGGTTTTGCACTGCCCACAGGTACAACCTCTACGCTGGGGCAGGTGCTGGGCACCCATCCCGCCTATGCCCCTCGTATCGAGGCGGTGCGGCGTGCGGCAAGGGGCGGTGTGTTTCGCTTGGAGGAGACGGCGCAGGCATTGTTCGGTACGGATCTGCGCTTGTCGGTAAGTCAGGCGGAAACCTTCCATCGTTGCCGTTTTCAGTATTTCTGCCGCTATGGTCTGCGGGTGGAATCCCGTCGACCGGCAGAGGTGGATCATTCCGTCTTTGGTACCTTGGTGCACGCGGTGATGGAGATGTTGCTCCCTCGCTACGTGCAACCCGACGGATTGGTGGACTCTCTGCGGGAGCAGAAGGATACTCCCGAGGCACGGCGGACACTAATGACCCGCTTGCAAAAGGATGTCCACGAGGTTGTGTTGGATTATATGGAACGGCAGATGGGCGGCACCGAGGAAAAGAGCGGTCGTTTCCTATATCAAGTTAATCTGGCGGAGCGCTCTGCCTGCAATATGCTGTGGCACACCCTGATGGAATTGCGTCAGTCGGCCTTTGTTCCCGTGGATTTCGAACTGAATATCCACCCCGAAGAAGAGGACGCGGAGGGTGTCGTGTCCATGCGTCTGCATCACAAAGCGGGCAGTTTGCAGTTGCGAGGCAAGGTGGACCGAGTGGATCTGTTCCGTCGGTTTGACGGCACCGTCTTTGTGCGGGTGGTGGACTATAAGACCGGCAGTACCACCTTTGAATTGGGAGATATCGAGGCCGGTCTGGGTATGCAGATGCTGGTGTATCTGTTTATCGTTTGCGACAACAGCCGTCGTTATTTGGAGGAAGAGCAGACCCTGCACCCCGCAGGCGTGCTGTATCATAAGCTGTCGGATCTGATCGTGGAGAAGGGACAGCAGACGGATACACGGCTGAAAAAAATGTGTATGGAAGGTATTGTGCTGGACGATCCTTCGGTGCTGCTGGCGATGGAGGGAGAGGGCAACCGCCACTTTATTCCCGCCAATTTGGATAAGGGAGGCGCCCCCACGGGTAATATCGTGACCCGTGCCCAGTTCGATCGGCTCCGCCGCACGGTGGAGGATCTGCTGGTGGGGATGGCGGATCGGCTGATGGAAGGCGACATTGCCGCCCTACCTCTGCAAAAGGGGGAGCGGGTTCCTTGCCGCTATTGCGAATATCGGGCGGTGTGCGCCCGTGATCCCGAGGATGCGGTGACCGAGTTTGCCCCTAAGAGTATGAAAAAATATCTGGAAACCTTGGATGAGGAGCAGGAGGTGAGCCGTGGTGAGTAAGCGGGAATGGACCAAGGAACAACGGGACAGCTTCACAGCGCGAGGAGGCTCACTTTTGGTATCCGCCGCCGCCGGCAGCGGTAAGACCGCGGTGCTGGTGGAGCGAATCATCCGTCTCATCACCGACCCCGTCCATCCGGTGGATGCGGATCGCTTGTTGGTGGTGACCTTCACCCGCGCCGCCGCTGCCGAGATGCAGCAGCGGCTGAGCGCTGCTCTGTCGGATAAGATGGCCGAGGAGCCGGATAATCAGTTGTATCAGCGGCAACAGATGCTGCTCCCCCGCGCCTATATTTCCACCGTTCACGGCTTCTGCACACGGCTGTTGCAGGAGTTTGCCGGTGGGGCGGGTCTGCCCATGGGCTTCCGCGTGGCGGAGGAGGGGCAGGCGCAGCTGCTGGCGGCACAGGCGCTGGACACGGTGCTTGAACAGGCGTATCGCCGCCGAGATCCGGCCTTTTTATCTCTGGCGGCGCAGCTGAGCGGCGAGCGTAACGACGAAGCTCTGCGGGAGGCGGTGGTGAGTGCCTACACCTTTATGCAGGCACAACCCTTCCCTGACCGCTGGCTGCAAATGCAAATGGATGCCTACACACAGGTGATGCCCTTGGAGCAGACCGAATGGATGCGCCCCATCCTGCTGGAACTGGATCTTCTGTTGGAGGGGGCGGCATGCAGTGCCGAGACCGCTTATCGGATGGCGGTGGAGGGTAACGTGGAGCCTTATTACGACGTGTTGCTTCAAGAGGTAAACGGCATCCATCGTCTACGGGAGGGACTGTCCCGTATGACCTATGACGAGATGCGGCAGGCGGTGGGCGGTTACACCTTCGCTTCCCTTCCCGCCTTCCGTACCACCGACCCCGTGATGAGCGAGTGGCGCAAGGCGGTGCAGAGTGTGCGCAACAACCGCACCAAGAAGGCGCTCAGCCGCGCCGCCGCCCTGTTTTGCGGCAGTGAGGAGGAGTGTCGGGCAGATCTGGCGGTGATGGCACCGCTGGTGGAGGCGTTGGGGAAGCTGGTACGGGAGTATACCGCCTGCTTCACCCAGCTCAAACGGAGTCAGAAACTGCTGGATTACAACGATCTGGAACACGAAGCATTGCGTCTGGTGCTGGATCCCGATAGCGGGCATCCCACCCCCTTGGCGTTGGAGCTGTCGGGGCGGTTTGCCGAGATTATGGTGGACGAGTATCAGGATACCAACGCGGCTCAGGATGCCCTGTTCCTCGCTCTGTCCCGACGGGGGGAGAATCTGTTTATGGTGGGAGACGTGAAGCAGAGTATCTATGGCTTCCGTCAGGCGATGCCTGCGATCTTTACCAAACGGCGGGACGTCTACGGAGAGTACCATCGGGAGGCTCCTGCCTATCCCGCCACCATTACCTTGAAAAACAATTTCCGCAGTCGCCGAGAGGTCACCGATACGGTCAATTATCTGTTCCGTCAGTTGATGGGACGCCGGCTGGGCGGTGTGGAATACGGCGCGGCGGAGGAACTGGTCTGCTCGGCCAAATATGATGACACCGCTCACTCTACCGAGTGGTTGCTGTTGGATAAGGGCGCGGCAGAGGAGCAAGGACTCACCGACACCCAAGCCGAGGCGCGGGTCATCGGTGAGCGGATTAAGCATTTAATGGCCACAATGACCGTCACCGAGGGGAAGAGCAAGCGTCCTCTACACTATCGGGACGTGTGCATTCTCCTGCGGGGGCACGCGCATATCCCCACCTACATCAAAGAACTCAACAAAATGGGTATCCCTGCGGCGGCAGAGAAGGGAAGCGGATTCCTGTCCACCCCTGAAATCGGTTGCGCTCTGTCCCTGCTGCGGGTCATCGACAACCCCCTGCGAGAGGTGGAGCTGACCGCAGTGATGCTGTCGCCCCTGTACGGTTTCACCCCTGACGATCTGGCGCGCCTGCGATTAACGGTGGGGCGGGGCACCCCCCTGTATATCGCCTGTGAACAATTCATGCAGCGTGAGCCCACCACCCCCTTAGGGACGCTGTGTGGGCGGCTGCTGGCGGATCTGCGGCAGTTGCGCACCTTGGCAGTGTCTCTGCCGGCGGATCGGCTGCTGGAAACCGTCTATCGCCACACGGATATGGAGGCTATTTTCAGCGCCCGCTCCGGCGGACGTCAACGGGTGGCGAATCTCCATCAACTGGATCGGGTGGCCCGTTCCTTTGAACAGGGCTCTTTCCGTGGTTTATCCGCCTTTATCCGCTATATCGACCGCTTAGAGGAGATGGGCAAGGATCTGCCTGCGGGTAACACCTTGCAGCAGGAGGGTGTGCGGCTGATGACGGTCCACGGCTCCAAGGGTTTGGAGTTCCCCGTGGTGTTTCTCGCCCGTCTGTCGGGACGGGGCGGCGGGGACGACAGCAAAAAACTGCTGTTTCACGCCACCACCGGCATCGGTCTTAAATTGGTGGACGAAGAAGAACAGGAGAAACATATCCCGCTACCCTTTGCGGCGGTGCGCAGCGCCCGTCGACTGGATGAACGAGCGGAAGAACTGCGGGTGTGGTACGTGGCGCTGACCCGCGCCCGTGAGAAGTTGTATTTGGTGTGCACCCTCAATGACGTGGATAAGACCTTGGAGAAATGGGAGCAGAATCTCCCCAAAGAGGGTCCCTTGTTGCCGGATACGATATTGCGGGCGGTGTCCCCGGCAGAGATGCTGGTAACCGCCGGCCTGCGGCATCCCGACTTCCGTCCTTTGCGGAGGGTGGCTACGGCGGATACCATACCCTCGGAATGTCCGTGGTTGGTGACGGTATGCGTTCCTGAGGAAACGATAGCGGCGCAGAACGAGAGCGTTGCCACAGCAGACCCTGCACTGGCGGCGATGTTGCGAGAGCGGCTGAACTATACGTATCTTTATGCGCCTTTGTTCGGGGTGCCCGCCAAGATGGCGGCTTCCCAGCTCTCTCACGAGGCTATGAGCCGTCAGCACATTGGTGAGAGTCGCCCCGCCTTCTTACAAAAGGAGGGGATGACCGCCGCCCAAAAGGGTACGGCACTGCATACCTTTATGCAGTTTGCGGATTATGCCGCCGCCGCCGAAGATCTGGCCGCGGAGATCGAGCGTCTGACGGTGGGAGGATACCTTACCCCCCGTCAGAGGGAGAGCCTCTCGGCAGAGCGCATCCGCACCTTCCTTGACGGCGGGTTGTACGCCCGTATGACCGCCGCCGACGAGGTGTGGCGGGAGTATCATTTCGCTGTCAACGTGGCGGCGAACATCCTGACCTCCCTGCCTGCGGAATTGGCCGAGGAGCAGGTGCTGGTGCAGGGTATTGCCGACTGTGTTTTCCGTGAGGGAGATCACCTCGTCTTGGTGGATTATAAGACAGACAGGGTGAAGAGCGGCGCGGAGCTGTGTGACCGCTACCGCAGTCAAATGCTGTTTTACAAGCAGGCTTTGGAGACTATCTTTGGTCTGCCGGTGAAGGAGATGCTGTTGTATTCCTTTGCGCTGGGGAAAGAAGTAGAAGTGCAATAAGAAAGAGCCGAGGCAACCGCCTCGGCTCTTTTGCTTATTCGTCATTGGTGTGCTTTTTATAATACCGATAGGAGTACACGGTAGGGACAATCACCATCACCAGCAGGATGCCCATCATCACGCTGAACGCCGCCACAGGGGGCAGCAGGGTGCAGGGCATCACCAGCAGACCGCCGGCTACCCACAGCCAGCCCGCCAGACGGTGGGTGGCGTTCCAGTTCTGCTCATCCTCCAGCGTCCAGGGCAGTTTAATGCCGACGGTGTAGCTGGGCTCACACTTGGGCAGATAGTTGCCGAGCACCACGAACAGGGCACCGAAGAACAGAGGTATAACGACCTCGATGTTGACCTCCCGTCCCAGGGCAGTCAGATACACCATCACGTTTAATAGCAAATTCATCACCGGGATGATCCACAGCACCAAGCCCATCAATTTATGGGGCTTTTCCTTTTGTTTGGGATCCAGCTGGGTGAGGAAGAAGCACAGCCACTGGAAGCCCAGCAGAACAAAGGGCATCACAAATACCGCTACAGGGCGGCTGACCCAGTTGTCTACCTCGCCGTTAATGTTCCAGTGAAAAGGCACCTGCTCGGGCAGCTTATCCCACAGCAGCACACCGCCCAGGATGGGCAGCAGGATCACCACCGAGGTGATGAGCAGCATCCATTTATATTTATTCCAGTATTCACGCATGATTCTCTTCTCCTTTCAGGTCGCTGATCCACAGCAGAATCTCCTCCAGCACGGAGGCGTTCAGGTCGTAATAGATGTATTTGCCCTCGCGGGTGTCGCGAATCAGCTCGGCCTCTTTGAGTACCGACAGGTGGCGGGATACCGCCGCGTCGGTGATGTCGAAATGCTCGGAGATCTCTCCCGCAGACAGCCGTCCGTTTTTTAGCAGGTTCAGGATCTCCCGTCGCACCGGATCCGACAGGGCTTTCATGGTTTTTTGCAGTCCCATACTGCACCTCGCTTTCTAACATTTAACAATTAACTTAATTGTTAAATGTATTATAGCACAGTGTTTTTCGTTTGTCAACAGAGAAACAAAAAAAGCCGAGGGAAACTTCCCTCGGCTTTGTCCTTTATTCCACAGCCAGCGTGGCGGCCATAACCGCCTTGATGGTGTGCATCCGATTCTCCGCCTCGTCAAAGACGATGGAGCGGTCACTCTCGAACACCTCGTCGGTGACCTCCATACAGTCGATGCCGAACTTATCGTAGATCTGGCGGCCCACGGTGGTTTTCAGATCGTGGAAGGCGGGCAGACAGTGCATAAATACCGCCTGCTCCCCTGCATTGTCCATCAGGTCTTTGGTGATGCGGTAGGGGGAGAGTTGCTCAATGCGCTCCTGCCATACGCTGTCCGGCTCACCCATGGATACCCACACGTCGGTATACAGCACGTGGGCACCCTTGGTGGCGGCAATGGGGTCTTCGATAAACTCCAGGGTGGCTCCTGTTTCGGCGGCGATGGCCTCACACTGAGCCACCAACTCCGCGTTGGGGAAATAGGCCTTGGGAGCGCAGGCCACGAAGTGCATACCCATCTTGGCGCAACCCACCATCAGGGAGTTGCCCATATTGTAGCGTGCATCGCCCATATACACCAGCTTGACGCCTTTCAGCGTGCCGAAGTGCTCCCGAATGGTGAGGAAATCGGCCAGAATCTGGGTGGGGTGGAACTCGTTGGTGAGCCCGTTCCACACGGGTATGCCCGCGTAGTGGGCCAGTTCCTCTACGATCTCCTGTCCGTAGCCGCGGTACTCGATGCCGTCAAACATCCGACCCAGCACTCGAGCGGTGTCGGCGATGGACTCCTTCTTGCCGATCTGGCTGCCCGAGGGATCCAGATACACGGGGTGCATACCCAGATCGGCCCCCGCCACCTCGAAGGCGCAGCGGGTACGAGTAGAGGTCTTTTCGAAGATCAGGGCAATATTCTTGCCTTCGTATAGACGGTGAGGGATCCCCGCCTTTTTCTTGGCCTTAAAGTCGGCGGCCAGATCGATGAGACCCTCGATCTCGGCAGGGGTAAAATCCAGCAGTTTCAGAAAATGCTTTTGGTTGAGTTTCAACATAGTAATCTCCTCATTTCAGAGCGTCCGCGATGACGTCCATCGCTTCGGCCAACAGTTCCATAGGAATGTTGAGGGCGGGGAGCAGACGCACCTTTGTTTTGGCGGAAAGCACCAGTACCCCTTTTTCACGGCAGGCGGAGAGAACCTCGCCCACCGGCTTTTCGGTCTCAATGCCCAGCATCAGACCTCGTCCCGTGACGGTGTAGCCCTCCAGCCGGGTGCGGATGTAGGCTTCTCTCTCCAGCACCCCATCCAGCAGGGTGTCGTCGATGCGGCTGATCACATTCAGTGCGCCGGCGCAGCAGACGGGGTTGCCGCCATAGGTGGAGCCGTGGTCGCCGTAGCCCAGCACGTCGGCGCATTTCTCCGCCATTATACAGGCACCGATGGGCAGACCGCCGCCCAATCCCTTGGCGGTGGTGACCACGTCGGGGATGATGCCGTAGTGCTCAAAGGCGTACAGTTTGCCGGTGCGGCCGTTACCGGTCTGCACCTCGTCCACCATCAGCAGAATATCCCGCTGAGCGCACAGTTGCGCCATCCCCAGCACAAACTCATCGGTCAGGTTGAGCACGCCGCCCTCGCCCTGCACACACTCAAACAGTACGCCCGCTACCTTGTTCTCATCCAGCACTTTTTCAAAGGCGGCTAAATCGTTGGCGGGGGTGTGGACGAAGCCGGGAGTCAGCGGCTGAAACAAGGCATGGAAATGATCTTGCCCCGTGGCCGCCAGTGTGGTGAGGGTGCGCCCGTGGAAACTGTTTTGCAGGGTGACGATCACGTGGTGGTCGCTTCTCTTTTTGTCCGCGGCGTACTTGCGGGCCACCTTGATGGCGCACTCGTTGGCCTCGGCGCCCGAATTGGCGAAGAACACCTTGCTCATCCCCGTGCGGGTGCACAGAGCCTCCGCTAACTTGGCGCAGGGCTCGGTATAATAGAGGTTAGAGGTGTGTTGCACCGCCGCAAGCTGGGCGGCCACTGCTGCCTGCCACGCTTCGTCCGCGTAGCCAAAGGCGGTCACACCGATGCCGGTGCCCATATCGATATACCGTTTGCCGTCCGCGTCCCAGCACTCACTGCCTTTGCCGCGGACGATCTCCACGGGTTGGCGGTTGTAGGTGGCGGCTACGTAGGTCTTGTCGATCTGTGTAATACTCATTGTTCGTCCCCCGTCACCATGGTGCCCGCGCCTTCGTCGGTGAGGATCTCCATCAGAATGGAGTGGGGCACACGGCCGTCCATAATGATGACGTTTTTAACGCCTTTGTGGATGGCTTCGATGCAACAGTCTACCTTGGGGATCATACCGCCGGAGATAATGCCCTCGTCATACAGCGCCTTGGCCTGCGAGATGGTCAGTTCGGGGATGAGGGTGGCGGGATCGTCCTTGTCCCGCAGGATGCCGGCGATGTCGGTCATCATAATCAGTCGCTCGGCGCCCAGCGCTCCGGCAATATAGGCGGCGGCGGTATCGCCGTTGATGTTGTAGGCATTACCCTCGTGATCGCTGGCCACGGTGGAGATGACGGGGATATAGTTTTTCTCCAACAGGTCGGTGATGGGCTGAGGACGGATCTTGGTGATTTGTCCCACGTAGCCCAGCCGCTCATCCTTCATTTTGGCCTCGATGATGCCGCCGTCCATACCCGACAGACCCACTGCGTGACCGCCCTTCTTTTGCAGGAGGGTCACCAGCGACTTGTTCACCTTACCCGCCAGCACCATCTGCACGATGTCCACCGTTTCCTTATCGGTGACCCGCAGACCGTCCACGAAGACGGCTTCTTTGCCGAACTTTTTCATTACGTCGCTGATCTCCGGACCACCGCCGTGGACCAGCACCACCTTGACGCCGATGAGCCACAGCAGAGCAATGTCCTCCATCACCTGCTGTTTGAGCTCTTCGTTGATCATGGCGTTGCCGCCGTATTTGATGACCACTACTTTGCCGTTATACTGCTTGATGTACGGCAGCGCCTCGGTCAGTACGCGGGCCCGCTGGGCATTGGTAAACTCAATACTGTTCATTGTTATCACACCTTATGTACGGTAGTCACCGTTGATCTTGACGTAGTCGTAGGTCAGGTCGCATCCCCACGCGGTGGCGCAGGCGTCGCCGCTGTTCAGCTCAATGAGGATGTCAATCTCTTTTTCCAGCAATATCTCCTTGGCGATCTCCTCGGAAAAGGGGATGCCCGCGCCGTTTTTGCATACAGGGATGGTGCCCTTAGCAGAGCGGAAGCTCACATCTACCTTTGTCACATCTACGTCCGTACCGCTGTAACCGATGGCGCACAGCACCCGACCCCAGTTGGCGTCGGCGCCGAACATAGCCGCTTTCAGCAGGCTGGAACAGATGACGCTTTTGGCCACCGTCTTGGCGGTGGTGATGTCCGCGGCGCCGGTGACGGCACATTCCAGCAGCTTAGTGGCACCCTCACCGTCGGCGGCGATCATCCGACACAGGGACACGGTCACTGTGTTCAGCGCCTGCATAAAGGCGGTATAATCTTCACCCTCGGTGGTGATGACTTCATTTCCTGCCATTCCGTTGGCCAAAACGGTCACCATATCGTTGGTGGAGGTATCTCCGTCTACGCTCACCATATTGAAGGTGTCCTGAATATCGCTTTGCAAGGCTTTCTGTAACATGGTGGGGGCGATGGCGGCATCGGTGGTGATGAACACCAGCATGGTTGCCATATTGGGATGAATCATCCCGCTACCCTTGGCAATGCCGCCCATACGGCAGATCTTGCCTCCCAGAGTAAACTCCACCGCTACCTCTTTCTTGATGGTGTCGGTGGTCATAATGCCCTCGGCTGCGGCGTCCGATCCGTTTGCAGACAGACTGTCTACCAGCGTGGGGATGCCGGCGGCGATGGGGGAGATGTCCAGAGGTTGACCAATAACACCGGTGGAGGCTACCACCACATCGGTGGGAGCGATGCCCAGTGCATCGGCCACCAACGTGCTCATTTTTTCCGCCACTTCGATGCCGTCGGCGTTGCAGGTGTTGGCGTTGCCGCTGTTGCAGATGACTGCGCAGGCGGTGCCGTCGGCGATGTGCTGTTTGGTGACGGTGAGGGGGGCGCCCTTTACCAGATTGGTGGTATACACCGCCGCGGCGGCGGCAGGCGCCTGACTGACGATCAGCGCCAGATCTTTCTTGCTGCGGTTTTTACGGATGCCGCAGTGGATACCTCCGGCGGTGAAGCCGGTGGCGGCACAAACACCGCCGGAGATTTGCTTAATCATACAAAACCTCTCAAATTACAAGCCCGGTGGTCTCGTCCACCCCGAGCAGGATATTCATATTCTGGATGGCGGCGCCGGAGGCGCCCTTGCCCAGGTTGTCGAAACGGGCGGTGAGCAGCAGACGCTGTTCGTTACCGCTGACGGTCAGCTGCATACAGTCTCGACCCGACAGGGCGGCGGCGGACAGGAATCCGCCTTCGTCTGCGGCGTCGCAATAGGTCACCAGCGCCCCTGTATAGGTGTTGTGGTACACCTGACGGATATCCTCGGCGGAGCCTTTCAGGTCACTGCCAAAGAGGGGCACCGTAACCTCCATACCGCTGTAAAAATCCCCCACGATGGGACAGAAGACAGGGTCGTTTTCCAGTCCACACACCATTGCCATCTCGGGCAGATGCTTGTGGGACTGGGTCAGTCCGTACTGACGGGGGGCCCCCAGCAGAGGATCCCGATCGTCGGCTTCATAGGCGGCAATCATAGGCTTGCCGCCACCGGAATAGCCGGTCAGAGAGAAGCAGGTCAGGCGGGCATCCGATGCGATCAGTCCCGCCCGCACCAAAGGCGCCACCAGCGCCACAAAGCCGCTGGCGTGACAACCGGGGTTGGCGATCCGCTTGGAGGTGGCCACCGCCTTGGCTCCCACCAACTCGGGGAAACCGTAGGTCCAGCCCACCGCCGTGCGGTGAGCAGTGGAGGTGTCGATGATGGCGGTGTTCGGATTGTCCACCAGACTCACCGCCTCACGGGCGGCGGCATCCGGCAAACACAGAAAGGCGATGTCGGCGCTGTTTAGCGCCACCCGACGAGCCTCGGTGTCCTTGCGCAGTTCCTCGGGCAGAGAGAGGATCTGCAGATCCTCCCGCTGTGCCAAACGCTGATAGATGCGCAGGCCGGTGGTGCCGGCGCTGCCGTCAATAAATATCTTTGTCATGCCAGTTGTTCCTTTACATACGCGATTTGCGCCTCTACCGAGGCGATGGAGGTGCCGCCCTCGCTGATGCGAGTCTCCACACAGGTGGTCAGGTCAATGGCAGCGTACACCTCTTCGGTGAACAAATTACTGTATTCCTTGTACACCGACAGGGGCAACTCTTCCAGCACTGTGTTGTGGGCGATGCAGTAGGCCACCAACTGTCCCGCAATCTTGTAGGCGCTGCGGAAGGGCAGCCCTTGCTTCACCATCCAGTCCGCCAGATCGGTGGCATTGATGAAGCCCTTTTGGGCGGCCTTTTTCATATTCTCGGGGAGGGCGGTGAGGGTCTCCACCATACCGGCGAATACCTCTAAGCACATCTTCACCGTGTCTACCGCGTCGAAGACCGCTTCCTTGTCTTCCTGCATATCCTTGTTGTAGGCCAGAGGCAGTCCCTTGAGGGTGGTGAGCAGAGCCATCAGGTCGCCGTACACCCGCCCCGTCTTGCCCCGCACCAATTCCGCCATATCGGGATTCTTTTTCTGGGGCATAATGGAGGAGCCGGTGGTGTAGGCATCCGACAACTGCACGAACTTAAATTCCCAGCTGGACCAGAGGATGATCTCCTCGGAGAAGCGGGACAGGTGCATCATCAAGGTAGCCAGTGATCCCATCAGCTCAATGCAGAAGTCCCGATCGGATACGCCGTCCAGACTGTTGCGGGCAATCTCGGTCATCCCCAGCCGCGCCGCCTCAAAGCGGCGGTCGGTCTGGTAGGTGGTGCCCGCCAGCGCACAGCACCCAATGGGGGAAACAAGGGTGCGGCGCTTGCAGTCCGCCAACCGTTCCAGATCCCGCAGCAGCATCATTCCGTAGGCCATCAGGTGATGACCGAAGGTGATGGGCTGGGCCCGTTGCAGATGGGTGTAACCCGGCATAATGGTGGCCTTGTACTGCTCCGCCTTATCGGTCACAGCAGTCAGCAGGGCGCGGGTCAGGGCGGTGATGGTGTCGATCTCCTGCGCCAGATATAGCCGCAGGTCCAGCGCCACCTGATCGTTACGACTGCGGGCGGTGTGGAGCTTCTTGCCCACGTCCCCCAGCCGCTGGGTGAGCACCTGTTCTACGAACATATGAATGTCCTCGCAGGCCATATCGAAGGTCAGCGCGCCGTTGTCCAGATCTTCCAGCACCGACTGCAATCCGTCGATGAGGGTGGCGGCCTCCTCCTGCGTGATGATGCCCTGCGCCCCCAGCATGGCCGCGTGGGCCATACTGCCGGTGATGTCCTGCCGATACAGCCGACAGTCGAAGCGGATGGAGGAATTGAAATCGTCTGCGATCTGTGCGGTGTTGCCGTCGGTGACGCCCGCCCACATTTTTGCCATAGCGAAATCACACTTTCTCAATAAAATGGGTAATGACATAGTGGGGAAAAGCCCCCACTATGTCATAAAAAAGGTCTTAGTTCAGTTTGCCCTGCTCCCGGAGCGCTTGCACCTTGGTGGGCAGACCCCACAGGTTGATGAAGCCCTGCGCATCCTTCTGATCGTAGTCAGACTCGTCGAAGGTGGCCAGATTCTCGGAATACAGGGTGTAGGGCGAGGTCATACCGGCGGGGATGATGTTGCCCTTGTAGAGTTTCAGTTTCACGGTGCCGGTGACGTACTTGTTGGACTCGTCGGCGAAGGCGGACAGCGCCTCCCGCACGGGGGAGAACCACTTGCCGTTGTAGATCAGGTCGGCAAAGTCGATGGCCAGCTTCTGCTTTAAGTGCAGGGTGTCCTTGTCCAGAGTCAGCATCTCCAGCTGCTCGTGGGCAAAGTACAGGATGGTGCCGCCGGGGGTCTCGTAGACGCCACGGTCCTTCATACCCACCAGACGGTTCTCTACGATGTCGATGATGCCGATGCCGTTGGCGCCGCCCAGCTTGTTCAACTCGGCGATGATGGCGGAGGCCTTCATCTTCTCGCCGCCCAGGGCCACGGGAGCGCCCGCCTCAAAGTCGATGGTGACATAGGTGGGGGCGTCGGGCGCCTGGAAGGGGGAAATGCCCATCTCCAAAAAGCCGGGCTTGTCGTAGTCGGGCTCGTTGGCGGGATCCTCCAGATCCAGACCCTCGTGGGACAGGTGCCACAGGTTCTTATCCTTGGAATAGTTGGTCTCGCGGCTGATCTTCAGGGGAACGTTGTGAGCCTCGGCGTAGTCGATCTCTTCGTCACGGGACTTGATATCCCACTCGCGCCAAGGGGCGATGATGGCCATGTCGGGAGCAAACCGCTTGATGGCCAGCTCGAAGCGCACCTGATCGTTGCCCTTGCCGGTGCAACCATGGCAGATGGCGTCGGCGCCCTCTTCGATGGCGATCTCCGCCAGCCGCTTGCCGATGATGGGACGGGCGAAGGCGGTGCCCAGCAGATAGGTCTCGTACTTGGCGCCCATCTTGATGGAGGGGATGATCACGTCGTCCACCATCTCGTCCACCAGATCCGCCACGATCAACTTAGAGGCGCCGGTCTTGATGGCCTTCTCCTCCAAGCCGTCCAGCTCGTCCGCCTGACCCACGTTACCGGCCACGGCGATGACCTCGCAGTTGTTGTAGTTTTCTTTCAGCCACGGAATAATAATGGAGGTGTCCAGACCGCCGGAATAGGCCAGAACCACCTTTTTGATGTCTTTCTTGTTCATAACGAATTGCCTCCTTGGTACTTGAATAAATATGCGACGTTCGGATTAGCTGTCGCAAACGATATTGCTTATTATATATACCTCAACTATGTTTGTCAAGGGCTTTTTGCGGAAAATATGAATATTTTTTCAAAAATATGCAGTGATTATGCAAAAAACAATGCATATATGTATATTTCAGGTCTTTATCGGTATCTGACAGTGCCGGAAACAAGAAAAAACAAAAAGCCGCTCCGTGACCGACAGGCCACGGGGCGGCTTTTTCTTACGTTGTATTACTGAGGTTTGCGGGGCAGAACGATAGCGGCCACGATATAGGCCAGAATGCCGCAACCGGCAAACAGAACGGCCAGCGCCCACACGAGTCGAATGATGGTGGGATCGATGTTAAAATACTCGGCAATGCCGGCGCACACGCCATCGATCTTTTTATCGGTGCTGGATTTATATAGTCTTTTTTCCATAACAGTCACTCCTTGTGTTTGGTGGGGGTTCGTCATCATTATACAGCATACTCCGCTCTATTGCAACAAAAATCGAAAAAATGAGATTCGCTTATTGCGCGTACAGATATAAAGAAAAAGAGTCATAAAGATTCTATAAGAATCGTTTCAACTCATAAAGATTGCAAAATATTGAGATTTTGACCATTTTATGCTATAATTTCAACAATATCTTTTTAAATCAACACAATTGCAAAATCGTGTTGTTCAATAAGCCTCCTTGCATTGATAAAATATCATTGTAAAAAACAAAAGGAGGTTCTTAAAATGAACACAGACAAAATCATCGCAGAATCAATCGCAAAGGACTATGCACCGAAAGAGAGTTCCAAACTCGTTGCCCTCAAAAAGTTGGATAACAAGGCGAAACTCCCTGCCACCATTTTCACCTATTCTTGTGGGATTATCTCGGCACTTGTATTTGGTACAGGTATGTGCCTGGCTATGCAAGTTATCGGTAGTGGTATTGGTGGTATGATACTTGGAATTGTTGTTGGCCTTATTGGCCTTATCGGTTGCGGCATCAACTATCCCATCTACAAGAAAATGCTTGAAAAGGGCAAAAAGAAGTATGCCTATGAAATCGTGCAACTCGCAAAAGAAATCGCAGACAAATAAAAATCAAATGCAAGGAGTGGTAATATGAATAAATCAGAAAGCAAATATTTTAATACTGCCACTAAAATGGACCTTGCATTGATTTCACTACTAAAAAAGAAATCGTTTGATTATATTACTGTAAGTGAGATTTGCGAAACGGCGGGCGTAAATCGTTCAACATTTTATTTGCATTATGAAACTGTTGGGGATTTGCTTGATGAAACCGCAAGATATTTATTGAATGATTTTTTATCGTATTTCTCAACTGACACAAAATCAATCGCACTAAACTTAAAAAACTGCGAACTAAACGATTTGATATTTATTTGCGATAAGTACCTTACACCTTACTTCACTTATATCAAAGACAATAAAGAGGTTTTTGGTACGGCACTCGCAAATAATAAGACCTTGGGGTTTGAAGATGTCTATAAGCGAATGTTTGATAACATATTCAATCCCATATTAGATAGGTTTCATTATCCGCAGAGCGATAGACCATATGTGATGATGTACTATCTTAATGGTATTAATGCAATCGTTAGTGAATGGTTGAAAAACGGTTGCGACAAGCCAATTGACGAGTTATCGAAAATCGTTTCTATTTGTGTTTTCGGTCTTAACCAAACATAGTAACAACAAAAACACCCTATGACTTTTTACGGTCATAGGGTGTCTTCATTTTTTCATTTGTCGTAAATGTGTCGTAAAGCGGTTTTTACAAGGTTTTGAAAACCCTGTAATACCGCTATTTTACAGCATTTTCTTAATCAAGGGGCTTCATTGTTGGGAGTATGCAAAGGTTATAAAATTGAAAGCAAAATATCTTACCTTATCTTGATTTTTGTGATTTTTCCTGCCCGTTTCAAAGACTGCATTTTTACCCTTAAAAAATTATCTTACCTCAAATTACCTTTTCGGGACATATCATACCTCTGAAATGGTCTAAAAAAATGGCCCAAAATTAACCTTGTGAATACTAAAGGTTGATAAGCAACTTCACTTTATGCTATAATAACAAAAATGGTTAAATTAACTATGATTTTATCGGTTGATTAGATTTAGAAAGGAGATAGGCTGTATGAAAAAGCATTGGAAGACATCCATCTTTTTCACATTATTTGTAATAATTTTGCTCGTATCACTACTTACTGCTTGCCAGAAAATACAAAAAGTTGAAAAAATCAAGTTGAAAAAATAATTGTTTGGACTCATAATACGGTAGAATATGAGTTAAGCGAAGATGATTCTGCTAAATTTATAGAATTATACCATGCCGCACAATATGAGGGTAAAGCGACAGGCGAAGGTGGCACTCCGGAGTTTGGAATAACCGTATATTTCTTTGATGGAGCATATTTGAGGGTGAATGATTTTTATGGTAAACTCGAGGTATGGCTTTGTGATGCAGACGGTGATGAAAAAGAATGGTATTATATTAGCAGTAATGAACTTTATAACTATGTATCGGAATTAGCAAATAAAATTGATGAGATTTCCAAATGATTATATCACAAAGACAATAAGTTTACTATGTACAAAAACACCCTATGACTTTTTACGGTCATAGGGTGTTAGTTTTCTTAATCCAACGGCTTCATTGTTGGAACCTCTGCCCCCGAAATTATAAAACAATACCTAAGTGTACAAAACTCCAATGGTTTGGGGCCGTCTTTGTAAGCCGTTTTTACAGCACAGAATATAACCCTTTGTATCTGTGCGGCATTTTGGCGTAGTAAGTGGCGTACCATTGGCGTAGTAGATTAAATTTGCTTATCCTTAAAGAATTCACCCAAGCTTGTAAACTCTTTCTTTTTCAGTTCGTTGGTCACATCGCAATAAATATCCATCGTTGTGCTAATGTCGGCGTGGCCTAAAACATCCTGAATCACCTTTATATTGATACCCGACTCACACAAGCGAGTAGCAAAGGTGTGTCTCAAGCTGTGGCAACTAAAGGGCGGCAACAGAACGGGATCTTTTTCTCCTTTGAGCAACACTTCATCATTACAGTCACGGATAATTCTGCGGATAGCTTTGTTGAGCGTTCCTTGATGCTGAACATCACCATAGCGGTTTATAAAAATAAAATCCGTATAGCAATCGACAATTGCTTTGCACTTAACCCCGGCATCCTCTTGATTTTGTTTTTCAAGCAGGAATGCTTCTTTAACATCATCCATCATCGGTACGGTTCGTTCACCGGCTTT
>JAZNJO010000042.1:0-4366 GCA_045578085.1 Acutalibacteraceae bacterium | reverse complement strand
CTTCTCGTCACGGGAGAAGATGCGGATCTCGCCGATATCGGTTTGCAGAAAGCGATTCAGCACCGCGTTGCCGAAGCTACCGGTACCACCGGTGATCATAAGGGTTTTGTTTTTAAATAGAGACATAGAAAAACACGCCTTTCTGTCTTATTTCAAGTCGTTTTTGATCTGAGTGGTGCTGATGCTGGAAGGGCGGGGATGTACTGGTTGACTTTTGGGTCATGGTAACCACCTCGTTCCTTTTGACGGATGGCCAGTCGCCACTCGGCCAGATCAAAGTCTGCTTGGGTGTCGATGTCTACCGACCGCTCTCGTGGCATCACATAAGGGATGGGATTGTCGTTAAAACCGGTGTTGGTATCAATCTGATCGACGGCATTGATATATACACAGCCGTTGACTCGATAGTAAGGGGGCATATCCTGCCGACGGCAGGTGCTGGATAAGGAGAGCAAATTATGCAGACGTCCTTCATCGATGGTACGAATGAGCAACGGATGATCTGCTACTTCGCATACCGAAACCACGCCTTGACGGTGGTTGTCGTAGAACGTTTCGATGGCGCCGTCCACATCTATGGGACTGCGCAGTGGTTGTGTGGGTTGCAACAATACCACTGCGTCGTAGTGCTCACCGTTCGTCTGTAATGCGGTCAGGGCATGAACCACCGCATCTACGGTTTTGGCCGTATCGCCGGCCAAAGCGGCGGGACGTAAGAACGGTACGTCGGCGCCCCATTCCGCTGCTACGTGTGCGATGCGCTCGCTGTCGGTGGTGACCACCACCCGATCCACGTAGCGACTCTGTAAAGCACATTCCACCGAATAGGCAATAAGCGGTTTGCCGCACAGCGGTTTTATGTTCTTGTCTTTGATCCCTTTACTGCCCCCGCGTGCTGGAATCAGCGCTAAAATGCGATTGCTTTGATACATATTCCCGCTCCTTAGATGTCGTAATCAATAAAGTGTTTTTGAATTTGAATGTCCCAGAAAGAAGGTTCGGAGAGTATGTCGTTAAAACGCAGGGTGCTGTTGCCGTCTCCGAAGGTGCTGGAACTGTGGCGAAAATCCTCGATCTGCGCCAGCGCCTGTAAAATGGCGTCCTTTTCCTCATTTACGTGCTGCAGGTTTCCGATGGTAGAGGTGGAATAGCGGCCGCTCTGGCGGGTACCGATGTCGATGCCGGGAATACCGTAGACACAGGACTCCCGTACGCCGGCGCTGGAATTGCCGACGATGCAGTCCGCATAGCGCAAGAGAGTTAAAAAGTATTCAAAGCGCAAAGAAGGGAATATCTTGATGCGCGGACATCCTTTGAATCGCTTATATTCGTTAAGAATTACGGAGGATCCTAAATCGTTGTTGGGATAAATCACCACAAAGTTGCGCCCGCTCTCGATAACGGCATCCACCACGGTGTGTATTTTCTCACCCACTGTATCAAATTCGGTGGTGACCGGATGATACATCAGAATGCCGTAACGGTCAAAGGGAATCTCGTAGCGTTCCTTTGCCGCCTCAAGAGAGGGGAGACGATCGCTGAGCATAACGTCAATATCGGGAGAGCCGATGACGAAGATGCGGTTTTCTTCCTCACCCAGTTGGATCAGGCGCCGTTTGGCCTCTTGAGTGCAGACAAAATGAATGTGTGCGAATTTGGTAATGGCGTGGCGGATAGATTCATCAATGGTTCCGGAGAGCTCTCCGCCTTCAATATGACCCACAATGATATTGTTAAGGGCGCCGACCAAAGCACCGGCCATAGCATCCATCCGATCACCGTGAACTATGATCAGGTCGGGCTTAATATTTTCCACATAGCCGGATAGGCAGGCAATGGTACTGCTCAGAGTTTGGCTGGTATTCTGGGATTGGTTGATACCGTAGGCAACGTAGACGTTGTCATAGTGATCATTGAGCACCTCCAGATAAGTGCTGCCGAAGGTCTCTGACAGATGCATGCCGCAGACAAAAATATACACCTCGGTCAAGGGATTATCTTGCAGGATTTTGATCAGTGATTTCATTTTACCGTAATCAGCACGGGTGCCGGTAATAAACAGAACTTTTTTCGGTGTCATCCTTTTATGCCTCCGTTTGAATCATAATCCGCTTGAGTTGCGTGTCGGTGTCGATATCGCACGCGGCACGCCGTCCCAGAAGTTGCTCGTATTCCTCGGCCGGAATTTCACCGGTGCCGGGGCGTTTGACCCACAGATTTTCCCGCGTAAAGGGTTCGCCGGCGCGCACGGGGCGAATGGTCACCGCGGTGGCAAAGGCAAAATCAATGGTAACCTGTTCTTCCTGCAGAGCCGCCTTATGTCCGCCCAGCATCGAGGGGATTTCGCGGGCGGCGGTAAGCAGTTCTTTCAGCGCCTGTTCATCCATAGAGCAGACCACGTCGGGACCGGGGCGCTCCATTCGATCGGTAAAGTGCCGTTCTACCAATGCGGCACCCAGTGCCATAGCGGCAATACAGGCATTGTTGTTTAAAGTGTGGTCGGATAGACCGATGGGCACGCCGGAAAAGGCGGTCATCATTTCTTGCATAGCCCCAAGCCGCACCATATAAGGCTGAGTAGGATAGAGGTTTGTGGTATGCATCAAAGCATAGTCAACCCCGTATTTCTCCAATATGTCTACCGTCTTGGCGATGGCGGGGATATCGTTCATACCTGTGGAAACGATCATCGGCTTTCCAAAGGAGGCGATGTGCTCAATGAGAGGGTAGTTATTCATTTCACCGGAGCCGATTTTGTAGCCTTGGACGCCAAAGGACTCCAATCTGTCGGCCGCTGCACGGGAAAAGGGGGTGCTGAGGAACATCATACCTTTTTCTTGCGTATAGCGCATCAGTTCTCGCTCTTCCTCCTCGTTCAAGGCGCACCGATCCATCACATGGTAGATGGAAACGTCGCTGTTGCCGGGGATGACCGACTTGGCCAAATGGCTCATCTCGTCTTCCACAATATGGGTCTGATGCTTGATAAGTCGGGCGCCGGCACGATGAGCGGCATCCACCATTTGCTTTGCTACCTCCAGACTGCCTTCGTGATTTATACCGATTTCGGGGATCACCAAGGGGGTGTATCCTTCTCCGATGGTAATGGAGCCTATTTTACAGGTGCGATTCATAACACGTTTCCCTCTTTCTCATTATGTGGAATGGGTATTAATTGCAAGTTTAGCTTCTTTTTAACAACTTGTCAAAGAACTGCTGACGGTGCTCTCGGGACAGCAGCATAAAAGCGTTCAGGCCAATGCCCAGGATGCCGCAGATGCCGCAGACCAGAATCATGGACAGCCAGCTGTCCGGCGAATAGACAAAGCGATCCACGGCAAAGAACAGCGCCGTAATTACCACGTAACTGGCAAAAGAGCGCAAGGACTGCAGAATGAATATGTACCATTTGCGGCGGATACAGTGGGCGGCGTAGGGGAAGGTGAAGGTGAAATTGCGGATCACATCAATGAGAGAGCCCACGCACACGACTGCGTATACGCCCAGGTTGGTGAACTTGATAAGCAGAATGGTGGCGGCCATATTCACAATACCGGAGATAAACACGGCGATGGCCTGTCCTTTCAGGTGGTTGGTGACCGTAAAGATCTCGTGGATGGAGGCGGTGCTGCCGCTAAAGGTAAGGCTTGCGATGTTAAGAATCATCAGGATCCACAGCACCTGCGCATCCTGGGTGGGTTGCCACAGACGGAAGAAGGACTCGCCAAATGCGGTCAGACCGGCCAGCGGTACCACCATCACCACGCCGAGCATCCGGATAGAGCGGGTGAGCTCCCTTTCCATCTCCTCGAATTGCTCAGCGGCAAAAAACCGGGTCAGGTTGGGGGTGAAGGCGGAGGACACAGAGCCCATAATTGCCCGCACGATGGAGGGCAGGGTGATGGAGATGGCGATCTGCCCCATGGCGGCGGAGCTGACCAACTGATTGGCCAGTAGCAGATTAAAGCCGGAGTTCAGCAATCCACTGACATGGCTGAGCATACTCCAGGAGCCGGCCTTGACCAGCTCGGCGATCTTACTCTTGTCAATGGCGCGGCGGTCGTAACGCAATTGGGGCAGGAACCGCCGCTTGTAATGGTATTGCCACAGGATCGAGTACAGGTTGAGCAGCAAGGTGGTCGTACCCACAAAGGAGATCCTGGCAGGGAATAGGGAGAACAGCACCAGCGTCAGTGCCAAACGGATAAAGGCGCCCTCGGCGTTGTGTCGCGCAGTGAGAAAGAGTTTGTTCTCCACAAACACCGCTACATTAAACAGCGAGGTGAGCAGGGAGATGAAGAAACTACCGAAAATGAGGGCGAAGAGCACCTTCACGTCGGTGAGCAGGGCTGCAGGCACCTCTAGG
>JAZNJO010000041.1:0-4926 GCA_045578085.1 Acutalibacteraceae bacterium | reverse complement strand
CTACCGCCGAAAGAAAAAACTCCGGCCGCCGTCGGGGCAGATAAGAAAACAAAACATCAAAAAAACGGAGTGGTAGGGAGACTTCTCATAAGGAAGTCTCCCAGTTTTATTCGCCATAGGCGAGTTATATTGCTTTGCAGTGATATTGCCCTTCGGGCAGTTAAAGGCGAATATAATACGCTGCCGCTGAGACACTCACTCTAAGGAGAGACTGAATTGATGAAAAGGTTGTTTCCTTTTGTTCCGTTCTCATTTTTTGACGTCTCTTAACCATAATATCGGTAGAGTGAATATCTTATAAAAAGGAGAACGACTATGTTGTCAGCGAACGTTATCCTGCCCTTGGTGCAGAGCTTCGTGTGGTTGCTTGCCGGAGTGGGTGTGTTTATGGTGGGTATGGGCTTTGTGAGCGAGGCGCTGGAAAAGAGTGCCGGCGAGGGAATGAAACGGATGTTGAGCCGCATCAGCAACAATCGTTTTTCCGGCGTGGGTATCGGCGCGGGGGTTACCGCCATCATTCAGAGCTCCTCCGCCACGTCGGTGATGGTGATCGGGTTGGTGAATGCAGGGGTGATGACTCTCATGCAGGCTACGCCCATTATTATGGGAGCGAATATCGGCACCACCGTTACCGGTGTGTTGGTGGCGCTGAAAAACGATTATTTCAATACGCTGATGTATCTTTCTGCCTTTGTGGGAGTGATGTTGCGCTTTTACAGGAACGAAAAGATCAAAACAGCGGGTCTCCTGTGCAGCGGTTTGGGTCTGGTATTTGTGGGACTTAACGTAATGAGCAGTGAGCAGGCCTTCGGCAACCCTATGGTAGAGTCAGCATTTCATAACGTATTCCGCGTCATCGACTTTCCGCTTCTTCTCATTCTGGTAGGGGCGGTGTTTACTGCCTTGATCCAGAGCTCGTCGGCGGCAACGGGTGTCGTGATCGCGATGGTGGGCACGGGAGTGCTCACGCTGGATCTGGCCCTGTTCATTGTGCTGGGTGCCAACATCGGCACCTGTGTCACCGCCTTGTTGGCGGCGGCGGGGGCGAACGCCAATTCCAAGCGAGTGGCGCTTATTCATTTTACCTTCAATGTGTTCGGTTCCCTTGTGTTTACCGCCGTTGTGTGGCTGTTTAAGGAGCCGATCATTCGCTTTCTGGCCTCCTTGTTCCCAGGCACCGACCCTATGTCTCTGCAAATGCGCGTATCCGTATTTCACGTGATCTTTAACGTAAGCACCACGCTGTTGTTGCTTCCCTTTGTGTCACAACTGGTGGACTGTTCCTGTAAGGTCATTCGAGAGAAGCCTGTCGATGCCCCGCCCCATACTCTGAAATACGTGGACGACCGACTGCTAACGATGCCCCATATCGCCTTGATGCAGGTGAAAAAGGAGATGGTTCATCTATTTGGCTTGGTGGAGAGAAATGTGGCGCTTTCCTTTGACGGTATGCCAATCGATGCTTCGCCGCACGGCGACATCATCGCCGCCAATGAGTCCCTCATCGACTATACCAATGGCGCCCTGACGCGGTTTCTGATTAAGCTGTCCGCCACGGTGGAGCCAAGCGACGAGCAGGTCATCGCCGCCTATTTCCACGTGCTCAACGATCTGGAACGCATTGGGGATCACGCGGAGAACTTCTATGAGATCGGGGAAGAGATGCGGGGGAAAGGGATTGCTTTTTCTTCTGCGGCACAGCAGGAAATAGGACGGATGCGCCGGACGGTGCTGCGAATGACAGTGGTGGCAAAGGAGGCTTTTTCCCATCGGAATATGGAGCGCTTGTCCGAATTGACCGCGTTGGAAGATACGGTGGATCAAATGAAACGAGATCTGACCGCCGGACACTTTGTGCGGTTGGCGGAGGGTGTCTGCCGCGTGGAGGTGAGTCCCTACTATTCTTCCGTGGTGGTGGGTTTGGAACGGGTGGCGGATCATCTGGTGAATATCGGGTTCAGTATTGTCAACCCTATCGGCGCCCAAAAAGAAACACTGTAAAATAAAAAGCCGTGAGTAAGGGTTGTACTCTAAAGGACAGTTTATAGTATTTCGTGTCGAGATAGGTTGAAAACAACATTTAATGCTACTCGTTGCACCACATTAAAATCAAAGAATACAAACGAATTACCCTGCTGATAAAAACGGTAGGGTAATTTTAATTTTGTGTTGCAAACAACATTATATTTTGATACAATATGATAAATAGAATATTATAATTTAGTGAGGAACCAATGCCTAAAAAGTTGACTAAAAGAAAAAAAGAAATAATCAAGGAAAAAAGAAGGCGTTTTCTTATAGATTTACTATTGTCCACTTTGGTGATAATAGTTCCTATAATCGCTCTTTTTCTTTATGCCTTTGGTGTTGATATTCCAATAATTGTTTTTGGAATTTATGCGTCGGCAGCTTTTATTGTAGCTGGTATATTGTTTATCACATTTACTGCACTCGAAAAATTTGGGTTTGGAAAAGCAGGAGTAGGTTTTAATAGATTTACAGGTTTCAAACAGATGACAAAGGAAGAAGTAAAAGCAAACACAGGTGTTTTTGGTGGCGTAATGATTGCAATCGGTATTTTCTTTGTGGTTTTAACAATCATATATTGCTAATTATATTTTGTTTGTGCACTGTACTATTGATTGCCACAAATTGTCTCCATGTTTTTAATCAAAGGGTTTTAGGTTCTCCTAACAAGTGGAAAATGTGCCGTACATTTTCCCTGCTTGTTACGGTATAAGACAAAAGTAAAAGGAAACACGAAGTTTTCGTGTTTCCTTTTTAACTGTCCTTTAGAGTACAACCCTTATCACGGCTTTTTATTTTTACGTATGGAGACTAGCGACTTTGCAACGGGAGATGTTCGGACGGTTTTGCTCTTTTTCCTTGCATCGGGCGGGGCGGGGTGGTATAATGAAACCAACACGAAAAGGGGGCTTGATTATGGGCTTGCAACTCACCCAATTCTATCCCAAGGTGGTGGCGGTCAACCGCCCGCAGACCTTGTATTTTTACCTAAGCGGGGAGCTTCCTGCCGAGGGTGTGGAGATCAAGGTGCAACCGATGGAAATCTACGACATTTCCCACGCACCGGATTATTGGTCCCACCATGCGGATCGCTATGCTTGGTTGCCCCTGACCCATCGGGGGGATGGCCTGTATACCGCAGAGGTGGACTTTGCCGCGGAACAGCGCTATACGATCCAATTGCGCCTTGGGGAGGAGATCTTCTACTCGGGCTACCTGTATGCGGTGGAGGCGGATCTGGGGGCGCTGCGTCCCTATAAAGGTGACACTCACCTGCACACCGCCTGCTCGGACGGCAAGGGTACGCCTTTTGAGGTGGCCTGCGCCTATCGGGCGGCCGGTTACGATTTTATTGCCGTTACCGACCACGGACGGTATTATCCGTCGGTGGAGCTGGCGAAAGAGTTGGAACCGCTCACCGATGCCTTTTACGTGATGCGGGGTGAAGAGGTGCATCCCAAGGGCGGCAGTTATTTTCACATCGTCAGCCTAAATGCCGAGCGCCATATCACCGAGGTGTTTGAGCAGCGTCCCGAGGAGGCGGATGCGGGAATTCAGAAGATTTTGGAGACCCGCGACTTTTCCGCGTTACCGGATCCCCGTGCGGCAGCCATTCGCATTTATATCGCCAATGAGATCCGCTCTGCCGGCGGTGTGGCGGTGATGGCGCACCCCTTCTGGGAGTCGGGCGGCGAATACAATATGCAGCCGGTGGAATGCCGCTATCATCTGCGCAGCGGCGACTTCGATGTGTTGGAGCTGATGGGCGGCAACGACGATACCGGCAACGGCAACAACCTGCTGGAGCTGTTGTGGCAGGATCTGCGGGCCGAGGGGGTCCGCGTTCCCGTGGTGGGCTCGTCGGATGCTCATACCACCGTCATTAATGGGGATTACGATCACTTCGCCCGTCAGTTCTCCATCGTGTTCGCCACCGGCTACGATGAGCTGGCGCAGGCCGTCAAGGCGGGGCGCGGCGTGGCAGTGCGACGGGAGAGCGACAAGCATTTCCGCTGCGTGGGCGACTATCGACTAGCTAAGTACGCCCGCTTCCTGATGGCGGAGTATTATCCGCCCTTTACGGCGCTGTGCGCTGCTCATTCCGAGGCGCTGGCAAAGCGGGAAACCAACGCTCTCGCTGCCGCCGAAGCAGAGATTACTGCCTTTAAGGATAAGTTTTTCGGCGTATAAGGAGGAACAGAATGAAGCAGATACTGATCGTTGTGGATGTGCAAAAGGACTTTGTGGACGGGGCACTGGGCACCCCTGAGGCGGTGGCTATTGTTCCCGCCGTATGTGAGCGAATCCGCTCCTTTGAGGGGGAGATCCTAGTCACCTACGACACCCACACTGCCGACTATCTGTCCACCGCCGAGGGGCGGAAACTGCCTGTACCCCACTGCATTAAGGATACCGACGGCTGGCAGTTGGATGCCGCTGTGGCCGCTGCGCTAGCGGAGCGCGGATACCGCACCGTGGAAAAACCCACCTTTGGTTCCACCGCCCTGCCCGCTTTGGTGGCCGAGGTGGCGGCAGGGGAGAAATTCGAGGTGACGCTTGTCGGTCTGTGCACCGATATTTGCGTTGTGTCCAACGCCTTGTTGCTCAAAGCCCATTTTCCCGAGGTACCCATTCGGGTGGAGGGGGCGCTGTGTGCGGGCGTTACCCCCGATAGCCACGCCGCCGCCTTACAGACAATGAAGATGTGTCAAATCGACGTCCTATAAAAGGAGTGAAATATATGGCAAAACGAATCTTGTTTCAGGGTGACTCCATCACCGATGCGGGTCGCAATCGGGAAGATTTTTTCGATATGGGGCGGGGCTACGCCCTGTTGGTCAAGGCGGCGCTGAGCGCCGATCGTCCCGCCGACTATGAGTTTGTCAATCGGGGGGTGGG
>JAZNJO010000040.1:0-5860 GCA_045578085.1 Acutalibacteraceae bacterium | reverse complement strand
CAGTTTTTCTTTTGTCTCACACCGTTACAAGCAGGACATTTTGGCGCCCAAATGTCACTTATTAGGAGAACCTAAAACCCTTTTAACCTATCTCAAAGAAGTGATATTGTGAGACAGGTCTCACAGTTATATTTGACCTTACGGTCAAGTGATATTAAAACCTTGCGGTTTTAGTGATATTTTATTCGCCCATAAACTGCCGAAGGCAATATCACTCGGCTTTTAGCCGAATATCACTGCGAAGCAATACAACTCGCCTTTGGCGAATAAAACTGGCCAAGTGTCTTTACGAACACTTGGCCAATCGGTAGCGGCTTTTCTGTTTCGGTCCAACGATCAGCGATGATCGCGGCGGGGACCGCGGCCGCCGTCACGACGACCGCCCTCACGGCGGGGTGTCGGAGCGGAGGCGTAATCCTCGGGGTTGAGACCCTCCATCTTGATGATGGCGTCCTTGCGGGACAGGTTGATGCGACCCTGCTCGTCAATCTCGGTGACCATCACGGCGATGGTGTCACCCACGGCGACCACGTCCTCTACCCGCTCCACGCGGTTCAGATCCAGCTTGGACACATGGACCAGACCCTCCTTGCCGGGGGCGATCTCCACGAAGGCACCGAAGGTCATCAGGCGGGTGACCTTACCCTTGTAGATGGCGCCGATCTCGGGATCCTTGGCGATGGTCTCGATGATCTGCAGAGCGCGGTTGGCATCCGCCAGGTCGGTGGACAGGATGGTCACGGTGCCGTCCTCTTCCACGTTGACGGTGCAGTTGCAATCCGCCTGAATCTGCTGAATCACCTTACCGCCCTTACCGATCACGCCGCCGATCTTATCGGTGTCGATCTTGGTGGACAGCATCTTGGGCGCATACTTGGACAGCTCGGGGCGCACCACGGGGATGGCCTTGAGCATAACCTCGTCCAGAATGTGGCAGCGCGCGGTGTAGGTCTTATCCAGCGCCTCACGGATGATGGCGGGGGTCAGGCCGTGCACCTTCAGGTCCATCTGAATGGCGGTGATACCCTTCTTGGTACCACCAACCTTGAAGTCCATATCGCCGAAGAAGTCTTCCAAGCCCTGAATATCCACCATGGTCATGAAGCGGTCACCCTCGGTGATCAGACCGCAGGAGATGCCGGCCACGGGAGCCTTGATGGGCACGCCGGCGGCCATCAGAGCCAGAGTGGAGCCGCAGATGGAAGCCTGAGAGGTGGAGCCGTTGGAGGACAGCACCTCACTGACCAGACGGATGGTGTAGGGGAACTCCTCGATGGAGGGCAGCACGGGCAGCAGAGCACGCTCCGCCAGAGCACCGTGACCAATCTCGCGACGGCCGGGGCCGCGGGAGGGCTTGGTCTCGCCCACCGAGTAGGAGGGGAAGTTGTAGTGATGCATATAGCGCTTCTCACGCTGATCGTCCAGACCGTCCAGCAGCTGGGCGTCCTTGGAACCGCCCAGAGTACAGGTGGTCAGCACCTGGGTCTGGCCACGGGTGAACATACCGCTGCCGTGAGTACGGGGCAACAGATCAACCTGGGCATCCAGAGGACGCATATCGTTGATGCCACGACCATCCACACGCTTGCCCTCGTCCAGCAGCCAGCGACGGACCACAAACTTCTGCAGCTTGTACAGGCACTCGTCGATCTTCTCGATCTGCTCGGGGTACTGCTCGTCGAACTTAGCGTGTACGGCATCGTACACGGGGATCAGGCGCTCGTCGCGGATGCGCTTGTCGTCGGTGTCCAGAGCGGCCTTGACGTCGTCAATGGCGAACTCCTTGATAGCCTCAAACATAGCGGGATCGGGATCGTTGGACACGAAGTCGAACTTGGGCTTGCCAATCTCCTTGACGATGCTGTTGATGAACTCGACCACCTGCTGGTTGGCCTCGTGACCCTTCATGATGGCGTCAAACATGGTGTCGTTGTCTACCTCGTTGGCGCCGGCCTCGATCATCGCCACCAGATCGGCGGTAGAAGCCACGGTCACGTGCATCTCGGAGCGTTTCTCCTCCTCAGCGGTGGGGTTGATGACGAACTGGCCGTCCACCAAACCCACAACAACGCCGGAGATGGGGCCATCCCACGGAATGTCGGAGATAGCAATAGCGGCGGAAGCACCGATCATGGCAGTGGTCTCAGGCTGACAGTCGGGGTCCACGCTCATCACGGTGCAGACCAAGGTCACGTCGTTGCGCATGTCTTTGGGGAACAGGGGGCGGATGGGACGGTCGATCACACGGGAGGTGAGGATCGCCTTCTCGCTGGGGCGGCTCTCACGGCGCTGGAAGGAGCCGGGGATCTTGCCCACAGAATACATCTTCTCCTCATAGTCCACGGACATAGGGAAGAAATCCACGCCCTCGCGGGGCTTGGCAGAAGCGGTAACGGTGCACAGGATGACGGTCTCGCCATAGCGCACCAGGCAGGAACCGCTGGCCAACTGGGCCATCTTGCCGGTCTCAATGACCAGCGGACGGCCAGCCAGAGTGGTCTCGAACGTACGGAAAGTCTCGAACATAAGAATTACCTCCTAAATAATTTATATTCCAAACGGAGAGGTAACCGGTTTTTAGCAAGGAAATCAACCTCGAACAGCGTGCTTTCGGGGTTCATTTCGCTGCTAAAAGGGCCGTTTTCTCCGTTATGGTCGAAGTTCATTTCACAACACGAGGCAGGCGGAATTCTCCGCCTGCCTCACGCTCGCGAAACTTATTTACGCAGACCCAACTTCTCGACGATAGCGCGATACCGATTGATATCCTTCTTCGTCAGGTAGTTCAGCAGGTTGCGGCGATGACCGACCATTTTCAGCAGGCCACGACGGCTGTGGTGATCCTTCGGATGAGCCTTCAGGTGCTCGGTCAGGTCGTTGATGCGCTTGGTCAGCACAGCGATCTGCACCTCGGGAGAGCCGGTATCGCCCTCGTGGGTAGCATACTGCTGCATAATAGCGGTTTTCTCTTCGGGTAACATCATGATACATACACCTCTTCTAAAATATTTTCGGGAAACTCAGTATCGGGAAAGGGTGTCTCCCCATCGGGGCGTCCTCCGCGATCCGAGAAACCGAATGCCATTCGCAGGCAGGATATACTATACCATAGGATTTTCAAAATGTAAAGAGTTTTTTCACAGACTTGTGTTTTTCTATATATAGCACAAAAACCGCCCTCCCAATAGGAGAGCGGTTGGGTTATTTTTGCTTATAACGGCTGTGCCGCGGGGCGACGGGACAGCGCTGTCACCGCTTTGCGTATTCCCCACGCCGCCAGCAGCACCAGTCCTGCCGCCGCCGTAAAGCCCATCACATACACTATCAGACACCATGGGAAGGCCACGTGCTGCTGTACCAAGGAATAGACCGGTAAATGAGGATCCTGATGGGGACTGATGAAGAACATATTGAAGCTGTCCGTTTCCAGCAGTCCGGTGGCATAGGCCACCTCATTGAGCACCGCTGCCACCGCCACCACGAAACCAAACACGGGCACCGCCCGCAACAGGGTCTTGCCGTGACAGGGCACGTAGCCCGTGCCCAGCAGGTAGATGCCTACCGAGATCATAGAGCCGTGACAGATCATAGTCTGGATATTGACCCCCACCGTACCGATAAACACCGTATTAGGATAGCACATCACACTCAGACCGGCGAACAGGGCAAAACTGCCCAGATAGGCACACAGGGCGCGGTGTATCCGTCCCCGACGAAACAGTCCCACCAGTAGGCCGGCGTACATAGGGGTGGAACAGAATTGCCACGGAAACACGTACCAAGGGAAATCCCCGCTTACCACACCGCCCTCGTAGGAGAAGGTGTAATTGACCAGTTTGTAGGCTTCCAACAGCACCACCACCACGCCGGTGATAAACACAACGCGGGTAGCATACCGCTCACAGTCTTTAAACAGCAGGCATAATACCACTCCAGCCGCAATGGACAGCGCGAAAAACAGCAGGTGGAACCACCCGTACGGGGTGGGTGTGGTCATCTGCGTATCCATCCATTCCAATATCGTTGCCCAGAACACAGTCCTTCCTCCTCTCGGTCCGCTAATCTTCCTTGGCAGTATACCATATCTCCCGAAGCAAGGAAAGAAAAATAACAAAACTGTCATCATTAGAAAAAACGGCGGAACTGCCGTTCCGCCGTTTTTTCATTTATCCAATGACATAGATATTCAGATTGCGGCGACCGAACCAGCAGGCCTCCTGATAGGAGCCCATATATAGGTCCGCCAGAGTGCCGCCCCGATGCACGAATCCGCCGGTATCTGCCGCGATGGCGTAACCGTAGACAAACTTACCGTCCGCCGAGGTGATCCACAGCTTGGTGCCGTAGGGGATCTGCTTAGGATTGACTGCGATGGTGCCCACGCCCACCCGCATACCGGAGGCGCCGTATTTGCCGGTGGCATAGGCGGTGCAGCTGCCGGAGAACTTCTGCTTATACTTAACAGGCTGATTCTTGGAGTCCAACTCGATGGAGAAAGGAGCCTTGGAGATCGGAACACCGTAGTCGGAGCCCTTGATCATCTTCTGGGTCACAGGCTCCTTGGTGATGGTTTCGCTCACCGTTTCGGTCTCCACATACTGACCGTTGACGAAGATCTTGCGATAGGTGATGACCCGCTCTCCGTTGGAGCCGGCCTTATCCAGTTTCACCACGCCGGGTTTGAGCACGGCGGTCATGCGGTAGGTGGTGTCGTGGGGGATGACCTCGGTCACCGTGTACTCTTCATACTTGACTCGGTCTACCTGCACCAGCATCCCTTCGGACACTGTGCCGGATACCGGCTGGTTGACCGTATCGTATTTACCTACGGTGACGCCTGCCTTATCCAGCGCGTCCTTTACTGTTCCCTCGGTCATATGCAGGATGGTGGACGCACCGTCCGCCTTAACCTCTACGGCCACAGCTCGGTCTACGTCGATGGTGGAGGTCTCCATGTCCACGTTCAAGGTGTCGAATTCATCCAGCGCTACGCCGGCCTGTGCCAGTACTCGATAGGGATCGCCATGCATGGTTACCACTACGCGACTCTCTTCACCGTCGTTAACTGTCACTACGTGGGAGTTGACCGACAGACACACTGCCAGCATCACCGTAGCCAGCGCCATGGCGGCGGCGGCAAACAGACGGGCCTTGACCACACGGAGGAGTCCCTTACCGATGGAACTTATTGCATTCTTAAAAGATTCCATATTGTCTTCCTTTCTGCGACGGCGGTGGGGAAATATCGATCTGTCGTTTATTAGTGTGGTGAGGATCGCGTAATCTTATACAGATATACACACATCCTCACCCGCGCTCCCACCGACCGTGTGAGTGAAAGAATAGCGGCAATACCGCTCTCTTCCCTTTTTGTTGCGGAAATGGGTTCAAATCTGGTTCTCGCCCATTATACCCACCCATCTGAGCAATGTCAACCAATTTGCAGGGGTGGTTTTTTGTGGATAATGCACAAATAACAGGGGTGCTTTACGGCGAATGAGTAAATAAGCTCTCCTTTGATTTTTTCATTTCCGCCGCAACGCCGCTTGACAAAAAATCCCGACTTTTTAATGGCTTTTGTGCAGAAAAGACACCAAAAAACAAAGAAAATCCACTATTTTCTCCACGGAATTGCCATTTTTCTCCATTTATGGTAAAAAAGTAGCAAAACCGCGCCGATCCCGATTTTTTTGTGCAACCAGCCGAAACGAGCAGCCGATTTATGTCCAAAAGGTGCTCTTTTCCCCTCTCCGCACCCTCAAAAAGGCGGATTTTTTGATTTTTGAGAGAGAAAATATACGAAAACGCGGATAATCATACAAAGTCAAGGGAATTACCATTTTTTAGACACAAAAAATCC
>JAZNJO010000039.1:0-13329 GCA_045578085.1 Acutalibacteraceae bacterium | reverse complement strand
GCGCCGTGGCTGGTGCCGATGGCGATGGCCAGGCTGTCCACACCGGTGCGGGTCACGAAGTCCAAAACCTGATCGGGATCGGTATACTGAGCCTTGTCAGCCTCTACGCTGACCTCATCCTCAACGCCGGCCAGCTGGCCCAATTCGCCCTCTACGGTGACACCGTGAGCGTGAGCATACTCAACGACCTTCTTGGTCAGAGCAACGTTCTCCTCATAGTCCAGATGAGAGCCGTCGATCATAACGGAGGTGAAGCCACCGTCGATGCACTCCTTGCACAGCTCGAAGCTGGAGCCGTGGTCCAGGTGCAGGGCGATGGGCAGACCGGTCTCCTCTGCGGCGGTCTTGACCATGCTATACAGATAGGCGTGACGAGCATACTTACGGGCAGAGCCGGAGACCTGCAGAATGACGGGGCTGTTCAGCTCCTTGCAGGCGTCCACAATACCCTGGATGATCTCCATGTTGTTGACGTTGAAAGCGCCGATGGCATAGCCGCCCTCATAGGCTTTCTGGAACATTTCTTTGGTGTTTACGAGTGCCATAATTTATTCCTCCTTAATGGTGTAATACCTTGTTATTCTTATTATAACTTATTTTTGCGCGTGGTACAATAGTCTTGTTAAAAAATTATCTCTTTACGTTTGCCAAAAAACTTGTGCAAAGTGCCAAAAGAGGTCAATTTTCTTTCTCCCAGGGAATGATGCACAGGGCTTCTGCGAGAGGCTCGCTCATCCAAATGGAGGGAGTGACCCGCAGGGTGAATCCCTGCCCTGCAGCGGCCAAACAATCCTTAGGGTCCAGACGGGGGAGCCCGTAGAGTTGCATCAGTAGAGTAATGACACCGCCGTGGGTGCAAATTACCGCTTCGGTATCACCGGAGTGAATCAGGTTGTTGACAATGCCCTCAAACGCATCGCACACGCGGGCGCGGAATGCTTCGCTGTCTTCGCCGCCGGGGATGGAGCGGTCGGTGCCCTCCATCCAGCGGAGGAACCGCTCATCTCCCTTGAGTTCTTGCAGAGACTTGCCCTCCCACTCACCGAAGTCACACTCGGACAATCCGTCCACGCGTTCCGCGGCACAGCCGGGATACAGCACCTCCAGTGTTTGGCGGCAGCGGAGCAGGGGGCTGGTGAAAAACCGTACACCGCCGGGGTATTGATAAGTTTTTTTCAGTTCCAGTAGTGCCGCCAAGCCCTCGGGGGATAGGGGCAGATCGGTGTGTCCGATGTAACGGCCGGAGGTGTTGGCCTCGGTCATACCGTGGCGCAACAGGTGGATTTTATACGTTTTCATAGGTTTTGACTCCTTTTTTACTGTAAACTCGGAGAAAATACGAGAAAAAATATTACTGTCTGTAAAGTTTTCCTTGACAACCGAACTAAATACGGGTACAATTTCCAGTGCACCCCATTTTAAGGGTAGCAATTTTGACAGGAGGTGACGCCCGTGAATGCCGCATTCCCCCGTATTATGACCCTGCTTCGCAAGGAGCGCGGAATCAGCCAGAAAAAGGCGGCCGCGGATTTGCATATTTCACAGGCTCTCTTGTCTCACTACGAAAAGGGCATCCGTGAGTGCGGTCTGGACTTTGTTGTGAGTGCCGCAGACTATTACGGTGTTTCTTGCGATTATCTGTTGGGGCGTACCGCTGACAAGGCCGGCTCTATGATTGCGGTGGAGGAGATTCCTGAAGAGGATCCTGCCATTCGGGACAGCCGTATGCAAGCGGGCGGTGTGTTGCCGGTACTGAACAAGAAACTGGTGGTCAATTCCCTCCAGATCCTTTTTGATTTGCTTCAAAAGTGCAATAATAAGGCGCTCACGGTGGAGGCCTCCAACGCTCTCGTTCAGGTTACTTATCTGTTGTTTCGAGAGATGTACAGTGCAGACTCTAAGCATCCTGCCGCTATGTTCTCGGTAGAGGAGTATCTGTATCGCTCGGCTTCTATGAGTTCCATTGCCAATTCGGTGGCCAAGGTGGGGCGGTTGGCTCGCGGTGGTGCTGTGGCTGGAGCCGAGGGCTTGGAAGACGGTCGGTTGCCCGCTATGTTACCGGACGAATTGGTGGCTCAATATCCCCGTTTTGCCAATTCGTTGCTCAGTCTGCTGCGCACGGCGGAAAAGACGTTGGAAGAATAACACAAAAGGCGGTGAGGTTTATTACCTCACCGCCTTTTATTATAGCTTGCAAAGTCGCAAAATGCAAGGGGCAACTCCGTCACAACGCCAAATACAAAAGAGCTAGTGTCAATTCGGGACGGCAGTGATTTCGGAACAAGAGAAGCGCCAACCCCAATATAAGCCATTGATCCGAGTCTAGGTGGGGAAGTGTGATGGGGGTGGGGGCAGCGGGCGGTTCGACGGGTGGTTCCGCAGTGCGGATATACAGTCCCGGTGAGGCCAGCTCGAGCCCCGCCTGATGGGCGGCAAAAACCTGACGGGAATGTTCCTGCATCTGCTGTACCCGTCGAGCAGCTTGCCGCTGCATCTGTAACAGATCATCCGCCATGGTGATTCCCTCCCGTCTTACCGAGGATGTTTTGGTCCTGTAACAGGGGGAGTAATCGGGCTAATTGTAACAGACGCATGGTTTCTTCCAATCGTTGTGCCCGCTCTCCGTGTAAATAGGGACGCAAAGCTTGTAACAGGCGTGTGTCCTCGTTTTCTTTCCCCATTCCCGACAAGAGAGGCAGCAGTTTCGTCAGGGCGCTCAGATCCGGTCCGTTGGAAGCCGCAGGAGGCGGCGGAGAGGGCGCAGGCGGTGACGATTCCAAATGACCGCTCAATGCGTCCATAGTGGATTTGATTTTTGCCATCCCTTCGGGGGAAGAGAGTAGTTGATTAAGTTTTTCGCTCAGGTCGTCCATCGCGTCGTCCTCCTACCCCAGCAGTTGAATTAACAGCCGCTGAATGGCGGGGTCTTGCAACATGGCCGTCGTTTTTTCCGTGTCTTGCAGGTACGAGGCCACTTTGGCTCCGTCTTCACTGTTTAGTGAGGCGGAGATACCGCTGAGTCCGCCCTGTTGATAGGCGCTTTTCAGCGTCTGGGCGTCGGTTCCCAGACGGCGCGCTGCCAGTTGGAGCAGTTTCTCCATTTGTTCAGGAGATAAGGATGCATCGTTCATAGTGGATTCCTCCTTTTCGGCGGTGGGGATTGCCCTGCCGCCCGTTTTATGGTATACTGTATGAGAAATGAGACAAAATTATGAGGGGAGATGGATTGGATGCGGATATTGGTGGTGTCGGATGTGCACGGACGGGAGCATTTGTTGCGACAGGCCATCGAACAACAACCTACGGCTCGCACCATCCTTTTCTTAGGGGACGGCATCCGTCAGGCGGAGACGGTGCAGGAGGAATATCCTGATCGCACCTTCTATCTGGTACCCGGCAACTGCGATATCGGTAGTCACATCCTGCCTGTGCGGCAGGAGACGCTGGGAGGCAAACGGTTTTATTTTACCCACGGCCACCTGCACGACGTGAAATATACCCTCTATCGGCTGGATTTGGCGGCTCGCCAGGCGAAAGCGGACATTGCCCTGTTCGGGCACACCCATCAGCCCTATGAGGAATATGCCGACGGACTGTATCTGTTTAACCCCGGCAGTTTGGGTTACGGACAAACTTACGGCTTTGTGGATGTTGAGGGCGGAGGAATCCGTACCGCGGTGGTATCTTTATAGTCTATGCAAAAACAAAAAAAGAGTGCGCAACAATAGGTGTTGCGCACTCTTTTTTATTCAAAACATAGGAGCGTTGCGGTAAATTTCACCCGAAAGGGTCTTCCAGTAAAAAGTACCGTCCTTTAACAGCAGGTAGCTGTGGGGACTATCTTCCTTGGGGATAGATACAGAGCCTGGGTTAAGAAGCCACCATCCGCCGGGGGTGTGCTCACACAAGGGCACGTGGGTGTGACCCTGCAATACGATATCCCCTTCTTGTACAGGTGGCGGGTTTTGATGATCGTATAAGTGTCCGTGGGTGAGGAATAAGAGTTGTTGTTCTACCGTGACCACCTCGTAGTCCTTCATCAGGGGGAAATCCAGCACCATCTGATCCACTTCCGCATCGCAGTTGCCTCGCACACAAGTGATCTTATCGGCTAAGGGGTTGAGCAGGGCAATGACCTGTTTGGGATCGTAGCCCAGCGGTAGCGCGTTGCGGGGACCGTGATACAGAATGTCCCCTAACAGCAGAAGGCGGTCGGCGCCCTCCTTGACAAAGGCGTCCACCAACTGACGGGTATAATAGGCGGAACCGTGCAGATCGGAGGCGACAAGATACACGGGATGAGACATAGCCGTTCCTCACTTTCTTTTGAAAATCACTTCCAGTATACAGTACCATAGGAGAAAAAGCAATGGGGAAACGCAGGATTCTCTCAAAACCCCCTTGTCAAAAAACGCAAAATGGAGTAAAATATATAGTCCACTAAATGAAAGGAGGGGATTCCGTGGCTTTATATTCTCTCAAAAAAATCAGTTTGCTGGCGGAGAGTCGGCAAGCGTATTTGCGTGGGGTGAGCGGCTATAACACCGGTTGGGTGCGCTCTTTTACCGTGATGCAGGATGATTACGGTCAGGAGCACGTCGTTGCTCGGACGGAAGAACCCTCTGCTGTTTACGAGGTGGAGATCGGCTTCGATCGCGGCGGTGAGGTAGAGACTACGGCCTGCGGATGTCGCCGCCATCAACTTACCCACCGCGCCTGCAAGCACATCGTGGCGGTGTTGACCTATAAATATTATCAGGATATGACCTGCGCCCAACCTCTTGCGGAGGCGCCTGTGGCGGCGATGACCACGGATCCGGCTGCTCGTGCCATGATGGATCGGCATCTCAGTGCCGAGCGAGTGCGTCTCACTGCCGCCGAGGAGAAAGAGGAAGCGGTGCGGCTGGTGCCTGTACTCAACGTGAGTGGGGCTGCACCTGCGGTAACTTTTTCCGTGGGACGGGACAAACTTTATCAAATTAAAAATCTTGCACGGTTTGCTCAGGCGATGGAGCAGGGGGATACGGTGGAATACGGTCGTCATTTGACTCTTATCCATCATCGAGATCGGTTTGCGGCAGAGAGCCGCCCTATGTTGGACTTTTTACTTGCCGAATTACGGGACGCTCCTGCACACACGGGAACAGTACCGTCGGGCGGTGTGGGGGAATTACGTCTGACTTGTGGAGGATTGGATCGATTTCTTTCCCGCATGATGGGTGGTTCGATGATTCTGTTGGACGGAACAGGCGAGCATCGAGTGACCGTGGAAGAGGGACACCCCACTTTGGCTGTGACGGTGGAGCGGGATGGGGATGGACTGCGCTTGTTTGGGGATGAGAGTCGTCCTCTGTACGGCGCCAACCGTTTATATATGGTGCATCGGGGATGCTTATACCGCACGGATGCCGACTATATGCGCCGTATGGAAGGATGGGTGCGCACCATAACCCGTATGCCGCAGGGACTGTATTTTGCCCCCGATGCGCTGCCTGCTTTTTGCGGCGGGATGTTGCGCGGGATGCGCCCGCATCTTATCCTACGGGGAGAGGCAGCGGCTTTGGAAGCTTACGTGCCGCCTGCATTGCACGCCGAGATCCGATTGGATCGCACCGATTATGGCACCGTGACGGCGCAGGTGAGCTTTGTGTATGGTGGACGGGTGGTCTCTTATGACGGGGATGCCCGACCTTGGCAGGATCCCTTGGCGGAATGGCCCATCCGTATGGTGCTGGATCGGTATTTCGCCGATCGCTTGGAGGATGGCACCCTCACTGCCGAATGGGAGGATGACCGATTATATGACTTTTTGACCGAGGGATTGCCTCGATTGAAGCAACTGGCACAGGTGTCGGTGAGTGCTGGTTTTGACCGACGGGGATTAGCCTCGGTGGGGGCTCCTGTTTTGCGGGTGAGTCTGGTGGAGGATCTACTCCGTATGGAGATCGACTGGAATGAGCTGGATCCTGCGGAACTGGGCGGCATCCTCACTGGTTATCGGGAGTCCCGCCCCTATCACCGCTTGCGGGATGGGCGGCTGTTGCCGCTGACTGCGGGTGCGTTGGCGGGGTTGTATGAGCTGGCGGAAGGATTCAACCTGACGGCGGCGCAACTAAGTGGAGAAGTGACCTTGCCCGCTTACAGAGCTATGTATCTGGACAGCGTACTCAAACGCCAGTCCATGACCGTAGAGCGGGATCGGTGGTTTGACCGTCTGATCCGCCGTCATGGAATGGCCGACGAGGCGGAGTATCCCATTCCCGCATCCTTGGGCGGGGTGTTGCGTGGGTATCAGCGCATTGGCTATCGTTGGTTACGACGGATGGACGAGATGGGTTTTGGCGGCATTCTGGCGGATGATATGGGTTTGGGAAAGACCCTTCAAATGATTACACTTCTTTTAGATGCCAAGGAGCGTGGAATTAAGATTCCTTCTTTGGTGGTATGTCCTACCTCGGTGGTGCTGGGTTGGGAGCGGGAGATGGCGCGGTTTGCTCCGCAGTTACGGGTGTTGTGCGTCATCGGAGATGCGCAGGAGCGCCGCCGTCGCTTAGCGATGGTACAGGATTACGATGTGGTGATCACCTCCTACGATATGCTCAAACGGGATGTGGTTTCTTATGGGGAGCTTAATTTCCACTATCACATTCTGGATGAGGCGCAGTATATCAAAAATAGCGCTACGCAAAATGCCCGCGCGGTTAAAATTATCCGTTCCGTACGGCGGTTTGCCCTCACAGGCACACCGGTAGAAAATCGGTTGGGAGAGTTGTGGAGTATTTTTGATTTCCTGATGCCGGGTTTGTTGTTTTCTTACCCTAAGTTCCGTCATCGATTTGAGTTGCCCATTCTCCGCGGAGAGGATCCGCGGGCAGTGGAACGACTGGGACGGCTGGTGTCCCCTTTTATTCTGCGCCGTCTCAAACGAGATGTACTCACGGAGCTGCCCCCGAAAACAGAGAGGGAATTGCCCGCCACCATGGAACAGACGCAGCGGCAAGTGTACCTGTCGGCGGTGGCCGATCTGCGCCGTCAGATCACCCACGGTGGTGTGACAGGGCGGCAACGGGTCGCTGTGTTAGCCCAACTGACTCGATTGCGGCAGATTTGCTGCGATCCGCGGCTGTGTTGTGAGGGTTACACGGGAGCAAGCTGTAAGCTGGATGCTTGCGTGGAATTGTTAAAAGAGGCAACCGTGGCTGGGCATAAGGTGCTGTTGTTCTCTCAGTTTACCTCTATGCTGGCGCTGATCCATGCTCGTTTGGAGCAGGAGGGTATCGGGCATTATCTGTTGCAGGGTTCCACCTCTAAGGAGGAGCGGGCTCGTCTGGTGGATGCCTTTAATGAGGACGATACCCCCGTTTTTTTAATCTCGCTCAAAGCAGGTGGTGTGGGTCTCAACCTTACCGGAGCGGATATGGTGATTCACTACGATCCTTGGTGGAACGTGTCGGTGGAAAATCAGGCGACCGATCGGGCTCATCGCATCGGGCAGAAGAATCCTGTGCAGGTGGTGCGTTTGGTGGCGCAGGACACCATCGAGGAAAAGATATTGCAGATGCAGGAAAGCAAACGGCAGTTGACGGAGCAGATCGTCGGCACCGCGAACGCCTCGATGCAAGAACTCTCCGCTGAGGAATGGTTGGAACTGTTGGAATAAGTAAAAAGGAGCAGACAGGTCGATGTCTGCTCCTTTTTTTGTTTACAAAAAATCCGGCAGGGACATTCCCTGCCGGAAACAAAAACAGAATTATCCTAACAGCGTATCGGTGACCAGCATCACACAGAAGCCCACCAGAAGCGCGTAGGTGGCGCCCCGTTCATGGCCGTGGGCGTGGGTCTCGGGGATCATCTCGTCGCTGATGACATACAGCATGGTACCGCCAGCAAAGGCCAGAGCAAAGGGGAGAATGGCCGCTGACACCTGTACGGCGAAATAGCCGATGAGGGTGCCGACCACCTCCACCAGACCGGTGGATAGGGCGCATAGGAAGGTGCGGGGCGCAGATACGCCAGCCGCCAGCATCGGTCCGATGATCACCATGCCCTCGGGAATGTTTTGCAAGGCGATGCCTCCCGCCAAAAGCAGAGCTTGAGCGGTGTTTTCCGTTCCGAATCCCACACCGGCGGCGATGCCTTCCGGCAGGTTGTGAATGGCGATGGCGGTGACGAACAGTAGCACCTTGTTAAGTTGAGAGCGGTCATGTTCCTCTGGAGTAGCTCCCACCAAACGATGTAGATGAGGTACCAGTTTGTCAATGAGATTTAGGCATAGGGCGCCGGCGAATATGCCGACCATCACCAAAAGGAGATTCCGGTTACCGCCGTATTCCGTGGCGGGCAGAATGAGTCCCAGCACGGCCGCCGCCAGCATCACGCCGGCAGCGAAGGAGAGAACAATATCCGAGAACCGATGGGACACCTTGCGGAAGGCAAAGCCGATGAGCGCGCCTATGATGGTGGCGCCTCCCACGCCCAGAGCAGTCAGAAGTACCATTTTCATATTAATCACCTATGTATAGAGATATGCGCCCCCGTGTATGGGGGCGCATCCGTCTTATTCTTCGCTGAACATATCCTTGCCTACGCCGCATAGGGGGCAGGCGAAATCCTCCGGCAGGTCCTCAAACTTGGTGCCGGGGGCAATACCCATATCGGGAGCGCCCTCCGCCTCGTCATACACCCAGCCGCAAGCGTCGCACACGTATTTTTTCACTCAGATTCACCTCCGTTCTACTTAGTATATCACACAATTTTTTCAAAATCCGCCGCACCGTGCTTACATAGAGGACAAATGTAATCCTCAGGCAAGGATTCCCCCTCGTACACGTAGCCGCAGATCTTACAAACGTAGCCTTGTTTGTTATCGGTTTCCGGCTTTGGCTTCACCTGTTCGTGATAGTAGGTATAGGTCATGGTCTCCTTCTGGGAGATGACTCGCGCCTCGGTCACCGAGCAGATGAACATACCGTGGGTATCCAGATCCACGTATTGTTCCACTTGCAAGGACATAAACGCATTGATATAGCGGGGTAGGAATACCAGTTTGTTATCTGAACGCAGTACGGAACAACCCTCAAATTTGTCAGTATTGCGCCCGCTGGCAAAACCAAATTTTTCAAACACTGAGAAGGGCGCTTCCACTGTTAGACAGTTGACATTCATTTTTCCCGTCTGTTTGATGATATGGTGGGAGTAGTTGGCTTTGTTAATGGTGACGGCCACCCGATTGGGGGTGTCGGTCACCTGAGTGACCGTGTTGACGATGAGTCCGTTGTCTTTCTTGCCGTCGTGGCAGGTGACCACGTACAGGCCGTAGCCGATATTGAAGAGGGCAGCGGTGTTATTCTTGTCCGCCGTATCCCCCTGCTGTGCCAGATAGTCGGCGCACAGCTCTTCCGCCAGCGCTTGCAGTTGGGCGGTGCTCTGCTCGTTGAGGGCGGAGTGGATCTTGACCGTCTGCTCTGCGTAAGTAAGGTTCTTGCAGGATTCCAGCATCCCGCGCATTACCTTGGCGGCTAAAGGCGCCCAACTGCCGTTTTCAATGAGCGCCACGGTGCGGTTGGCGAAGCCCCGCTCGGTCAGATGGTGGATGAACTCCCGCATAAAGGGGAAAATATCCGCGTTGTAGGTGGTGGTGGCCAGCACCAGCTTGCTGTAACGGAAGGCGTCCGCCACCGCCTTGTGCTGATCGCAGCGGGCCAGATCGTACAGCACCACCTGAGGACAGCCTTTCTGTTTGAGCTGCTCCGCCAAGCGCATCACCGCCCGCTTGGTGTTGCCGTACACAGAGGTGTAGGCAATGACGATCCCCTCCTCCTCCGGCTGATAGGAGGACCACAGGTTGTAGAGGTTGAGATAATACCCCAGATCCTCCCGTAACACGGGGCCGTGGAGGGGGCAGATGGTCTCGATGTCCAGGGCGGCGGCCTTTTTCAGCAGGGCCTGCACCTGCACGCCGTATTTACCTACAATGCCGATGTAGTAGCGTCTGGCCTCATCTGCCCAGTTATCGGTGCTTTTGGACGCACCGAAGGTGCCGAATCCGTCGGCAGAGAACAGCACCTTGTCTGTGGCATCATAGGTCACGATGACCTCGGGCCAGTGGACCATGGGGGCGGTATAGAAGGTCAGGGTGTGCCGCCCCAAAGAAAGGGTGTCTCCTTCGCTAACCACTACCTGACGATCGGCAAAATTCGTACCGAAGAACTGCTCCATCATTTTAAATGCCTTTACCGAAGAAACGATCTTCGCTTTAGGATAGGCATTGACAAAGTTTACGATGTTGGCGGAATGATCCGGCTCCATATGTTGCACCACCAGATAGTCGGGGGTGCGTCCATTCAAAGCATTCTGGATGTTGTCCAGCCATTCATGAGTAAAAGCGGCGTCCACCGTGTCCATCACCGCCACCGCCTCGTCCAGAATGGCGTAGGAATTGTAGGTCATTCCGTCGGGGACCAAATATTGTCCCTCGAACAGATCGAGGCGACGGTCGGTGACACCGATATATCGGATATCGTTGGAAATGTGCATATACGTCACTCCTTTTGAGTTATTAAAAACAAGGTTTATCTTTACATTCCGTGGTACAGCCGTCCCGCCAACACACCTCGTTGGCGCATTGTTTATGCTCGAAGAACGTTACCAGATTCTTCGCGGTGATTTCCGCGATGTTTTCCAACGCCTCCTCGGTGAGAAAGGCTTGGTGGGAAGTGACGATCACATTAGGCATGGAGATGAGTCGTGCCAGCACGTCGTCCTCCAGAATATGGCCGGAATTGTCCTCGAAAAAGATGTCGCCCTCTTCCTCGTACACGTCCAGACAGGCCGCCCCCACCTTGCGGGACTTGATTCCTTCCAGCAACGCCTCTGCATCCACCAGAGCGCCGCGGGATGTGTTGAGCAGGACTACGCCCTTTTTGCACTGTTTCAGTGCCGCGGCATCGATCAGATGATAGGTGTCCTCGGTGAGAGGGCAGTGCAGCGAGAGAATGTCGCTGTGAGCGAACAGGGTAGGCAGGTCGGTATAGCGTACCATTACCCCGTCCGCCAGACCGTCGGCAGGGTACTTGTCGTAGGCCAGCACCTTCATTCCGAATCCGCGGCACAGGTCGATGAACACTCGCCCGATCCGTCCGGTGCCGATCACCCCCACTGTCTTGCCGTAAAGGTCAAAGCCGGTCAGGTTGTTGAGGCTGAAATTAAAGTCTTTGGAGCGGATATAGGCTTTGTGAATGCGCCGAACCGAAGTCAGCAGTAGCGCCATAGTGTGCTCTGCCACAGCGTAGGGGGAATAGGCGGGCACCCGCAGCACGTGTAGTCGCCCGTGGGCATAGGCCATATCCACGTTGTTGAAGCCGGCGCACCGCAGCGCCAGTACCGTCACGCCTATCTCTGTCAGACGGTCAATGACCGCGCGGTTGATCGTGTCGTTGACAAAAGCGCACACTGCGTCGTAGCCTTTGGCCAATCTAACGGTATCTTCATTGAGCTTGGTCTCGAAGTATTTGAACTCAATGTCGTATTTTTCCCCGAATCGGTCAAAAGCGGGCGTGTCGTAGGGCTTGGTGTCGAAAAAAGCAACGCGCATAAAGGTTCCTCCTACCATCGGTTTTTTGATTAGTATGAAACCCGATGCGGGGGAATATGGCCTTAATTTGGCAAAAATCCAATGGAAATCATTTCTTGCTTGCCGACAGAGATAAGTATAGCATATTTACAAGTATAAAACAATGTTCTTTTTGCAATAAGAGGTATATTTTTAATGGGTATACAAAAAGAGAGTACCCACCGAGGGCACTCTCTTTGCCTTTTCGTCTCACATTGCTTGACCGGAAATGCGTTCGCGGAATATCACGTGATCGTGGTCAATGTCACAGCCGAGGTCGGTAGCCCCTTCCGGAGGCGTGAGTGGAACAATGACCTCTTGGTAAAGACACAGATAACCTTCCCAAACATCCAAACTGAATTGGGGACTTTCCTTATACTCGGCCACAGCTTCTGTGATCTTTTTCTCTGCTTCTTCCACCAGTGTATCGGTGATATACGGAACGAAGTGTACTTCTGTTTCACTTAGTGTAAGAGCTTGTTGGCTTTGGGGGAGAGTGAGGGTGTACACCCCGTCCTCTTCACTCAGATATTTGGACGGTGATTGCAGGGATATGCGGTTTTCTTTGGTTGTATGCTTCGAAAGTGAAGTGGATATATCGTCGCTTTCCGAAGGAGGTTGCGATGCCGCACAGCCGGACAAAACGGCCAGAACCAGTGTAAGGGTCAGCAGGATAGTCAGCATTTGTTTCATAGAAGCACCTCCCGAACTTACGCGTTGATTTCATTACTGTCCAAGTACATAATAGCGCATAACAAAGTGATTTTCAAGTAGGGATTCTGAACCCCCGATTTTGCGCCACACAAGCAGGTATCCACAGTTGTCGTACGAAAAATCTTGTGAAAGCCGATGGCATTTGGAGGGTTCTTCATTCGCTACTATCTACGAAAAAGAAGAGGGTACCCAGATGGGTACCCTCTTCTTTTTGCGAAAGACTGACCAAAAGTAGTATAACACGAGGTAAGAAAGCCTAAAAGTACACACTCAAATAGCATAAAATCAATTAAACTCGGCATTTCGCAAGGGGCGCAGTTCTTCTTCTCCGCAAGATGAGGAGATAGCCTTGCAATATTCTTCCTCGGTTAATGAACTATTATTGATTGACAAAGACGAATATATTTCCTGCACATCACCTTCCGGTTCAAAAGCAAGAAAACAGTCAACAGCTTCGATACTTAAGGTTTTAACAGTATCACCTTTTGGGTTTTTGTATCTACAAACAGCATCCTTCATATAGAGTTCTGCTTTCTCATAGGCATCATCAAAGGAATCAGCTTCAACTCTCAAAATCAGTGTTTCATAATACCGTTGATCATTTTCACCGACAGTATGTGTATGAATAACTTTCACACCATATGTCATATTTGCTCACCGCCTTTTTTATTTTACTGTAACATAAATCATTCAACTTTTCAATGATATATTGCTTGCGCAATATGATATACGGCTATGCCGTATGATATACTTGCTACGCAAGCATGATATAATATCCGTTCCTTCATATGCCGAAGGCATATATCATCGCTCGCAGAGCGATATCATATCGAAGATATATCACCCGTTCCGACAGGAACGGATATCATTGAAAAAAGTCACCTTTGTCAGTAGACAAAAGTGACTTTTTTCGTGGCGGAGAGTTAGGGATTCGAACCCTAGGTGAGTTTCCCCACACAGCATTTCGAGTGCTGCACCTTCGACCACTCGGACAACTCTCCGTG